>JBLHVH010000017.1:0-28785 GCA_047628385.1 Oleiphilaceae bacterium
GGGTCTTGAATGGCAGCCATAAAGTTTTTCAGCATCGAGACTTGTTCACGCGTAATTTTATTAGCCGCTTCCATCGTTGAGCTTGATAATTGGTCTGACGAGGCGGCAACCGCCGCTGCTTTGACTTCCTTTATAACAGCGGGATAAAAATCATTCATTAAAGGTTCTGTAAAACTCTGAATGCTGTCAATACACTCCCGAATAATTTGTTTTATTTCACCCTCTGGCACCGCTTTTTGATGCCTTTGAGCATTAAACTCTAACAACGACGCTATTGCATCATCGTAGCGGCCAGTAAAGCGCACCCCTGAGGCATGCTCCATCACATGCACTGGCTTAGACTCCAGTGTATATTGTTCGCGTTGCTGGCCATAAAAAACCACCTTAAACGTTCTCCCTTCAACCGCTTTAGTATAAATAGCTAACGCATCGCAAACTTCTGGTGTGTATTTAAGTAGCAGACCTTCAGAGCAAAAATCAGCAATGATACAGGGCCAGCTTCTACCGTTATCTAGCTTCATCATCGCGTCATGATGTATCGGTGTTCGTAAGCTAGAGCGTCGTTCCATAATTAAACCTTTTCTCTTCTTTAGTTTTATTAATTAGTTTTTCCATTAACTTTTTTCATTAGTACTTTGGCATTTCGATCAGTATTATAATTTTTGTCACCGGGCAAGCTTTGGGCAGATACAAGTTCAAAACCCCGTTCTTTAAACCAGTGCTCCGTCTGGGTTGTTAGCACAAATAGCTTCGATAAATTCTGGTTTGTTGCCTTAGCTTCAATCGCATCTAAAAGACGATCACCGCGGCCATGCCTTCGATAAATAGGGTCAACCGCAAAACAAGACAATTCGCCTGCCTGGTCTTCTGGAAAAGGGTATAAGCCAGCACACCCAATGATCGCGTTATCTCTTACATCAACCAAGAAATAATCTAACTCGGTTTCCAGTAACTCTCTTGATCGGCGAACCAAAAAGCCTTGCTCTTCAAGCGGTCTGATTAACTCAAGAATACCATTCGTATCTTCTAATCTTGCCTGACGAATCTGGTCATAATGATCCACACTCACCATGGTTCCATGACCATCTCTGGTAAATAACTCTTCTAGTAATGCACCGTCATGCGCATAACTCAACATGTGAACGCGAGAGACACCCGCTTGGCATGCTTTTGCAGCAGCCGTTAATTGGTTTATTTGTTCTTGATCCAATTTTTTATTGGCTTGTGCTTCACTCTTTTTATCTGTCTCACTTGATGCAACTGTATATCGTGCAGCTTCTTCGACCGTCAGCTGCTGCAGTAAGTCGCCTTGAGCATTTTTAACACCACTGTGATGGCCAAAATAAACTAATTTTTCGGCGGTTAATTTTACGGCAACCTCAGCAGCCAGAGCCTCATAACTTAAATTAAAAATATCACCGGTCATTGAGTAGCCAACAGCAGGAATTAATACCACAGCGCTATTTTCAAAATGCCCTTCAATCGTCGTGACATCAATACTTCTTACAAGCCCTGTTAACCCAAAATCAATACCGCCACTTACACCATGAGGCCTAGCCATGACAAAATTACCACTCACGACATTAATCTTTGCCCCATGCATCGGCGAGTTAATAATCCCCATCGATAGCTTCGCTTCTATTTCAGAACGTAAGCGTCCATAGGCTTCTAAAACAAACGGCATCATTTCAGGATCAGTTATACGTAAAGACTGATGAAACGATGCAACAATACCATTCTTCTTAAGTGTCTCATCTATCTGTGGTCGTGCACCAAACACAATCACTAAACGTACGCCGAGGCTATTCAATAATGCAATATCATGCACTATATTATCAAAATTAGAGTGCTGTAATGTTTCGCCACTTATGGCCAACACGATCACCTTGTTTCGATGAGTATTTATATAAGGTGATGCTTTTCTGAACCATCCCACCCACTCCTTCATTTCACTCATTTTTTAATCCAGTTTCATTTGAGTCAACACAGTAGCATTTAATTAATTTACCTAATACATCCGACATAGGTTTGATTTGATCTAGCGCCAAATATTCGTTTGGCTGATGCGCCTGATCAATTGAACCGGCCCCCATCACAATTGTCTCCAAGCCCATAGAACTTAAAAAAGGCGCTTCTGTTGCAAAAGCAACGACGCCAGCAGCATGTCCTGTCAAAGACTCACACAAACGCACTAATTCGGCTTGAGCATCGGTTTCAAAAGGGTCTACGCCACCAAATAGAGACTCTACTTTAATGTTTAGCCCTCGTTTAGCTGCAATTTTTTTTGCGAGCATCCGCACTTCGGATTTAAGTGATTCAGAATTCATTCCTGGCAAAGGCCGGATATCAAAACTTAACTCACAATGGCCACAAATCCTATTTGGACTATCACCGCCCTGTATTCGACCTAAATTTAAGGTGGGCACATTTACGTCAAACAAATCATTCTGATATTGCGATTGTAGTCGTGTACGAAAAGCCAGCAATTCACCTAAGAGTTCATACATACCCTCTAAAGCACTATTACCTAGGTCTGGGTTTGATGAATGCCCTGACCCTCCAGAAACAACAATCGACTCCATCAGAATACCTTTATGCATTCTAATTGGCCTTACGCTCGTTGGTTCTCCAATCACAGCGGCTCGACCTTGAATACTGCCCGACTGTGCTAAAGCACGCGCACCTGACATCGAACTTTCTTCATCGGCGGTTGCAAGAATGATTAAGGGCTGAGTAAGTTCGGCACCCTCCATTTGCCTTAGGGCTTCAATAATAATCGGAAAGAAGCCTTTCATATCACACGTGCCTAAACCATATAACTTCTGTTCACACTCTATAAGTTTAAAAGGATCACTTGCCCATTTCTTCGTATCATAAGGGACGGTATCCGTATGACCCGACAAAACTAAACCATTCGAACCTGTTCCTAGGGTAGCAATCAAATTTGCTTTATTTATTTGTCCAGGAATAGGTTCAATCTCAACGCTGAAACCTAAATGTTCAAACCAATCTTCCAATACTCGAATAACCGGCAAATTCCCCTGATCCCAATCTGAAGAAGGAGAACTAATAGACGGAGTTGCGATCAACTGGCTTAGTAGTTTTTCAAACTTTGGCAATGTAACTTTAGGGATAGAATTAGTTTTCATTAATTTTTAATACCACATTTCAATACTTTCAATTTGATCGCGCTGCAATGAATATCCAACCGAACCACCCGACAGCATCTGGCTGAGTTCAATTTTATAATCACCTACTTTAACAACAAGCCCTTCATATTCCTTTCCGCCCAACAATACCAAACGCACTTGTTGCTGAATACTTTGCTCTATCAGATCTAACGGAAGTGGTAAGTAACCACGTTTCTTCTGTTCAATACTTTTAGTCATGTCTTTCTTATCATCAATCACAACGACCACAGGTGGATTGAAATGCTGTCCATTTACAATCAATTTAGAGGCAAGCATCGCTGTGCCATTTAATTTTGCAGACACACCAAAATAAGAAATCAAATCTTTATCCATAAGCTGTTTAAAGCGGTCAAATACAAAAGGTTTCGCTGGGCGTAATTTAAGTGCTAGCTGACCGCCTTGTAATAAATAATCTCGATATAAACCCCTTACAGCCTCGTCTGCTTCAAGGCCTACTGAGTTTAAACTCTGCTGCCATTGCTTAGACGCATTTTCACTAAATTGGGTTCGATCAAATTGAGTAAACTTCGAACAAAAATTACTTAAACGACGGAAGTAACCATTATCAACATGCGTTAAAGACAAGCTGTTTAACTGAATTTTTTCGATATCTAACAAAGACAAATCATTGGGTATCGAAGATGCTCCCAAAACAGTACTTAATTCAGTCTCTCCGAGAAGCCCTCTATCCAAGACAAGAGAGAAATCCAGAGTACCCAATTCATTATTTTCAGTTTTCTTAAAGGTGATGGAAGAAGAATATTCATGAACTCCCATTTTGTTCAAATCATTGTGACTAGCACGACGCTGACCCCCGCAAGCATACAACCCGAGTAGCTTAGAAAAAGTTTCACCATATTCAAGTTCTATCCATTCGTCGAAATCTCGCCCCTCTAGCTTTCCTTTAATCGTCCCAGCCTTTAAACTTTGTAAGCCATTATGCTTGCCGGAGCTCAAATTTGAAAGATTCAACAATAGACTATAATAGTTACCGTAGTTCAGCCTGAGTCCGTCAATATAAAAAGTTCGCTTCAAGCGATAGGGTGTAATAGAAAGATCATGAAAAACAATCGTCCCATCTAATTCTGAAGAAAGCCAAGTATACGTGATGGCCACTTCATGCCCGACAGACTGTTTTAGCTTTTCTATTGCTTGATAAGAAAAAAGTGCAATAAACGCTTTTGAACTCACAAATAAAATAACAAAAAGAAATAAAGTAACGAGTATATTTTTTTTCATATCTATGATAATTCCAGAGTATTTCTATTCAGATATTAGATGATTTATAAAGAACTATAGCAAACTTAGCGCACAATGCTTATATAGAAAAAACAGTAAGATAGACTTTATCTTCCTACAATTCAGTCTAAACTGATATTAAAGCATTTTACTTCAAATATTTTGTCATCATTCACTATAAATTTAATCGCCAGAGCCACTTTTCAGGTCTAAGGGTCACGCACCAAATGAGCAACACTGACGACATTTCAAAAGCAATTGCATTATTAAAACAAACGCTTCCAGAAATGAACAAACGCAACATTCCCACTACCCCAGATAATTATGCAATTTGGTATGAATATGTAAGCGGAAAAAACACAAAACTTGTTGATGCCATTCATGTACTGGACAAACAGCATGCAAGCTTCTCAGACAACGTCCTTAGAGAACTTTATATTACTCACATTGCTAATGCACACCAAGCCGCAGTTAACCAATTAAGTGCCAGTGTTAAGAAAATAATTAATGATTTTCTCACTAAAATAGCATCTGAAGGTGAGGGGCTCTCGAATTATGCTCATACGCTTTCTGATTTTTCAAAAAAGGTAGAAGGTGTTGATGATATTAATGACATAAAACACCTCATCTCTCACATATTAGAAGAGACACAAAAACAAGAAAATTCTACACAGAACATGCAAACATCATTAGAAAAAATCACGGAAGAAATGAAAAGTTTACGCGCAGAAGTGGCCAAATTAAATGCTGAAGCCACGACTGACTCGCTCACTAAAATCAACAATCGGCGCGCTTTCGATATGGAGGTAGATAACTGCGTAAGTAATAGTAAATTGCAAGAAAAGCCACTATGTATACTGTTTATTGACCTAGATCACTTCAAAACTTTCAATCAGAAGTTTAGCCACACCATAGGCGATAAAGTTCTGCGCTTTGTCGCAACACTGCTTAAAAACAACATTAAAGGTAGTGATTTCGTTGCTCGATTTAGCGGCGAGCAATTCATCATTTTACTTCCCGAGACAGAGTATACTGATGCTTTAATCGTTGCAGAGAATATTCGCGATCGGCTATCCAAGCAAACGCTTTCAGATAGTGCCGAAAAGATAGAACTCGGAACAATTACCGCATCAATAGGCGTTGCAGATTACAAATTTGGAACAAGTGCTGAAAACTTAATTAGAACAGCTGACAAATGCATGCGAGAGGCCAAACGATCGGGCCGAAATCAAGTCGTGGGCGAAAAAGACCTAATTCTATCTAACAGTAAACCGAAAACACATTTATTTAAACAATGACATTTGTTGTCGACAATAGCTATTCGCCCTTAAACATCAAAAAGTATTATTCAATTTTAATTGAACAAAATGGGTAACTTTAATTTCTAGCCCAACTGTTTGCATAAAAAAATTAAACCACTGGCTCTGGTTAAAAATTTTACGCAGTACAGCGTTTAGGCTAGAACGTACACTAGATGTTTTACTGCCGTTCAGTATTATCTTTTTAAGCGCTCTTATTTGTAATAAGTGTACCCACACCTTCGTCAGTAAAAATCTCAAGCAAGGTTGAATGACTCACACGTCCGTCAATAATATGTGCACTTTTCACACCATTCTTCACGGCATCTAAAGCACAGCCAATTTTAGGTAACATACCACCATAAATTGTGCCATCTGCGATTAAAGTATCAACCTGTTTGGTAGTCAAACCTGTGAGCACATTGCCAGATTTGTCTTGAATACCCGCAATATTAGTTAGCAAAATCAACTTCTCTGCATTCAATGCTTCTGCGACTTTTCCTGCCACCAGATCAGCATTAATATTATATGACTCACCATTTTTACCCACACCAATCGGCGCAATAACTGGAATCACGTCGCTCTGCGTCAGCATGTTAATGACACTCGTATCTATTTTAGTGACTTCACCTACATGTCCGATATCAATAATTTCAGATCGCTGAACCTCTGGCGAAGCTTGGTCAACCTTTAGTTGTTTTGCCTGAATTAAGTTCGCATCTTTTCCCGTTAAGCCAATGGCCTTTCCGCCATTTCTATTAATTAAAGCTACAATTTCTTTATTTACCTTGCCGCCCAACACCATTTCAACTACGTCCATGGTTTGGCTATCGGTCACTCGCATGCCGTCAACAAAGTGACTTTCAATATTCAACCGACCAAGCAAGTCCCCAATCTGAGGGCCGCCTCCATGCACTACAATGGGATTAATACCCACTAATTTCATTAGTACTACATCACGAGCAAAACTATTTTTGAGTTCTTCGTTCTCCATCGCATTACCACCATATTTAATGACGATCGTGGCACCTGCGAACCTTTGTATGTAAGGTAAAGCTTTACTTAAAACAGATGCAACTTGCACCGCTGACTCTCTATCTAAACTCATAACTCTCTCTTTATCCTATCTTTCTAACTAACAAATAGTTCTTTATAAACGCTTATAACTTAGTTTCGGCATATTAAAAAGATTAGAAATTCAGCGCTAATTCTGGATCAATACTTTTCAGCTGCGCAATAAATTTGGCTTTTATCTCTTGCAAAGCACTTTCGTCGTCGGCTTCAAAACGTAACACCAATACTGGCATAGTGTTTGATGCGCGACACAAGCCCCAACCATTCGGAAAATCGACACGTAACCCGTCTATGGTCGTCACATTCCCGCCCGAAAACATACCTTTTAGCAAGCATAGTTTTTCAACAATAATAAATTTTGTTTCATCCGTTACGGGTATATTAATTTCTGGCGTACTGAAATCCTCAGGAAAGCTGGCAAAAACTGCATCGGTGCTTTGATCTTCAACACCCAAGATTTCAAGTAATCTAGCCGCACTATATAAGCCGTCATCAAAACCAAACCAACGTTCTTTAAAAAACATGTGGCCACTCATTTCACCCGCAAGCAGCGCGCCCGTCTCTTTCATTTTTGCTTTCATTAATGAATGGCCAGTTTTCCACATAACAGGTCGACCACCATAGCTACTAATTAAGCCATTTAGCCTACGAGAACATTTCACATCATAAATGATATCTGCACCAGGGTTACGCGACACCACATCTTTTGCAAATAACATTAATAAACGATCTGGCCAAATAATTTTACCTTCATTTGTGACCACGCCTATTCGGTCACCATCGCCATCAAATGCAATCCCAATATCTGCGTCATGCTCTTTTACAGCGTCAATCAAGTCTTGTAAGTTCTCTGGTTTTCCAGGATCTGGATGATGGTTAGGGAAGTTACCATCAACCTCACAATGTAAGGGAATCACTTCACAACCCAGCTCCTCAATTAATGCTGGTGCAATACCTCCAGCTACGCCATTTCCTGCATCCAAGACTACCCTGAGGGGGGCTGCAACGGCAATATCATTTACAATGGTGTCAATATATTCTCGATCAATTGGCTGATCTGACCTTTGCCCCTGTCCTAGAGCAAAGTCTTGTAAAGTAATCCGGTTGTATAATTTTTGAATATCATCACCAGACAAGGTATTGCCATCAATCATAATTTTTAAGCCGTTATAATTACTTGGGTTATGACTCCCAGTAATCATCACACCGCTATCAGTTTTAAAATGATGCGTGGCAAAGTAAAGTACTGGTGTAGGAACCTGCCCAATATTAATAACATCTACACCCGTACTAAGAATACCAATTGTTAAAGCCTCACAATAAGAATCGCTTGATAAACGCCCATCATAGCCAACGCATAATACTTTTTGGCCCTGTGATAAAGCCTCCGTTGCAACGGCCCGGCCAATTAACTCAACAATGCCTTCATTTAAAGTTTCATCGACAATACCACGAATATCATAAGCTCTAAAAATTGACTGAGGTATATCAAAATCTAGCCCTTTCACCTCATTCAACATGTCATCACCATCAAAACTTTCTTCAGCATCGAGAGACTCATGCGTTAAGTCATTTTCTGAAAGAACGTCAAGGTCCAGCAAGTCATCATCAAATAAAGGCGCATCAGCATCATCTACTTTATTTTCTTTTTCTTCTTCTTTAACCTTCGCTGCCTTACTCTCGAGTTCAGCCCTCAAGTCTTTCACATTATGACTTAATGCCGTCACCATAGAACGAATTTCACCAAAAGCAAAAGGTTTTATGTTTCTACCTTCGCCTAATAGCATTTTCTTAAAATGCGCATTGGCATGTATCAAGTCATGCTTTACTGCATTCATCTTTAGTCGACAAACTATAAACACAATTAATGCAAGTAATACGGCTACCGTTGCAAAAACTATCCACATCATCGTTCTGTCAATTTCACCCCAGGACGCTGGCGCATAAGTTATGCTCCATTGTGAAACCGTTGTTGGAATCGTTACAACTTGATCTACATCTCCAGCTCCGGTTGAAAAAACAACCTTACCTCTTGAACCATTATTACTAACCAAACTCAGATTCCCTTGTGGAAATGAATTCGGCAAAGCTAATAATGACTTAATTTCATCTAAATTAAATGTCGCCATTATTGCGCCGGACACGTCACCTGACTCGGACTTAACAGGCGCTGCCATTTGAAATAGCCAATTAGTATCTGATAGAAAAGCTTCTGCTCTCGTCACTTCACCAGCAGCAGCTCGCCTAATCAGATCAATTCCCGCAAAACTGAGGCTTGGGTTTAAAGTACCCACTTGAGTAAGATCAGCCAATGAAACAACGTATATCTGATCCAAATCTAAAAAGGCGGCACTCAACACTCGATTCAAAAATTCAGGATCTTCCCCTTCCATCAATTTTTTGGCCGCATCATTACTAGATAATGTATTTAGCGCGATATTACTAGACAATGCCTTCAGTGCCATTTTGCGACGATTCATGTACGCGTCAAAATTTTGGACCATCGACGAAGTAATCAGTGTTTTAATTTCCACTTTTTGCTGTCGCTCAATGACCTGAACAAATATAAATTCTAATAAGAGATAAGCCACTGCCAATAGCGCTAAGGCCGCTAATACTGGCTGATAAACCCAGGACAGGATCGATTGGCCAACTTGGGGCGTTTTTAATGAAGCTGGATCCATTTTTGCTTTACTTTTTGCCTCATTATTTACCGTTTTAACCAGTGCTGGTTTTTTCTTCAAAAATTTCATGGGCACCCTTTATCAGACCTATCATTGTAATTCATTCACACTATCTACATAGCATAGGCTATCTTGGCAATTTTTCTTACCCGTTAAACGACTAATCTTAAGCTCGCCCAGTCGAACCAAACCCATCTTCACCGCGATTACTTTCTGAAAACTCATCCACAAATTCAAACCCGACCTGTACAACAGGTACAATAATCATTTGTGCAATTCTTTCTCCGACTTCTATCGTAAAAGTTTTATCGCCACGATTCCAACAAGAAACCATTAGCTGGCCCTGATAATCCGAATCAATTAAACCGACTAAATTACCTAAAACAATACCGTGTTTATGGCCCAAACCAGACCGAGGCAACAACATAGCGGCGAGCCCTGGGTTTTCAATATAGATCGACATTCCCGTTGGAATCAAACGGGTTTCACCCGGTGCAAGTTGACAACTTTCTGCCAGACATGCTCGTAAATCTAAACCCGCAGAACCATCGGTTGCATACTCTGGAATTGGAATTTCATTCCCTAGTCGAGGATCTAGGAGTTTAACTTGTAAAGTATCATTATTCATTGAAAGCTCTCATTAACATATATTTTAGATGCGTTGAATTATCAGGTTCACGATTTTTTCTGACAAATCGGATTTAGATTGTTGATCAAGCTTTATTTCCTCATCCTCAGTAATCACATAGACTTCATTTTGCTCACTATTAAACCCGATATCAGGATTTGAAACATCATTTGCAATAATCATATCCAAGCTTTTATTTTGCAATTTTCCTTTAGCATACTTTAATAAATCGTTCGTTTCCGCAGCAAAGCCAATCGTAAACGGTTTATCTGCGGTCAATGCAACAGACGCAACGATATCCGGGTTTTGGCATAAGGTGATATTCATATCATCTTGACCTGATTTTTTAATTTTTTTATCCGCTAAATGTTCTGGGCGGTAATCAGCAACTGCGGCTGCTGCGATAAAAATATCACACCCCACCGTAAGTTGCGTCATAACCGTTTTGTGCATATCAAGCGCAGAAATTACATTTATACGCGCTACAGAGGTCGGACAATCTAATTGACAAGGGCCTGAAACCAATAGCACGTCAGCGCCTTGGTCAAGACAAGCTTGCGCTAGCGCATACCCCATTTTCCCTGAACTATGGTTACTAATATAACGCACAGGGTCAATAGCTTCTCGTGTCGGTCCAGCAGTAATAATCACTCGTTTACCAAACAATTTTCCTGTTTGCAGAGCCTTCACTTTTAGAGGCGTATTCTGCTGCCCAAAATAGCCTTGTACTTTTGCACATATCTCTTTGGCTTCAAGCATTCTGCCCGGTCCAACATCACCACACGCTTGCTCGCCTTCTTGAGGCCCCCAAATTACTAACTGCTCATTGAGCACTGATAATAACTCACTAACATTCTTCTTTGTGAGCGGGTTCAACCACATCGCTTGATTCATAGCCGGTATCAGAGCAACCTTAGATACCGACGCCAATAATAAGGTACTCAATAGATCTCCCGCTAAGCCTTGACTATAACCTGCAATAAAATTTGCGGTCGCGGGTGCAATAACAATTAAATCAGGCCATTTCGCTAATTCAATATGTCCCATCCCAGCTTCTGCCGCAGGATCAAGCAATTCAAAATGAACGGGATTTCCTGATAATGCCTGCATAGTTAATGGTGTGATAAATTCTATTGCGCCTTTAGTCATCACAACTCTAACGTCAGCACCATTTTTTTTAAGTTCTCGACAAAGTTCAGCTGCTTTATAGGCAGCTATCCCACCCGTAATACCCAATAATATTTTTGTGCCTTTCAAGCTTAACGCCATGGTTGTTTGTCCAGTTAGAACATTCGACTAATAAATCAGGAAAAAAATAGAAGAATAGTCGAAAAAATATCATCTATAAAAATGAATTTTACTCGAAACAATAGAAACTTGAAAGATTGTTAAAAATGAAGATGTTATTACAACAAGCAATAATATTATAAAACGTAAATAGTTTAAAATGAAGAGGAGGTAAAAAGAAGAAGAGGTAAAAAATATTTCACCAAGTACAAGCTTTTGCTAGCACTTGGTAAAATGAATAACACTTATAGTTTAGACTATAAAGGTGTTACGTTTTCAGCTTGAGGACCTTTATTGCCCTGACCAACTGTAAATTCAACTGCCTGACCTTCTGCAAGAGTCTTGAAACCATCTGACTGGATTGCGCTGAAGTGAACAAACACGTCTGGACCACTTTCTTGCTCAATAAAACCAAAACCTTTAGATTCGTTGAAAAACTTAACTTTACCTGTAACTCTATCTGACATAATCATATCCTGACTTAAAAAACTAAACTTACTAAATGCTGAAAATCGGGGTATAACTTATGCAGACAAAACGAGATTCTATTACTAGTCATTCACATTGTAAAACATAAAAAAATAAGCCGAGATTTCAAAACCGGATAAAGTATACTCTTTTCTTTTTTAAAAAAAAACCTTAAAAACCTTAAATCGTACAAATTATGAACAACTCAAAACGCAATATTATCTTTAGTCGCTTCAAACACAACAATCCAGAGCCACTCACTGAACTTGAGTACACCAGTACTTTCGAACTCCTGATTGCCGTTATTCTATCCGCCCAATCTACAGACAAAGGCGTAAACAAAGCGACCGCAAAATTATTCCCCATTGCAAATACACCCGCAAGCATCTCTAAACTTGGACTAGATGGCTTAAAATCCTATATAAAAACGATAGGGTTGTTCAATACGAAAGCTGAAAATATAATCAAGACCTGCAACATCCTCGTCAACAAACATAATTCGGTCGTACCCGACACACGAGAGCTGCTGGAAGAACTACCCGGTGTAGGAAGAAAAACAGCTAACGTGGTGCTAAACACAGCATTCAGGCAAATTGCCATGGCTGTCGACACTCATATTTTTAGGGTCTCAAACCGCACAAAAATCGCTCAAGGAAAAAATGTACTTGATGTCGAAAAGAGGCTTCTTAAAGTCATCTCTAAAGAATACCTATTAGATGCCCATCACTGGTTGATTCTACATGGCCGTTACACCTGCATAGCCAGAAAGCCTAAGTGCGGAGCTTGTTTGATTGAAGACCTATGTGAGTACGGCGCTAAAGAAGGAGAGTAAAGATAAACCAGGAAAATATAAACCTTAACCTACATTTTCATATTCATCCTTTTAGCGAGCCAAGTTCAAACAGCCATAAAAAAACCTTGGAATGAAAATTCATACCAAGGTTTTAATTTATCTAGAAAAATAGCGCTATAGACTTACTGGAATAAGGTATCGCCACTCAACCCTTGCTTTTCTAGGATATCTCGTAAACGCTTTAGCGCTTCAACTTGAATCTGACGAACTCGTTCACGCGTTAATCCAATTTCAGTACCCACTTCTTCTAGAGTACTCATCCGATAGCCGCGTAAACCAAAACGTCTTGCTAATACTTCCTGCTGTTTACCTGACAACTGGTCTAACCAACCATCAATACTGCCACGCAAGTTACTATCCTGCAGCACTTCAGCTGGATCTGATGCTGACTCGTCCGCAACAGTATCCAATAATGATTTTTCGCCATTGCCACCAATTGGCATATCAACCGATGCAATACGCTCATTCAAACCTAGCATGCGTTTAACATCCGCTACTGGTTTATCTAGTAAATCTGCTATTTCTTCAGGTGAAGGTTCATGATCTAGCTTTTGAGTTAATTCACGTGCAGCTCTTAAATATAAATTTAATTCTTTTACTACGTGTATAGGTAGACGAATTGTGCGAGTCTGATTCATGATCGCTCGTTCAATCGTTTGACGAATCCACCATGTTGCATACGTTGAAAAACGAAAGCCTCTTTCAGGGTCAAATTTCTCAACTGCACGAATCAATCCTAAATTACCTTCTTCAATCAAATCTAACAGCGTTAGACCTCGATTCACATAACGACGTGCAATCTTGACGACTAAACGAAGATTACTCTCAATCATGCGTTTACGCCCTGCTTCGTCACCTTTTTGTGCCAAGCGAGCAAAATAAACTTCTTCTTCTGGTGTAAGTAGAGGTGAAAATCCAATTTCATTTAGATACATCTGTGTGGCATCTAACTGTCGGTATGACTTAGCTTCCTTGACTGGCTTAGCGGCACGACTAATCGGCGTAACCTTTGAAGATGATTTAGCGGTTTTTTTCGCAGGCTTATCAATAGTCGCTGTATCAAAACACTCTTCTCTTTCTGCTGACATAATACTTTCCTCTGCTTCTTATTGTTTGCCTATCAACTTAAATGTCGACTTTTATGGCAACCTAGCTGTCTGTTATATTCTTACTTCTACTACTTTTTCTGATTGCCTAGCATTTATTATTAGACCTACTTTGTAGGTAAGTAGCGCATCGGATCAACCGGCTCGCCATTCTTTCTAATTTCAAAATGCAGCATTGGCTTGCTTGTCTCAGAGCGCCCCATTTCAGCAATTTTTTGCCCTTTTTTTATTTTTTGCCCTTCCTGGACTAAGATACGCCGGTTATGAGCATAGGCACTTAAGTAAGTGTCATTGTGGTTTATGATGACTAAATTACCGTAGCCTAATAAGCCATTTCCTGAATACACCACCTCTCCAGATGCTGCTGCAAAAATTGCCTCACCTACACGACCTGAAATATCGATGCCTTTATTGATATATTTTTGACCGCTTCGTCTTTTAACCGTTTTTTTATTACTGACGTTCTTTTCATCACTCAAATAGTACATCGCAAGTATCGGGCCAAGATGCGGCCACTGCCATTTTATGTTGTTGAAGTTCTTACGTTTTTTATTTGTTGTTACATGCTTTACGCTTGGTTTACTAACTTTACCTTTCGTTACATTTGTTTTTCTTATAGCCTTCGATTGTGACGATTTGGTTATATTATTTGAACTTTTCGAAGAGCGCTCTAAACTTATGATCTGGCCTACTGAAATAATGTACGGCGTCGTAATTTCATTCGCTTCAGCTAACTCCTTAAACCCACGTCCATAACGCCAAGCAATCGAATAAAGTGTTTCATTCTTACGAACGACATGTCGCCCAAAGTAAACAGGTGGATTAAAATTTTTATCGTAGTAAATTGAACGAGGGGTACATGCAGTTATAGGAAGTGCAATCAGGATACATATTGTTACAGAACAAAAAACTCGCATACATTTCATGCAAGAGAGATTAAATTCTGTATGTTTTTTAAACAATTTAGAGCACCACGCTATTCTTTAAAGTTATATGTGCGGCATTTATTATTACTTTTACAGCTTTTTATTTCAGAGACTTTTTAAGAAACATTCCTAAGTCACTAATATATAGCTATATTCTAGAATGTTATATTTATAAAACACGTTACCATAAAAACCAAAGTGTTACCTTAGAACACATGGATATCTACTGCGTCACACTTCACCCGAAACAGGCTTTTTTGATCGACCAGCAAAAGACTCTAAAAATAATACACCGAAAACAGCCCCCACAAAACATACCAGCGCCATCTCGATCTGAGCAGGGACACCGTTTAACAATTCATACGTATCTGGCAATACATTCTGCTCTAATAAAGGCAGTAGCCTGCCATGCCGATCTTCACGATACGTCAGCACTTCTTTCCATGGCCACACTTTAGTTAATGCGCCGATCATAAATCCAGTTAACAAAGCTAGCGTTACATTCCGAAAGTGAGAGAACGCCCAAACAAGAACATTGGCAATTGACAGGAGCCCAATCAAACAACCTGATGTAAATATCATTAAAACAAGCATATCAAAATCTTTAATAGCGCCAAGAATAAATGAATATGTACCCAACATAACCAAAATAAAACTTCCTGAAATACCTGGCAATATCATGGCACAAATCGCAACCAAACCTGACAAGAAAGCATTCAAATAACTATGCTCTACACTAGCTGGTGACAATTGCGTAAGGCAATACGCAATCAAAACACCTGCTACAACAGAAATAAACAACCTTATATTCCATTCACTTATTTGTTTTCCAATAATCGCAACAGAAGCAACAATTAGACCAAAGAAAAATGACCATAACGGGACCGGATGCGTGACCAACAAATAAGCGATTAATTTAGCAAAAATTATAACGCTTAACAAAATTCCTGAAAAAAGAGTTATCAAGAAACTGCCATTTATTGTTTTCCAGAAACAAGAAAAATTTCGATCTTTGATCAGTTCAATTAAAGCAGGCAATATAGATTGAAGTGATAACAATAAGCGTTCATAAATACCTGTAATAAAAGCAATTGTCCCTCCCGACACGCCAGGAACAATATCAGCAGCGCCCATTAAAACGCCTTTTAAAAATAACCAAAAATCGAGTTTCAAACTAACAACCTCTTTACATTTACACGTAGCCAAAAAATAAGGCCGACAACTTTGACAAATATCAACGTTAACGACCTCATTCCTACATTCTATTTTTATGTATTTTTCACAATAACTTGTGCATACAAACCACTACATGCGCCATTACCACTAGTAACTACCTTAACCACTAGCTCGTTACAGCATAATTTTCAAACCAGCACTAAGGTACGACGCCGGGTAAAAAAGGTACAAATAGAGCGGGTTCAATAATTTTTTGTTCATAACGACTACCTCGACGAGTTACGACTGTCAGGCTCTGCGACGCATCCCCCAAAGGTAAGACCATTCTGCCCCCTTCTTTTAATTGACGCACTAGCTCCAACGGAATTTCTGTTGGCGCAGCAGTCATCAAAATCGCATCATAAGGCGCACACTCAGGCCAACCAACACCACCATCAGCATGTCTTGCAACAATATTCCTCAGCTTTAATCGCTGAAAGCGGGACAATGCTTTCTCTAGAAGCGGCTTTATTCGTTCAACGCTATAAACCTCATCAACAAGCTGTGCAAGAACGGAAGCCTGATAACCAGAACCCGTACCTAACTCTAAGACTCGGCGGGGCGCCCCCTCTAAAATCAACTCGGTCATTCGAGCAACAATATAAGGCTGCGATATGGTCTGGTTATAGCCAATCGGCAAAGCTGTATCTTCATACGCTCTATGCGCCAAGGCTTCATCAAGGAAAATATGCCGAGGTGTTTCTACAATCACAGACAACACATCTTCATTACGAATACCTTCATCCCTGAGACGTTGGACTAAGCGCATTCGCGTGCGTCTAGACGTCATTCCTATCCCTGCGAGATCAAGCATTTGACTCACTTTAACTTATTCCTCTAACCATGTTTCAAGATCGACCAAGCTTTCATGACGCGTCATATCAACCTGTATAGGCGTTATCGATACAAAATCATGTGCTACAGCGTAAAAATCTGTTCCGGGACCCGCATCATCCCCCTCTCCAGCTGCGGCAATCCAATATCGCTCTCGCCCTCTTGGATCAGAAATCTTTTCTGGTGCAAGACCTTTTGATCTATGCCCTAAACGTGTAACTTTAATCCCCTTTAATTGCTCATAAGGCAGGTCTGGCAC
This sequence comes from Oleiphilaceae bacterium, assembly GCA_047628385.1. Classification (GTDB taxonomy): domain Bacteria; phylum Pseudomonadota; class Gammaproteobacteria; order Pseudomonadales; family Oleiphilaceae; genus PZPK01. The sequence goes on from JBLHVH010000017.1 coordinate 17,063, forward strand.
GTTTACATTCAAAACAGTTTTCGGCGGTAAATTTAATTCTTTCTTATTGCCGAGTATATCTAACACCACTCTCGCAGCAGTATTGTAAAAATGATTACCACGATTTACTAAAGACACAGCAATGGCTGGCTGACCTAAAAAACGACCTTCAATCGCCGCTGCAACAGTACCCGAATATAAGACATCATCACCTAAGTTTTCATGACTATTAATACCTGATACGACTCGTTCCGGCTCTGTGTTACATATAGATGAAATACCCAAATGTACACTATCCACAGGCGTACCATCGACACAAACATAACCATTTCGGAGCGTCGTTACGCGTAAAGGTCTGCCCAAGGTTAATGAGCCACTCGCACCGCTATGATCTCGATCTGGCGCAACAACTCGAACGCTGAACGCTGTAGACAAAACCTCAGCAAGCACCTGAATGCCTTCTGCATTAATACCATCATCATTTGAAATTAATAATGCCATAGTAATTTACTCTAAGCCTCTCCAAGCAATACACGATAATTCAAAAACTCTGCTAGCAACGAGGTTGCAAAAATACCCGTAGGTAGATCAAAACCGAGCGTTAGCATATCACCTTCTTGTTCCCAGCACATTGACGCAGGTACGATACGGTAGCTTCGTCTTTCTAGCTTTAAACGATTTTTATGGATACCTTTCGCTAAAGAGGGATGATTATCTAAATATAACCTCTCCGGTGAAGATAATGGAGTAACACCCTCCTGTTGATCACCATATAATGGCCCGCCAACGGTGTCGCTATGCCAAGTCTCATTATTAACAGCATCTGCCAAATTTAAGTTGAACAGGTACGATCTTGCAGCAGACAAATAGAAAGAACGCTGTGATCGAGATGCTTTTATTTCGCCAGCAAAATAACGCGCGCCTCTTTCAAGGTTTGCACCATGATAACCAAATCGTTGCGGGCCATAATAATTTGGAAAGCCTTGCTTCTGAATAAACTCTAAATTGGTCGACAAACACGCGAACTCAACCAGATCTCTTACAATAATTTTAAACCGGTTGCCGCGATGCTCACCACGGCGTAATTTTTTAACATGCCGGCCCAGTTTTATAATACGAACACCTTCCTCGTCGAAAGCACTCCAATCTGGCTCAGATTTTGCGCCTAAATAAATACTAAACCATTGCCTTGTCTGCGCCCAACGGTCCTTCATACCAGAAAAACCAACATCCATTTTTTTCACACCCGAATACTCAGCTAATAAGCCCGCGACATATTCAGTATTTTGACCTTCTTTTTCGATCCAAAGCCAAGTGTGCTCACCCTCATTTGCCAATACCGGGTCCATCAACTCTTCAACATAGAAGTCTGCCACTCCAGCCTTAATCACACCCTGTGCCGGCACTTCTTTTGAGGCTCTTGGAAAATCCAAATCAAAACTCATTGGGAAAATTACGCTCTTTTATATCGTTAAAATTCATATACGAACCAATATTATACTAGCCTGACAAGCAATACCTTCTTTGCGCCCCGTAAACCCTAAACGCTCAGAAGTCGTAGCCTTTACGCTTACATCACTCACAGGCACATCTAAATCTTCAGCTATGTTTCGACACATACACTCAATATGAGGCGCCATCTTGGGCGCTTGAGCAATAATAGTGGAGTCAAGATTGCCGACCCGATAACCCTTACCCATAATTATCGCCATCACAGCACGTAGTAATTTGCGACTATCCGCCCCTTTCCATTCTTCATCTGTATCAGGAAAATGCTTACCAATATCACCCAAAGCAAGCGCTCCAAGCAAAGCATCTATAATGGCATGCAGTAAAACATCACCATCCGAATGTGCAATTAGTCCGCGAGAATAATTGATTTTTACGCCACCTAAGACAATCAAATTACCGTCGCCAAAAGCATGAACATCAAATCCTGTTCCTATTCGTATTGGCAAAGTTAATTCCTTTTTTATATTTTCTTGGATTGTTCTAGCGGCTACCTTTAAGTCACTTGGGTGAGTCACTTTAATATTCCTATCGGAACCTTGCACAAGAAAAGGCGCTCCTCCCATATATTCAATGGCAGAAGATTCATCCGTTACACGAACATGATCTTCCAAGCTCTGCTCCAAAGCCTGCTTTAATTGAGAAAAGCGAAATACTTGCGGCGTCATCGCCCGCCACAAACCCTTACGATCGACGGTAGTTTCGACATTAAAACGCTCATTCACACGCTTCACGGTATCATGGACGGGAACAGCCAATAGCGCACCGTCATTATTCGCCTCTAACGCGCATATTAATTTATCTATATCAGCATGACTTAAACATGGTCTTGCCGCGTCATGCACCCAAACCCAATCATTTGGCTTGGCTCGATCACTAATAAAAGCTAAGCCATTTAATACTGAATCAACGCGCTCAGCACCACCCATAAAAACTTGAATACGTGAATCATTCGATAATGGCAGCTGCGCCCAATATTGATCATCCTTTGATAAACCTAACACCACTGTTTGAAAAGCGGAGTGCGACAAAAAACAATTAATTGTATGCTCTAAGATGGTTTGATCTGCTAATTTCAAATATTGTTTTGGGCGATCGACGGACATTCTTGAGCCAATACCGGCAGCTGGCAAAATAACCCAGAAATTTGAGCGGAATGTTTCTGACATGATATATAAGTCGATTTAATGTTGTGAAAAGTACAGTAATAGTGAGTATATAAGAGCGGTTAACTTAATCTATTGAACTAACGACCATATAGAAGGTTTCATTGCGACCAATCATACCCAAACCAATACGAGCGCGCTCTTCAATTGCATCATACCCATTTTTCAAATCGACCAGTTCTGCATCTAATCGACTATTTCTAGTAATTAATACCTGATTTGCATCTTTTTGCAGCTGCACGGCTTGCTGTAATCGCCAAACTTCAGCATAACTGCCTTCACCAACCCATAAACGATACTGGAGACACAAAGTAGCAACAATCAGTATGCTCCAAATCACCTTCACAAGCATTCCTTACTCTCAGGTTTTTTAAATAAAAATATCATTACTTCTATCGTCTCATTAAACAGCAAATTTACCAACCTAGCGGGTAAATATAAATCTTAAGGGCTCTGAATTACTCTAGTTCAGGAATGAGCTTTTCGCGAAAAAGATTTAAGAACAATTTTTTTAAATTGCGAAGGAAATGAGCAATAAACACTATAAAGCAAAAAGGCACTGAGCGTAAACTCAGTGCCTTTAAAGGAACCCACCAATGATGCTACTGCCCCTTGATCTCTGAGCGCCCTTTATAAGGAGCTTTAGCGCCAAGTTGCTCCTCAATACGTAATAAGCGATTGTATTTCGCAACCCGATCAGAGCGACATAGTGAACCTGTTTTAATCTGGCCAGCACATGTTCCGACAGCAAGGTCTGCTATTGTAGTATCTTCCGTTTCACCCGAGCGATGAGAAATAACAGTCGTATAACCGGCATCTTTCGCCATTTTAATCGCATCGAGCGTTTCACTCAACGTACCAATTTGGTTAAATTTGATTAAGATAGAGTTGCCGATATTTTTCTCAATACCTTCTGCCAGTATTTTAGTATTTGTAACAAATAGATCATCGCCGACTAACTGTACACGGTCACCAAGTACTTCTGTTTGGTACTTCCAACCCGCCCAATCTGACTCGTCTTGGCCATCTTCAATCGACGCAATAGGATATTGATCACAAAGTTCAGCAAGATAATCACTAAAACCTTCAGCAGAAAACACCTTTCCTTCGCCACTTAGATCATATTTACCATCTTTATAAAATTCAGTCGAAGCGCAATCTAAAGCTAAAGTAATATCTTTATCTAGCTCATAACCAGCATTTGCTACAGCAACTTTAATGACAGCTAAAGCTTCCGCATTCGATGCCAAATTAGGCGCAAAACCACCTTCATCACCTACCGCAGTATTTAAGCCTTTTGCTTTTAATACGCTTTTCAAGGCATGAAAAATTTCAGCCCCTGCACGCAACGCTTCAGCAAAAGTTGGTGCTGACACCGGCTGAACCATAAATTCTTGTATGTCGACATTATTATCGGCATGTTCACCACCATTGATGATATTCATCATTGGAACAGGCATGCTGAATTGACCTGACGTACCATTGATATCAGCAATGTGTTCGTATAGTTCAACGCCTTTTTCTTTCGCTGCGGCTTTTGCTGCGGCCAAAGATACCGCTAAAATTGCATTCGCACCTAACTTCTCTTTATTTTCAGTACCATCGAGATCAAGCATAATCTGATCTAGACCGCGCTGATCTGTTACATCAACGCCTTTTAATGCGCCTAAAATATCAACATTAATACCTGCAACTGCTTTTAAAACACCTTTACCTAAATAACGTAATTTATCACCATCACGCAACTCTAAAGCTTCTCTTGAACCAGTAGATGCGCCCGACGGTGCGCAAGCTGTACCCATTACACCAGAAGCAAGAATGACATCCGCTTCGACAGTTGGATTACCACGTGAGTCTAAAACCTCACGACCTTTAATATCAATAATTACTGTCATTTATCTTTCTCCAAGCTTTCAAAATATCTAAAATCAATGTTCTCAGCCTCCTTTGTTTTAAACCTGTAGTTTTAAACAGTAACGGGGAGACCATAAAGTTAGTTTGCTCGTTTAAGCGGTATTAAGTGGCTTAAACTGCTTAATCAGATCATCAATTGCTTTAACGCGCTCTAAAAAAGGCAACAATTGATTTAAACGTAATGCGCACGGGCCGTCACACTTAGCCTGAGCTGGATCTGGATGTGCCTCTAAAAATAAACCTGCTAGGCCTTGAGTCATACCCGCTAAAGCCAAATCAGTCACCGCTTCTCGACGTCCTCCAGCAGAATCTAATCGACCTCCTGGCTGTTGTAAGGCATGGGTTACATCAAAAAAAACAGGGTAATTGAAAGTTTTCATTACACCAAAACCCAGCATATCAACCACTAGGTTGTTATAACCAAAACTACTTCCTCGCTCACACAGAATCAGACGGTCATTTCCCGCATCTTCACACTTCTTAAGAATATGTTTCATTTCTTGTGGCGCTAAAAACTGAGCTTTTTTAATATTAATCGCAGCGTCTGTTTTGGCCATTGCCATCACAAGGTCGGTCTGTCGAGATAAAAATGCGGGCAATTGAATTATATCGCATACTTCGGCAACAGGCAGCGCTTGATGCGTTTCGTGAACATCAGTAATGATTGGCACACCAAACGTTTGCTTAATTTCTTCAAAGATTCGAAGCCCTTTATCTAAACCGGGCCCACGATAAGATGAAACAGAAGAACGATTGGCTTTATCAAAAGAGGCCTTAAATACATAAGGAATACCTAACTTTTGTGTTGCTTCAACATAAGCCTCGGCAACTTGCATTGCCATGTCACGCGATTCCAATACATTCATACCACCGAAGAGTACAAACGGTAATTCATTAGAAAGCGAAACATCGCCAATTTGAACAGTTTTTTGCGTCATTTTCTCTACCTAAGATTGTTAACTTAAACGCTGCTAAGTACTTATACTAAAGCACCGAACTAACCTTTATACGCAATAGCAGCCTTAACAAAACCCTCAAACAAACCATGACCATCACGCGGTGTTGAGGTGAATTCTGGATGAAACTGACAAGCAACAAACCAAGGGTGATCAGGTACTTCAACGACTTCAACGAGAGAATCATCTTTCGATCGACCCGATACAATCAGACCAGCCTCTTCCAGCTTAGGTAAAAAGTTATTATTTACTTCATAGCGATGACGATGACGTTCTACTATGACCGGTTTACCATAGCTCGCTTTCGCAGTTGAACCCTCTAAAAGATTACACTCTTGAGCACCTAAACGCATTGTACCGCCTAAATCAGACTGCGCACTTCGCTGTTCAACCGCACCACTCGCGTCTTGCCATTCAGTAATAAGACCCACGACTGGATTCTCGCAATCTTTTACAAATTCAGTGCTATGCGCAGCCTCTATACCAGCGACATTACGCGCATATTCAATCACCGCAACCTGCATGCCCAAACAGATCCCCAAGTATGGAATTTTGTTCTCTCGTGCAAATTTTACCGTCGCTATTTTCCCTTCAACACCACGATTCCCAAACCCACCTGGCACAAGTATCGCATCCACACTTTCAAGCACTTCAGTACCGTCATCAATAATGCTTTCAGAATCAATATACTTAATATTTATTTTGGTATGCGTACGTATACCTGCATGCTTGACTGCTTCAATCAATGATTTATAAGCATCCAGCAATTCCATATACTTACCCACCATAGCGATGGTTACTTCACCTTCTGGGTTCGCTTCATCTTCAACAACCTTATCCCACTCTGACAAATCAGCTTCAGGGCAATCTAAGCCAAATCGTTCTACAACAATCTGATCTAGTTTACTCTCATGAAGCATACGCGGAATTAAATAAATACTTTTCGCATCTTGTAATGGAATAACCGCACGCTCCTCAACGTTTGTAAACAGGGCTATTTTTCGACGCGAAGCGGCATCGATTTCATGATCAGAACGGCAAACCAAGATGTCTGGCTGAATACCAATAGAGCGCATTTCTTTAACAGAATGCTGCGTAGGCTTGGTTTTAGTTTCTCCAGCCGTGGCGATATAAGGTACCAATGTTAAATGCATAAATAACGCACGTTGATAACCCACTTCAATTTTTAACTGTCGTATTGCCTCAAGGAAAGGTTGCGACTCAATATCCCCAACTGTGCCGCCGATTTCAACCAGCGCAATATCATAACCATTTGCACCCTCAACGACACGACGCTTAATTTCGTCTGTGATATGAGGGATAACCTGAACCGTTCCACCTAGATAGTCACCACGACGTTCTTTACGCAACACATCTTCATACACTCGACCACTGGTAAAGTTATTACGCTTTGACATTGTGGTACGAATAAAACGCTCATAGTGCCCCAAATCGAGATCAGTCTCTGCGCCATCTTCAGTCACGAATACTTCGCCATGCTGAAAAGGGCTCATCGTTCCAGGATCTACATTTATGTAAGGGTCCAGCTTGAGCATGGTCACTTTCAACCCTCTCGCCTCTAAAATAGCGGCCAAAGAAGCTGCTGCAATACCCTTCCCTAAAGAAGATACAACGCCGCCGGTCACGAAAATAAAACGTGTCATGTAAGTCCTGTCATTTCTCAGATTGTGAAACCCAAATAGCCTGTATTAAGCGCTATATATGAGTGATCTCGATACAAATTATGTGGGGGGAGATTTTCATCTCAAGATGGGACGCCAGATTACCAGAAACTGCCGATACGCTCAATCTAAATGTGAGGGCATTCACACTATTCTTAAGCCAAAATAGTGATTATTTTTAAACAGCTGATATTTATGCGGCATTAGCACACAAAATAAATATCAGCCATTCTCGATACGACTAAGCCAATTAACTAATCACGACTGGTTACTTCTAATAAATGATAACCGAATTGAGTTTGTACTGGGCCTTGAACCTTATTCAGTTCAGCACTAAAGACGACCTCATCAAACTCTTTAACCATCTGCCCTGGCCCAAAAGTTCCAAGATCGCCACCGCTTTGTCCTGATGGACAGGATGAGTTTTTTTTCGCAATATCAGCAAAGCTTGTACCGTTTTCAATTTCAGTTTTTAATTCAAGGCATTTTTCCTCAGAATCAACCAAAATATGTCTTGCTGCTGCTTGTACCATACGTTACTCCAGTTATTGGATTAGTTTTGTTTAAAATATAAAATTATTTAGCGGACGATAAATAGCGCGACAAGCGACTACCCACACCTTGCTTTGTATGAAACTTACCCGTTTTAAATGCAGATAGATAATGAGCATTCAACAGATGGCCGCGTCCTTCATCATTAATATATTGCCTTGGACTTCCGCCGTCTGGCAAGCTGTTATTAGACGCCACCTTACTTATTAGATCGAACTGATTGATGAAACTCTCAAAATAAATATCACCAAACAATGACTTTTCAGAAGCAGCATAGCCAAAGGTATATATTTCTAATTTAGATAAAATTTCAGAATCGCCCTCTACTTTTTTTAGTCGTTCATGTAATTTTTTAGCCGCATACATCGCAATTGCTCCACCTTGAGAATGAGCAATTAGAACCACTTTATCGCGGTTGCGTAACTCAGCCTCCAACAATTTACACAAAGCTGAGGCAGATTGAAGACTGCCATCACCTAGTTCACCTGAATAACACTCAGCAATATCTTTTACCAAGCCTTCTGACGCATTAAACAACAAATTAATTTTTCGTTTAAAAAGATCAGCTAACGCTTCACCATTTAACTGTAATAACTCTTTACTCGCACTTAAGCCATTCACAAAAAACCAAGATTGATTATCTTTAATAGAGTTTTGCGCCTCAGGTAAAGCAAAACCATGCCGTATATTTGCTCTACGCACCCTAACAGGCAAGAAGCAATGTTTGATTGTATTTAAGACGCCTTTACCTGAAGCATAGCTATGCCAACTTAATTCTGAATGGGGTGCACTTAGATTCCATGGTAACAAAGCCAGTTCTGTGGGAATATAGCGTATATTTTTACTCAACTTTTTAAACATATTTATTCCACTCATAATTTTCTTTCAGGCGGTTTAATGCACGCGCTCAAGTTTTCCTTTCTTTGTATCTTACTAGGTATAGTCGGATATTCTATTCCTGCAACTGCAGAACCCTTCATAGTGGGGGTTGCGCCATCAATTCCAAGCCCTCTGCCCCAAATAAAAGCAGACCCTTACTTCTCGTTAAAAAAACAAATTAAAAAAAAACAGCTCTCTAATACGTCTCCTGATTCTGAATCAGCTCCACATGAAATCGTACCTAGTAAGACACAAGCTTGGCAAGCTGTCTTTGACTACCTTGCAAAAGAAGCCAACTTAGAGATCACCTTCGAGCCTACAGAAAGTCAATTAGATTTTGAGTTAAAACTTGCAAAAGGTCACTACGACATTGCTTACGTTAACCCTCTCCAATTTGCAGCTTTTCATGATTACCCTGGCTATAAAGCGATTGCAAAACGTAAAGCACAACCATTACGAGGGATGATTTTTGTAAAGCGACATGGCCCGATTACAACGCTTGCACAGCTTAGAGAAGCAACAATCGCATTCCCTGGACTACTTAACTTCCCTGCGAGTGTCGTCCCAAGAGAAAGTTTACAACGCCTAAAAGTTAATGTTATACCGCGCTTTTTGCGCTCCGAAGAACAAGTATTTCATGCGGTTGCAAATGGGTCATTCATCGCTGGAGCAGGCACCGAAGCTGGCTTTAATGCCCAAAGTAAAGCAATCAAAAATACTCTCCATACCATTTGGAAAAGTCCTGGTTTTACCCCACATGCTTTCGCTGCACACCCCCGCGTCCCCTTTTTCTCAATTAATAAGCTACAAAGAGCAATGATTAAAATGAACAAACGAGACCAAGGCAAAGCATTATTACCTTATATTTTTGTCGATAATGGTTTTGAGGTTGCACGCGATAGTGACTGGAATGAAGTTAACCTGATCGACCTAGAAGTACTCAATGGTGCGTCCCAAAAAGTGAACGTTCCTGAGCCAAAAATAGGCATGTAACTATGCCTAACGCGTCAATAAACAAGACAGCCAGCGCAAAGAAAATAATACAGAAACACATTACTTTAATAGCAATAATTAGGTGAATACGTTTATTAAGATCCACCTTGCCTAAGACTGTAGGCTGATATGTAGTTAAAGTTAAAGTCAGTTTACACAAAAGGGCATAACGGGAACTCAAGCCTAAATTCTGTAAACTCACCTAACACTGAGTGACAGGTAATATCACCACCAAAATCACGCATAACTCGCCTACAATAAGCTAGTCCCAAGCCCGTCCTTTCATCGTTATTAATCGAGGCAAATTCTTCAAATATTTGCTCCTGCAATTCTGCTGAAACACCTGGGCCATTATCGCGGAAGACTAATACATTTTGGCGCTCATTTATGATGCTATTCAAAGATATTTTAAAGCCAACTCGACCCTGCCCATAGTACAGCGAATTTTTAAACAAATTAAACAGCACATAAATAAACTGAGTTTCATCACCTTTAAAATCAAAATCCTGACGTAAATTACTATAAACACCCGCTCGCTCTTTGGGTAAAAATACATATTCTGCAAGCGCTTTCGTCACCACGCGCTGAATGGACATACGTTTAAAATTTAGCGTATCTAGTTTCTGACTTCGAACCTGATTCAATGTAATATCTATAATTTGAAGACTTCGCTCTATGGAGCGCTGTGCCAGTTCAGCTTGTGAAGATAGGGTCTCATCAATAACACGCCTCGACGAAGGTTGATGACGCTCCATATCCACAGTTGTAATCACATTAGCCGCAAAGAAATCCAATTGAGCAAGCGGTGTTCGCATTTCATACGCAATACTGCCGGCAAACGCCTGTATGTTTGAGATTTTTTCTAATAGCGACTCTTGCTTCAACAATGAATGTTTACGATGAAAGGCTATCCGCTCAACCATAGGCGAAAATTTCTCAGCCAGCTCATTCACTATCCCCTGATCTGAATAGTGCATTTCAGTAGAACTAACAACCAACAAAAAAAAACCATAAAACGTATTATCTGTCACAATTGGCAGGGTAATCACTTCTCGCTCAGGTACTTTTTCTACCCAAGCATGCATCGTATCAAACTGTTCACTTAACATTAAATGGCTTAATACCTGCTGCTCAGAGCACTTCTCAGAGTCACATTGCTTTATACCTAAGGTAAGCGGTAATTTATCATGCCGTCGTTGATCACTAGCACTAAACAAAATACGCTGATAGATATCATCACCATTCTTAGCTAAAGGTGGCGCAAGTTGATCCATTAACGACTGTTCAAGATACCATGAGTAGTGATGGATAAAGGGCTGTTCTTCAAAAAAATCGCGTAATAAAGGAAGCATTGCATCATAGTGAGCTATACTATTTAACGACTCTAACACCCCCCCTAACGCTGATTTACCCAGCAGCCTACGCCGCGCTAACATTCGATCTGACAGCGTCTGAATCTGTACTTGAATCACTGCATATAATTCACACACAAAAACTAACAGCACACCCAAAAAAACTAATTGAGACTGAGTAAATGATATACTCTGGGTAAATATATCTAAATGAAGCACCAAGACCATTAGAAAAAAATACTCAGGTAGGTCATTAATCTTGCAATGATCACACTGATTGTTTCAGGAATATCAAGCAAGTCATGCTTTAACATCGCATACGTAAACATCACATTCATGATAGCAACACAAAAGATTCCATAAGGCGGTATATTGATGCCAAACTCAAGCGGAAGCGTCGAACCCGCACCGACTATACCGATAACAATCGCGACTAATAAATAAGTACTTTTAAGTTTGGCATGACGCCCCTGACCTGACCTCGCGCTTAAAATTAATTGAATGCTATGCCCTAGAACAAACAACACCAAGAAAGGAAAAAAATAAAATAATGGCCCCGCTACTGGAAACCAAAATAGGTCCAGACGATACTCTGGTACTCTTAAAAACCCTTCCGGCCAAACGATCGATCCTATTAGAAAAATAGAAGTTACCAGGTAATAAAATTGCAAAACACGGGAGTGATACTGAAACTGTCCGACAAAGAGAACCGTGAAATGAAAAACCAAAACAGGCAAAAAA
>JBLHVH010000018.1:0-27601 GCA_047628385.1 Oleiphilaceae bacterium
ATTCTTGGTATTGAAATTAAAGTTTTCTTTATCAATTTCTTTCCAATTTCTATTACTTCGCTGGTAAAGGGTATTGTCGTTCTTTAATAAGCGGGTAGTAACGGCTGATTGATATTTCGCCATCATTTCTGGCGTTATATTTTGAAGTTGAAGTACTTGGTCTTGTAAAAAAAGTTCGGTTTCTTCAAGTAATGTCTCGCCACTGCTATTCGGTGATTGAACTATAAATGCTAATCCTGGCACTTCAAACAAATTAAAGTTTGTTGCAAAAACAATATAGCCTAACTGTTTGTTGGTTCTAATTTGTGCGTAATAGTCGGTCGAAATAATTTGGCTTAGCAATAGAAACATCGCTCGTTCTTTAAAGTTTTTCTCATTCCCTTGCATGTAATATATAAAACCAGTGTCTGGGTGATCCACAAGTATATTTTTGTACCATGCTTGATCCCCACTAAGATCAGAGACGCTTGAACGTTCAACAGTTTCAGTTTCAGCGCCTGACAATACAATGCTCTCGAATTGCTTACCGATGTTTAAAGCGCTACCACGTGATATATTGCCAGAGCTTAAAATTGCAGTATCGATAGTTTTGAAGAAGCTAAGCCTAAAGCTCTCTAGATCATTTAAGGTCTGAGTTGTTAGCATCTCAAGCCGTTCTTGTTCGCTCCATGATGGAGAGAGTATTGAACGTTGAACTTCTGCAATGGCTTGCTCATAGGGCTTTTTATCTTTGGCATTTAACAATTTACGTTGTAGTCGCTCTTTGATGATAGCGAAGCGTTCTACTGTAAATTTTTTATATTTTAGGGTTAAAAGTATTTTGTTAAGTAATATGCTTTGCTTATCATTGTACCCACTAATTTTTACTGTAATGCCTCGTATATGGTTATAAAGTTCATATTTAAGGCCCGCTAAATAAGCAGGGTAGCTAAACTCATTCAAACTGTCTTTCACTAAAGAAATCATCATTTCTGTCAAGTTTAGATTTCCAGCAGACTCTGCCGTTGCCGGTGAACGGATAGTGACAAAAAGATTAGCTTTAGGTGTGCCAAATGAAGTGTCTGCGGAATACCAAATAGCTAAACCTTTTGAACGTTTTAGAAGTTCTGGTTTTTTGTTATCCGTCAACTTTAATAGATCGATGTTCTCTGGAATGAATATATTCTTTTCGGGAACATTTAAGCTGGGAATTGAATGGTTTTCTTTAAGGCTGCTGATAAACCCATCAGAATATTTTTGAACGTTATAAGGGGCTTCATACCATTCTGTTTTCGTATTACCTTCTATATTGTTGGCTGAGATTGTTACCAGCATATTTTCTGGCGTTAAATTATTTAAGTAGCTTAAGTATAATTCAGGGGCGTATTCGTTCAGGTTATAACCCTCGAACAGTACATTGGGCGCATCAGTATCATGAAGTGCTCCCGCTAAAGCGCTAGTTAGGTGAATAGGTTCTGATTTTTCTTGATAATTGAAACTTATTTTGAGCATTTGTGCCTGCTCATCAAAGTAATTTTTTTGAATGCCTTTAGAACGAAGTAAATCGAAGTAAGTAAACACTATTTTTAGGATATTTTCTTGCTGGGCTAAACCTTGCTCGGTGAGTCCCATTGATATCATAAACATGGCGCGTTTATGCGTGTCGAATTGAGCGCCAGCGGATAGAGAGTCAACAAGCTGTTGTGATTTTAATTCTGACAGTAAACTTCCTATGCCTTCATGACCAATTAAATTTGAAAGGTATGAAATAGGCTGAGAGTTTTTATGGTTAAAGGCAGAGGGAACAGGGAATGCAATGCTCATAGACCGCCTATCCATAATTGAGTTCACTTCAATCTTAGCGGGTAAAAAATCTTTATCAAAAAAGTTATTTTTAATAAGTTGAGCTTTAACGTTCCGGTTAGGAATGTTTGAAAACTTTTCTTCCGCCCACTTCTTAAGGGTCGGAATAGATTCCTTTCCGAAAATTACTAACTTCATTTCATTGGCTGAATAACGAGCATTGTAAAAGCTAACAACGGCTTCACGCAGACTTTTATCAGGTTGGTCCTTTAATGTCTCTAAATTACCAACAGAAAATTTGTTGTATGGGTGGTCAGCAGATAAAATTGATTTTATTGCTGAGAAAAAACGACGCCCGTCATCTTTGATTTTTGAAGAATATTCTGAATGCACAGCATTTACTTCACGCTCAACATATTCTTCATTAAATAAAGGCGAGGTAAATTGTTCTGAAAAACGGTCTAAAGCCGACTCTAAATTATTTGCGTTAACATCAAAAAAGTAATTGGTATGTTCTAGTGCTGTGTAGGCATTATGACTGCCTCCATGATCACTGATATATTTTTGATATTCATCTGGGTCAGGAAACTTTTTTGTCCCTAAGAAGAGCATATGCTCTAAAAAATGAGCAAGACCCTGAAATTCAATCGGGTCATCTGAACTTCCAATGTTTACATCGAGTGCCGCAGAGGCTTTATCTGTTTCGGGGTCTGAAATAAGTAAGACGGTTAATTTGTTTGAAAGTATTGTTGAATGATACTCCCTCTGGTCGTTTGGGCTTTTTATAATGGTTTGTGATGAAGCTGAGCTGCTACTGGCGACTACATAGGTGGATGTTAGTGCAAACGTTAATAGAAACAATAAGGGTTTTAACACAGATAGCCTCGCTAAAATATTATAAATGGGAGATTTGTTATGGTCTAATTATGTCAGTATGTGTTTAGTTTTACACGGTGCTAAGCTTATTTTTAGTGATAAATGACAAAAATTGAGTTAAATAAATGTAAGCTAAAAAATAGAGTAAAAGCCCTATAAATATCTTGAAAAAGTTCGTTAAATCTGGTTCGCATGAGTTGCCCTACTATAAATACGCTCTATACTATGTTGTATCTTTGATGTAGTCGCATTTGGTATTGATTCAAGTGTTTATTTCAATAGAGCAAGTGCAGGAATTAACTATTTATCTTAATGATTTTGGTAAGCCAGTTCTTATCGAAGCGCAACAAATCTAATAATGTTTGAGGTATGAATTAATGAGCTATTTCGTTACCGGAGGAACCGGTTTTATTGGTCGTTTTTTAGTAGAGAAACTTTTAGCACGCGGTGAGACTATTTATGTTTTAGTACAAGAGAAAAGCCTTAGTCGTTATGAAGCGTTGCTAGAACGTGTTGGTGCTACAAAAGATCAAGTTGTTGCTATTGTAGGTTCATTGACTGAACCTAATTTGGGAATTTCTGATGCTGATATGTCGACATTGAAAGGAAATATCAAGCACTTTCATCATCTTGCTGCCATCTATGATCTCAATGCAGCGGCTGAAATTCAGCAAGCTGTGAATGTACAAGGTACTAAAAATGCGGTTGATGCCGCGACAACAATGAATGCAGGCTGTTTTCACCAGGTGAGTTCTATTGCTGCTGCAGGTCTATACAAAGGAACGTTCCGCGAGGATATGTTCGAAGAAGCAGAGAAATTAGATAATCCATATTTAAAAACTAAACATGAATCTGAAAAAGTTGTTCGTGAAGAGTGCACGATTCCATGGCGCGTATATCGTCCAGGTATGGTTGTTGGTCATACAAAAACTGGTGAAATTGATAAAATTGACGGACCTTATTACTTCTTTAAAATGCTACAAAAAATTAGAGGCGTTTTACCACAGTGGATGCCAACAATAGGCATTGAAGGCGGTCGTTTAAATATCGTACCGGTAGATTTTATTGTCGATGCACTTGACCATATTTCTCACGCGGAAGGTGAAGATCAGAAGTGTTTCCATTTAACGGATCCAGATCCATATAAAGTCGGTGAGATTTTAAATATTTTTGCTAAAGCCGGACATGCACCCACCATGACAATGCGAATTGACTCGCGCATGTTTGGTTTCATTCCGCCGATGATTCGAAATGGGCTTAAAAGTTTGCCTCCTGTAAAACGTATTACTGGCGCTGTCTTAAATGATTTTGGCATTCCAAAATCAGCACTAGAATTTTTAAGTTACCCAACTCGATTTGATTCTCGTGAAACGGAACGCGTGTTGAAAGGGACCGGTATTGAAGTACCGCGTCTTACAGATTATGCGCCGGCGATTTGGGATTTTTGGGAGCGGAAACTAGACCCCGATTTGTATAAAGATCGTACACTAAAAGGCACGGTTAAAGGAAAAGTGTGTGTTGTTACGGGTGCGACTTCCGGTATTGGGCTAGCGACAGCGCATAAACTTGCTGAAGCGGGCGCGATTATTTGTATCGCAGCACGAACTCAAGAAACGCTTGATGAAGTGAAGAAAGAGCTTGACGAAAAAAGTGATACAGTTTTTGCATATCGCTGTGATTTTGCAGATACGGAAAGTAGTGGTTTGTTTGTACAAACCGTATTAAAAGATCATGGGCATGTTGATTATTTAGTGAATAATGCGGGGCGCTCAATTCGTCGCGCAATTAGCCATTCATTTGATCGCTTTCATGACTTTGAAAGAACGATGCAATTGAATTACTTTGGTTCTTTACGTTTAATTATGGGCTTTTCACCATCGATGCTTGAACGTCGAAGTGGCCATATTGTCAACATATCTTCGATTGGTGTATTAACGAATGCGCCTAGATTTTCGGCTTATGTTTCTTCAAAAGCAGCTTTAGATGCTTTTTCAAGATGTGCAGCCGCTGAGTTTTCAGATAGTAATGTCACGTTTACAACGATTAACATGCCTTTGGTTAGAACACCGATGATAGGGCCAACTAAAATTTATGATTCAGTACCAACCTTATCACCGGAAGAGGCGGCCGATTTAATTGCTGAAGCGATTATTCATCGACCCAAGCGTATTGCGACGCGAATAGGGACATTCGCTTCTGTACTGCACGCTTTAACGCCTAAGTTTGGTGAGATTATCATGAATACAGGCTTCAAAATGTTCCCTGATTCTGATGCGGCAAAAGGTGAGGGTAAAGCAAGCAAGCCAAAAGTTTCAACTGAGCAAGTTGCATTTGCAGCGATTATGCGCGGTATTCATTGGTAAGCTTTAATTAGTTTAGAAAGTATTAAAGGGAGCTAACTTAGCTCCCTTTTTTTTGAACTAGAAACTTTATAGTTTTTTGCTATAACTATAATTAGTATTTTCTATCATTTGTTAGTGGGATAAGCACGTTGCTCTGTGTACTATAGGCACAACTGATGTTATCTATAATATCAATGTATTTTTTACATAGTGGCTATTCAAGCCTCTATCCTTAATTCCTTTCTAGGAGAATATAAGAATGAGCGTTTTAGTTGGTAAGCAAGCACCTGATTTTACAGTTCCAGCGGTATTGGCAGATGGTCAAATTGTTGATGAACTTTCATTTTCTGAAGTAACAAAAGGTAAGTATGCGTTAGTATTCTTTTATCCTTTAGATTTTACTTTCGTATGTCCTTCAGAGCTTATTGCTTTGGATCACAGAATGGATGACTTTAAGGCGCGTGGTGTTGAAGTAATTGGTGTATCAATTGATTCACACTTTACGCATAACGCATGGAGAAATACGCCAGTAAATGATGGTGGTATTGGTGCAGTTGGTTACACCTTAGCAGCAGACATGAATCACGACATCTGTAAAGCTTATGATGTTGAGTCAGACGGTGGCGTTGCATACCGTGGTGCGTTTCTTATCGATAAAACTGGTCTAGTACGTTCACAAATCGTGAATGACTTACCTTTAGGTCGTAACATGGATGAATTAATTCGTTTAGTTGATGCGCTTCAGTTCCACGAAGAGCACGGTGAAGTTTGTCCAGCAGGTTGGACTAAAGGCGATAAAGGTATGGATGCATCACCAGCAGGCGTTGCTTCATATCTAGCAGAAAATTCAGAAGGTTTATAATTTAATTATACATGTTCAACAAAAAACCGAGCAATAAGCTCGGTTTTTTTATGTCTGTCTGTTTTGACTTGCTTGTTTTAGAAAGCTAAAGCGGCCAACCACCCAAATGACGCCATTTATTTACAATTCTACAAAAGAGTTCTGCTGTCTTTTCAGTATCATACTTTGCTGAATGCGCCTCTTTGCCATCAAATTCGACACCTGCTAATCCGCATGATTTAGCTAAGACTGTTTGTCCAAATGCCAAAGCAGATAATGTCGTGGTATCAAATGACGAGAATTGATGAAACGGATTTCTTTTAATGCCCGTTCTTTCGGCAGCAGCAAAAACGAAACTGTGATCAAAATGAGCGTTATGACCCACTAATATTGCACGTGTACAGCCGGCTTCTTTCACTGCTTTTCTGATGGGAGTGAAAATTTTATCTAACGCCATTATTTCAGTTAGTGCATTTCGAAAGGGGCTTTTAGGGTCTATTCCAGTAAAATCTAATGCGGACTGTTCAAGGTTTGCGCCTCGGAAGGGTTCAACATTACAATGAACGGTTTCTTTCATAAATAGACCGCCGTCCGACCTCATTCCAATAATGACTGCCGCGATTTCCAATAATGCATCGGTTTGAGAGTTGAATCCCGCGGTTTCTACATCAATGACCACGGGAAGAAATCCACGAAATCTATCAGATATGGCGTGAGAATTGCTTTTATTTAAAGAGTTTGAGTTATCAAAGTGATTCGACACGGTTTATCCTTGTAGTTCCGCTTGCAAACCGCATTATATCAGAGGCTAGAATAGAATGGGGCAAAGAATTGCCTCTAGCTAGGGTAAAGTTTTTCCAAAATCAGGAATTTAAAAAAATTTATGAAGCGGATTTCAAATTTTTATATTTTTTCAATGTGCCTATTGTTGGCCTTCCCATCACTTGAAGGGCTAGAGGCGAAGACTTTCGGGGCAAAGTTGGATAAAAGTCAATGGTATCTTTCAGCGTCTATCTTTGAGTGTAGTCTTGTGCATGAAATACCCTATTACGGAAAAGGGATATTTTACCATGAAGCGGGCGAAGAGTTGAAATTCCTCACTTCAACGGTCAATAATCCGATGAAGCCTGGGAAAGCAGCTTTGGTTATTGAAGCATCTTCTTGGAAACCTGGAAATGTGATTGAGGATCTAGGTTATGTTGAGGTAAGCGATAGTAATAAGCCAATCGTAGTGAAAAAAAGAAAAGCGACGGTGATGATGAATGGCTTATTGGCTGGTATGGCACCCACTTTTACCCGCAAAGCATGGTTCACCGATGAATCAATACGTATCTATATAAATAGTATCCACTTTCGTTCAGTCTACGACGGATATTTGGAATGTATTTCTAGCTTACTCCCTGTTAACTTTAAGCAAGTAGCAAGGACGCGGGTTCATTTTGAAACGGATAAAGCCGACTTAACAAGTAACGATAAAAAAGCCTTAGATAAAATTGTTTTATATGTGGCGGCCGATAGCAGTGTGACCGCTATTTATGTGGATGGTCATACAGATAATACAGGGCGCCGAATTTATAATAGGCGATTATCTAAAGCCCGAGCCGAAGCGGTTCGAGATTACTTGGTTCGTAAAGGCCTAGAAACAGAAAAAGTTCGTACACGTTATCATGGTGAGCGTTATCCCGCCGTTAGAAATTCAAACAATTCGAATAAGTCGAAAAACCGAAGAACGACTGTTAGGCTTGTTCAAGGTGAAATGTTAGACCCGCCAAGTGATGACTCGCCAGATGGAGAGCTGAACTAAGTGCCATTTGAGCAAATAACTTCGCCTTAATTGCAGAGCCTCGTCCTAATTTCTATTGTGTTTACTGCCTTGGTACACGTAAAATAGCGCCTTTTCTTATCTAAGTCTCAGAATCTAAAAATTTTGAGCTTTTTGACGCTATTAAATTGGAGCCTCCCTTATGTCACAAGTAAACAAAGTTGTCTTAGCCTACTCCGGTGGTTTGGATACTTCTGTCATCGTTAAATGGTTACAGGAAACTTATAACTGTGAAGTTGTTACATACACAGCTGATTTGGGGCAGGGTGAAGAAGTTGAACCAGCGCGCAAAAAAGCAGAAGCGTTAGGTGTTAAAGAAATTTACATTGAAGATGTGAGAGAAGAATTCGTTCGAGATTATGTCTTTCCAATGTTTCGTGCGAATACTATCTATGAAGGCGAATACCTCTTAGGTACTTCAATTGCGCGTCCTCTCATTGCTAAACGAATGATAGAAATTGCAAATGAAACCGGTGCCGATGCCATCTCTCATGGTGCAACTGGTAAAGGTAATGACCAAATTCGTTTTGAGTTAGGTGCATATGCGCTGAAACCTGGTGTTAAAGTTATCGCACCTTGGAGAGAGTGGGACCTTAGTTCACGAACTAGCCTACTAGAATATTGCGATGAGCATGGTATTGAAGTAGAGAAGAAAAAAGGTAAGTCTCCTTACTCAATGGACGCAAACTTACTTCATATTTCATATGAAGGTGATATTTTGGAAGATCCTTGGCAGGAACCTGAAGAAGAAATGTGGCGTTGGTCAGTTTCTCCTGAAAATGCACCAGACAAGCCAACTTATATCGAAGTTACATATGAAAAAGGTGATATTGTCGAGATTAACGGTGAGGCACTAAGTCCTGCAACGGTATTGGCTAACTTAAATAAAGTGGGCGGCGATAATGGTATAGGTCGTTTAGATATTGTTGAAAACCGCTACATTGGTATGAAGTCGCGAGGTTGTTATGAAACACCGGGCGGCACGATCATGATGAAAGCACATAGAGCCATTGAATCGATTACCTTAGACAAAGAATCAGCCCACTTAAAAGATAGCATTATGTCAAAATATGCAGAGCTGATTTATAACGGTTATTGGTGGTCACCTGAACGTAAAGCGCTTCAAGCATTAATTGATAACACACAATTTTATGTTAACGGTGTCGTTCGCCTTAAGCTTTATAAAGGCAACGTACAGGTAGTTGGTCGTAAATCTGATGACACACTATTTGATGAAAGTATTGCTACGTTTGAAGATGATGGTGGTTCATATGACCAAAAAGATGCAGAAGGCTTTATAAAACTTAACTCGCTTCGTTTACAAATTGCAGCGGGTAAAGGGCGTGATCAAGGCTAAGTTTATAATAAATATAAAAAGGTGAGCATTGGCTCTCCTTTTTTTTGCCCGAAACATACCTATACTAAAATCTCTAGAACCTATCTATCGTCACTGTGCTGTAGTTCTCTTTGATGCTCCGCTTAAACTCCAAAAAACTATTCACCCTTCGTTGATTTAAAAACCGCTTGTCCTTTATAACGATTGAACGCTTCGAGTCGAAGTTTAGTCAGTCTGCTACTTAGTTTTAGCGCTAACTTATTAAAATAAATTTTTATGTGAATGAAACGACTTTGCCATGTTGCTGACATAAATGAAGATAATTATATTAGTTGTATTTTTCCTCAATGGGAATGGAAAAATTAAAATTATTAACGAAATAACTTATTTTTATAATGGTGGACCATGTTTAAAATGCAGTATCTTAATCTAGCCTTAATATTCTCTTAATACTGTCTATTTATTAGTGTCATACACTTGTGATATATAAGGTTTTTAATAGAACCGTTGATCATACAAATGAAATTCAAATAGCTATTTGGAGTGTAAAAGATGTCTGGTAAAACTGTTTTAATTGTTGATGATGAAGCATCGATTCGTGAAATGATTGCTGTTGCCTTAGAGATGGCAGGATTTAATTGTATCGAAGCCAGTAATGCACATGATGCGCTCATTGAAATTGTCGATCATAAACCTGATATGATTTTATTAGATTGGATGCTGCCTGGCACTAACGGAATTGAACTTGCGCGTCGATTGAGGCGAAATGAGAGCACCAGAGATGTGCCAATTATTATGTTAACGGCCAAAGCCGATGAAGATAATAAAATTCATGGTCTTGAAGTAGGGGTCGATGACTATATTGTTAAACCGTTTTCGCCAAGAGAATTAGTCGCACGACTAAAAGGTGTATTACGCAGAACAAATCCTTTGGGTGTCGATTCCAAGGTTGAAGTAGAAGGCTTATTATTAGATCCCGTTTCTCACCGTGTCACTTCGAACGATGCATCAATAAACTTAGGGCCAACTGAGTATAAACTTTTACAGTTTTTTATGACGCATCAAAACCGGGTATACACCCGCCCACAATTATTAGACCAGGTGTGGGGTGGAAACGTTTATGTAGAAGATAGAACGGTTGATGTACATATTCTACGGCTCAGAAAATCATTAGGTGAGCAGCATGATTATTTAGTGCAAACAGTCAGAGGTACGGGCTATCGATTTTCTACGCAAAAAGCGTCATAAGAGTTATGATTATTTTATTAGTGCAGCAGGTCGCTTGTTAATAAGTAAACCTGAAGTTATATTTTTGATATCAGTTCAGGTTTGTTTTTCACCATAACATAACTCAACTCGTTTAATTCTTGTCTGCAAAGAAATTCAGTATTACCCATTAAAACTTATAATATCATGCGTAATTAATGACTCATAGTGCCATGTATTATGGTTCGTAATGTACGATGAATGTTCGATTATATTCCTTGAAACTTCAAATTCTACGAAAATACTTTCTAGTTAACTTTGCTCGACATCAGCATATAAAAATATGGCTGATGTCGAGTTGATTTTTTCTGCTGTATTACCAATTAAGCCTCCGCTCTTTCATGCGTTTGATCCTATGAATAGTGGACGTTCCTCAGATTTTATGTGCATCTATTTACGATTAGACTATTCTTTTAGACTGTAATGTAATCAGAACTTGTGACCATTTGTTTATACATGATTGAATGTAAACTAATGAAAAATTAGAATAAAATTAGTTGAGGTATTAAGCGATGTCAGGCTTTTCAAGCTAGCTTATTTCATTACTCCTGATATTCAGTGCTACCGTGGTCGATGCTAAATAATACAAACTTTGAAATCGAAATTACGATACTGTTCCGATAGATAAAATCATACCCCTTGCCTTAGAAAAAACCGAAGACCTATTTGGAAGAACAAAGCTAATTCGCTCGAAACCTATGGAGCAGGAACAAGCATTACAGAATATAGAACAACAGTCTGGTTTGGATTTATTAAGTACAGCGTCTTCTGCCGAGCATGAAGCGCATTTGCGGATGATATTAAAAAGCTCGAGCTTAAAAAACGTCGAATTATTCGTTTGAATAATTCTTTGCTTAGTGATGAAGTAATTGATAAGAGTGCGCGCAGGTCTTTGAATATTGACGGCAAAATCGATGATTACATGGGTCGAACAAAACTTGTGTATAAGGCTTATTACTATCGGCCGTACTATCGATCGTACTATTGGTCGTGTTTTCGGCGCTTAGGATTAAGTCTTATCAGCTTTAACGATAGAAATATTATCAGAATTAAACCACCATAAGCGCTATAGATGAATAGTTTTGGGTGATGGCTAAAGTAACTCTCGCTGGCGAGGCTTGAGTAAGGGGTATCAACAATATAACCGCCAGCTTGGTGATAGTCTGAGGTGAAAATAACTCGTCCAGTGGGAAGCGCAACAATGGATGGCCCATTGTTAACAGCGTGTACCAAGGGCATTCTATTTTCAACTGCGCGAAGTATCGAGGCATTTACATGCTGGTAGGGTTGGCGGGTAGTGCCAAACCAGCCATTACTTGATAAGCCTATTAGCATACTACCGGATGTATTTTCAGCTTGCGAGTGAGCAACCGCCTTGGCAACAAATTCAGGGAACATGACTTCATAACAAATGAGTGGAATGATATTTAGCTTATCGTGTGTAAAAGTACGATGTGACGTACCTTTTTCTAATTCGTTAAGAAATTTACCAAAAAAACCTTCTACCCAAGATCTCAATACTGGAATGTCACTCACTAAAGGAACGTACTCACCAAAGGGGATTCGTTTCATTTTTTGATATTGACTAACGTCAGTAGCACCTTTTTTTATCATTACTGCGGTGTTGTATTGCATAAAAATTGACGCTCTTGCGGGGTCTTTTATACGTTCAATATCTTGAAAAATTAAGCTAGTGTCAAGTTTGCTTAGTGCTTGTTGGTAGGCTTTGCTTACGTGAGGTCGATCAAAGTAAGCTTTATACTTAGCCTCAGGCCATATTACGACTTCTGCGCCAGCTTCGGTTAAACGTTCAGTCATAGCCATTTCGGGAGGATAAGCTCGACTGTAGCCTGGATATGGCTTTGAGTTTTCCAAGTTTGGGGTTTCATTTGGTTGTACAATACCAACGCGAATGGTCTCCCATTTTTCTATTTTTTTGTTCCATGTTTCAATGGCGAATATGCCATAAGTAAACCATAAAATGATGGGAGTGATGGCTAGAATACAAGCCCGAGCAGTGAGTTTTTCCTGTGTTATTGATAGCAGTCCAATTACTCTAAATAGCAGAATGTTACTTAAAGCAATCAGCGCATCCAGTCCATGTACACCTGTAAACTCTATTGCTTGAATAGCGCTTAAAAACTGACTTTGGCTTTCACCTATTCTAATCGTGAATAACAGTGGAAAAGCAGAGTAAAGTGTCACAATAACGAGAGGGAATAAAATAAATTCATGCACTGGACTGCGCTGCTTCAACCAGTTAAATGTCAGTGCTACTAGTGCGGTGAGTTGAGCGCAATAAAACCAGAGGATCAATGCCCATAAAATACTTAAGCCGAAACTATAGTCTTTCGCTATTATTAGAAAATCAACCACCCAGTAACCGGCACTGATGCAAAATGCCAATCCTGAAATAACACCTAAACAATAACTTCGCAGTAAATTAGCACCGTTTATAGCCATCAAAAAAGGAACGAAAGCAATCCAGGCGAAATAATAGTAATTGGCATCAAGAAAAGAGAGCGAGAGCAGTCCACCAGATAACAGCGCTAATAAACTTTGCTGCCAAATTGATAAAAGACTATCTGATGACTTATTCGGTTTATTCGTCATTGGTTTTGAACCGATCTTGCAAGGCGTTAAGTTGTTGTTGTTTTTGTGCGGTGCTTAAACTTGTAGTCTCATTGATACGTAGGCGAGCATAAAGATAATGAGTTATTGCGTTCTGTCGACCAAAAAAATGATGTGTGACAGCCTTTCCCAAGTAGCGTTCCTGGCGTAAAACAGTTTGTTGAAAGTTTAGTTCTTTTTCATATCGATCATGTTTGATGACAATTTTAGAAGGCGAATTGGCAATATTTTCTGCTTGTTGATAATGATAATAATGAGTTAAAACGGTTGCGAGCTTTTGTCCAGCTGTGCCTGCTAAGCTTTTGGTAACTAAAAATTCTACGCGTTGTAATGCCTCTTTTTTCATATCCAATGGAAGTTTAGAAACGGCTTCTTCAAGTATCTTCGCCATGTTTGGATCCAGTATTAGTTCGCCAGTTTTACTTTTTTTTATTTTTAGTAGAAGTTTTTCAACAGCTTCATAGTCAAACTGCCACTGATTAGTTGAAATAAGCTCAGGAAAGCGATTTGAAATTAATGAGGGTTGCTGCCATTCAAGTTTGTGAGGGCCGAGCACATAATCTTTAGTGTCAGCATGCAGTGACCAAAGTGTAGAATAGGTCACTGCAAAAGTGATCAATAAGATAATTGTTAGATTTGAAGGCTTCAGACTACTGGGCATTATTCAGTGCTGCATATCGTTAAACATTCAAAGAGAGTCAAGTTGAAGGTGTTTCACGTAATCTAACTCTTCATAGCTAAAATGCTGGTGCATCAGCGAGGTGAGCTGGTCGCGCTTTCCATCATCACTTAACGATGAGTTTAGTACATGTTGTTTGTCGGCTGAAAAGCTTTGGAAGCGTTCATTCCAATTATTTACGTTGATGGTCTTTTCTGCATGACGCTCAATAATTTCAACTTGCAGGAGTTTCTTTTCTTCTTCACTTAGGTTGGTGTTGGCTTCAAGCTTCATACTATCAAACATATATTGAGCATTAGCGTTGTCAGAAGCAAATAACTTGTCAGCAACTTCGTTGCCTAAATATACTTCTCGCAGCGCTAATAATTCATTAAATTGAGCTTCATGATTTTCAATATTTCGGTCAGGGTCGTCTCTAGATTCATAGAGCGTATTAAATTCACTTTTGGCGCCTAAAAATTGATAATAGTCAGCGACTATTTGGGCGGTTTGGTCGCCGGCATTACCAGGTAGCCCTTGCTTTATTATGTCTTGTAATCTTTCTAAGGTCTCATTGTCTAATTTGAATTCACTATTCTCAAGTGCTGCGTTTAGTGCGGTTAATGCATCATTATCAATAATGATGTCTCCATTATCGTCTATTTTAACTGCGTGTAGCGCTTTGTAGACCGACTCTTGGGTAAAGAGTAATGAAGCGTTTGTTTCAGCTTGGCTATGTTGCTCCTTATTGAGTATTTCCGCATGTTGGCTGTTGTCATTACTGGGTTTGGCTTCCCATTGCCATGCTGTCGCGATAGTGTTTGTTTTTGGTATGCCTACATTAATGGTATCAATTTTTTGTGTGACGGGCGCATCGTTAACAGCTATTGGTTCAGAGCTAGGAAGCATAATTAGTGTAATAACGGCTAAACTCGCTAAAATAACAAGTGCATAAAACGCATTTTTTTGTAGTGTACTGCTCATGGTCACGACTCACTTTTTTATTAGTTAGTTTTTTAAATACCCTAAATGACAAGCGTACTTAAACTATAAAGTACCTTGCCATTTAAGTCAGGAAATTAGCCTGATTTTTGCGTGTTATGCCTAGTTACAATTGTCACGATATTCAGAAATACTTCCATCAGCGGTATGATTTGGACCACATAAAAACTGATCGTAACGAGCGTCTTCATCTAAATAACGTTTCATCCAGGAAACACCATATTTACCCATAATGTCTTCATTGGCATTACCGCTAGTTACACAAGAATGAGCACCACCAGCAATGACCAACAATGCTTTATCAGTAGATGCTGGAATGTCGTTGTAAAACACCGATGATTGGCCGTCTACTGATGCTACATTGTCATTTTCACATGCAATGATTAGTGTGGATGCAGTAATGGTATCAAAATCATTTCCTTGATCATAATACGGTGCAGTTGGGATGATAGCCTTTAATTCTCTATCTGTTGCCAGCTTTAGAGAGCCGCCGCCGCCCATTGACCAACCCATAGCGCCAAGACGAGTAGCATCGACCATGCCGCTTATGGCGTTTCCACTTGAGTTACTTTCACTGATTACGTAGTCTAAAGCTTCACTTAATTGAGTAGCACGTCTGTTCTCGCCATCAAAACTAGGGGTGCTGATCGTTATTACCACGAAGCCGTGTGAAGCCAAACGAGGTCCCCACCAAATAATATCTCCCTCGGGCGCTATGAAGCCTGATGCGACTGCGATCGCTCCCATGGTGCCGGTTGTTCCTGTTGGATAATGGATGGTGCCGCCGCTAAAACTGCCAGCAGAAGATGGTACATTGGTGGTCCTCACTGTATAGGGGCCATCTTCTGCTTCCAGATAACGAATGCTCGGATCAGGTCCGCGGGTAAAGTCACAATCTACCTCACAGGGTATTGGTACAATAACATCATCATCATCATCGTCATCATTATTCGGGAATGTGATAGCCAAAGAGCTCATTGAAAAGAGCATAACGCTTGCACCAACTGCTAGCTTTTCTATTATTGATTTAGTCATAGTATTAACCTCGGTAAATTACTTCTAATTATTGTTTGTATGCAGGGTTTTCGACAACCCTGAGGCAAACATTAACAGGGGATAATGACTACCTACTTTCACGATTTGGCACAGTATTATTTTATTTATTAAAACTGTGAACAGTTGTGTTTTTTTTACTTTCATTTCGTCTAGTTTTTGAATTAATTGCTTCTAAAACTTCGTCAGCGATGAGTACTTCTAAAAAAGGAGGTTTTAAAAAAGTGGTGGAGGGTGGTATGCCATTTATAGCACTAAATGATTTTGAGAAATGTGCGGTACTGGCAAAGCCCGAGGCGAGTGCTGCATCGGTGACTGATCGACCTAGAGCAAGCTGAATGATTCCGATAAATACACGATACCGGAGTCGATACTTAGTAATTGGGACGCCGATTTGTTTTTTAAATAATTTCTCTAAGCGGGACTCGGATAAATGCACCGTTTCTGCAAACTCATTGAGACTAAGGTTTTCGCTGACGGTTTCTCGTATTCTTCGAATAACTGCAATAATCCTAGTATCGAACTCTCTAAATATGATGCTTTGAAGCGCCGGTTGTACAATGAAGTCTCTTAATAGTGTGTAGGCTTGTTCAGGTGGTAAAGATTCATTTCGAATACAAAGCAATTGCTGGATAAGTAATTCTTCTTGAGGATGGTTGTAATGTAAGCCATCACGCGCTTTGATCATCAAACTTTCAAGTGCTGAATAATCCTGTGTCAGGGGTGCAAGATAGTAAATAGCCATAGTGGCTTTAGTCGCGTCAATATATTGCTTGTCGAATGTGGTACCGGCTTTAACCAAAAAACTACGTGTAGTTATTTTTTCACCGCTATCCAACGTGACGATTATATTGCCTTGAATACTGACCATTAGTTTGTCGGAGACAATCTCATGCTCGCGATAAGGGATCGCTGAAACACCAAGAAATAATAATTGGTTTGTCCATATATGTAGCTTTGGAATACTAGGTGCTCGCTTCATTTTTTATACTCGCCATATTATTGTTATTAATATTCGTTGTTACATTTGATTAGTTTGTAAGCAAAAAACCCGGTAAGTATTTACCGGGAGGCTATATTGTTCAGCCTGAACGGTCTTCAAAGACCATGCGTGACTATATATTAATATTTTTTAGTGTTTAGTTAATAGTTACACGTTTCTCTGTATTCAGAAATAGCACTATTACCAGCGTGGTTAGGTCCACATAAAAATTGGCTATATCGCGTATCTTGATCAATAAATCGTTTCATCCATGACACACCATACTTACCGAGAAGACCTGCGTTTGCACCACCACCGTTAGCGCAAGAATGTCCGCCATTATTGATCTCTAATAATGCTTTATCAGTTGAGTCTGGAATACTGTTGTAGAATGGCGACGCATGGGTGTTAACCGGCGCTGTAGAATCATTTTCACAAGCGATGATAAGTGTAGGTGTGTCAATTTCATCAAAGTCATTACCTCCGGTATTCCATGGTGCTAGGGGAATGACTGCACTTAATCGATTACCAGAGGCAACTCTTAGTGCACCGCCGCCACCCATAGACCAACCCATTACGCCAACACGGCTACTATCAACCATGCCAGAGATAGCGCTGCTGCTTGAATTGCTTTGGCTGATAACATGATCCAACGCACTATTAAGTTGTGTAGCACGGCTTCCAGGCTGATCAAGCGTAGAGTTTGTTGCAATTGTAATGACAACAAAACCGTGAGAAGCAAGACGTGGTCCCCACCATGCGATAGAAGACTCGGCCGCAAAGAAACCAGGAACAATTGCGATGGCTCCCATGGTACCTGATGTGTTGGTTGGGTAATGAATCGTACCACCACCGAATCCACTAACAGAGCGAGCAACATTTTCGGTCCTGACTGAATATGGTCCGCTTGAGGCTTCAAGGTAGCTAGATGTAGGATCAGCACCTCGCGTGAAGTCACACTCCCCCTCGCACGGAACTGGCGGTTCTGGAACTGGATCAGGCGCAGGTCTAGGTGTAAAACTAAACGCGCTGACCGAAAAGAGTAACGCACTCGTACCCACTGCAATTTTTTCTAAGAATGATGTGTTCATGATATCAACCTCTTTGATTAGTTATATTTGTTTTTTTAGGGTTGTCGACAATCCTGAGAATAACTTACAGAGTACAAATGTATCCTGCTTTCATGAATTGGCACTTTTATGGGAGGAGTTCACGCTTTGAGAATTATCATAGGAACTATCTAAGAAATTATCGTTATTTGCTAAAGCTGAAATGCTTCGCTAGGCATAATTGCTTTTAATACAGTTTCAGAGATGAACGCATTCATGTAGGGAGGTCTTAAGAAAGTGGTTGATGGCTTAATACCGATCATGTCACTAAAGCACGTTGAGAAGTGTGCCGAACTTGAAAATCCTGCACAATAAGCCGCCTCAGTAACGGTTTTTCCAGCGGCTAATAGAATGATACCCACCGATAAACGAAGCTGGAGTCGGTACTTAGTGATAGGGATACCTATTTGATCTTTAAAAAGCTTATTCAGACGCGATTCAGACAGATGTACATCCGATGCATAGTCGCTAATGGATAGATTGTCTCTTAAGCTTTCTCTAATATTTTGTAAAGTCTCAATAATTCGTGCATCAAACTGTTTGATAATTTTCTGGCGCAAGTGGGTTTGAACTATAGTTTCCTGACATATTCGGTAAGCTTGATTTAATGACAAAGGCTTATTAAAAATATGGCGTAGTTGCTGAACTAAACGATCTTCTGTGGGGTGCTGATAACTAATACCTACCCATGCATTAACCATTTGACTCTCAAGAATTAAGAAATCTTGAGAGATTGGATTAAAGTAGTAAATAGCAATGACAGCATTGCTGGTATCGATATGCGCTTCATTAACAACGGAACCGGCTTTGATCAGACAGCTTCGAGTTTCTATCTCAGTGCCATCATCTAACTGAATGCGTATTTTTCCATGAATACTCACCAGTAACTGACTCCAAGCAAGCGTATATTTACGAAAAGGAAGCTGGCAGCTGCCGATATAAAGACGACTATTTTTCCAAATATAAAGTTTAGGGCTGATGTCTGTTTTATTCACTTTTTTAGGCCCCATTGCTGTTAAAGAACCAAAATAAACCGAATATAGAGATTAATACTTGTAAGAATTGATCATTACGGTGAGTAATATTATAGATATTGCGAATAGCTCACAAAATTCACTTCTTAGTAGGAACTTTATATTCTTAAAACGTTGATGTTTATATAATAGTAGAATACTGAGGCTCATTAATGATTAATTGGGATGAGACGTTTTTTTGAAGTAGTGATTCTATTGACTACTTATCACTAAAAAGTAGTGTAATAAAAAAGCCCCATACTGAAATTAATCAATATAGGGCTATTTTTTTGCCACTCAATGTAGCGAGTGTTTTAATCTTTATTTCAGAATAGTTTTACCCAAATTGAGTAGTTGGGTTTCACCGCTGTTATCATCTACGCCATCGTTGTCATTAACGATATAAATAGTGTTATCTGGCATTACTGCCAAGCCTTCAATTTTTTCTGCGATTGCACCACCCGCTTTGCTCAAGTCGCCTTCGATTATTAAATCTCTCACTAAGGTCTTAGTAACAGTATCGCCGTCAACCAGACCATTTATATCAAACTCATATAAACGCTTTATAGCGGCATCAGCACTACCTTGGTTATCTCTTTCCAGCATTAGGAATTTTCCATCACCTAAAGAGGTAATGTCTGATAAACCTACCCAGCCACCATTTTGAGATTCAACCGCATCAAGTGGGTAGTATAAGAAGCTCCAGTTTTCGTTTGTAGTGTTGTAAATACCTACCCGTGGCATATCTTCTGAGTTCCATGCACGTTGAAAGGCAACATAAACTGAGCCGTTGTATTCCGTTACGCCTTCAAATCCGAAACGTAATTGTACTGCGTTGATCTCGGCAGGTAGGGTAATTACTTTTTCGATCAGGCCGTTGTTGTCTGTTTTTAAAATAAAGTTTAGGCTATTGATAGGTCTTGAAATATCACCTTGTGTACCTGAGCCTTCAGAGGCGATCCAGAACCCTCCGTCACTGGCTACAGCAATCCCTTCTGGGTCAATATTGATCGATTTGTCAGTATTGATGAGTGCATTCAGGTCAACTTCATCGAATGTACTGACGCGTGTTGCATCGTCGTCTGCAACGTTTGTATCTGCCAGCATGGTGACGACTAGATTTGAAAACACGTCACTGGCATCAGAAATGGTGATTTCCTGATTTAGTTTTGCAGGAAAACTGCTTACGTCTAAAACAAATATTCGGCTTTTGGCATAAAAGCTGTCTTCGATAGAATAGAGTATATCGTTATTAGTATTGCTTGCAGCTAAGCCTGATAGCGCACTCCAAGGAATAGGCGTGTCGTCAACTCTGTCTGTTGATTCAATCGTTGGGTAACTTGATGCACTGGCAGAGCGCTCATAAATATTTAATGTTGAACGTAATTTATCACTACGATCGTCTTTCTCGCTTGCGACAACTAAGAGGTTTCGTTGTGGGATAGCCAGCCCGCCTTCGGGACCCACACCTGCCGGAAGCGTTTGTTTATAAACAGGCTTAGTTGGGTCGGTAATATCGTACACAAACACTAAATTGGCGCGTTCTGAGTTGACAAATAAGTGAGGGATTCCATTGAATGTGCCGACTTCTACATTTTCTGGCTCGTTCCCTTTATTTCCTGAGCGACCGTCTGGGTAATGGCCGAATCGAACTGCCATGTGATCTAAATCGTTACCGGATGTATAAGTGACATCCCCTTGGGTGTTGAAGATAGTGAAGCCCCGGCTACCACCGTCCAAGTCTCCTTCATCAGCCGTTGCAAAGTATTGGGTATTGATCCAAGAAACACCGTCGGGCTCTCGTGGTATTTGGTCAATGCTGCCCGTTAATGTGATTATTGCCGCATCCTCTTCTTCGGTATCAATTTGTTCTAAGTCAACAGTCCCCGCTGAAAAGTTAGCAGTAATAGTAGCTGTTTCAAGGTCGACAAGCACGATGTGGTTGTTTTCCTGAAGGGTGATTACTGCAATATTATCGGTATTAATGTCAACATATTCGGGCTCTGGGTCGGCTGAATACAGCGTTGCGATATCGGTTAGGATAACGTCGCGAGTTGACCAGTCTGAAGGGTCACCGTTTAAATTAATGACGACTAGTTTACCCGCTGGGAGTTGAGGGGGGGTGCCATCGCCTAAGTCTTCATCACGTTCATTTTCTAACACAACAATAGCATAGTTGCCGTCAGGGCTTACTGCGATAGAGTCAGGTTGACCGCCTAAGTCAATGGTTCTTGCAAGCGTTCTGTTGGCAATGTTGATGATCGCTAACTCGCCTGACACATTGATGAAGTCTTCTGAAGTATTAACGGCGGCTATTGCGTATTCGTCTTTAACGGCAACCGATGTAGGTTCGCCGTTTAATGCATACACGCCGTTTGCAATAGGAGAATCACTAACTGTAATATCTACAAAGCCTAATTGTTCTTGCTCACTATCTGTGTAAATAAGCGTATTGCCGTCTTTACTGGCGGCGACAATTTCAGCAACAGTCTCTGTATCGATATTACAATTTTCATCTATCTGCTCGCACACGAGAAAAGAAGCGACACGATTGAAATTGTATTCTGTTGAAATCGCATCGTTATCATTATCGCTACAAGCAGTTAAAAGAGGTGCGCTAATCGCAAGTGCTAAAGCTGTTTTTCTGAACTGATTAAAAGAAAGCATAATTTACCTTTTTACAGAGTTTAGTTTTTAAATGTATGTAAAAAGTATGTGTAATGAATGTTACAGTTATATGTCATTTAAAAGGCGTTTTCGTGACAATATTTGAGTGCGAACGTAAGAAGGGTGAATATTATTGCGACCCAAAAATGTCTATTTTGGCTAAATTACAGTTTATTGGCGCTTTCAATGTAGGGAGTATTTACGGAGTCTTAAATATGGATCTAAGATACAAGCATTCATTGATTTTTGGCTGAATGCATGGCAAGAAGGCCAGCGTGGGATATGTTTTAAGTATTTTTAAGTAAAATATATGAACAAATATTTCTCAATATAAATATTTGTCTAAGTTAGGTGTTTCAATAAACTCAATTTGTCATTTAAACAAACAGGAAAAAATGATAAGAATTAGTAAATGTCCTAAGAAAATTTTATCATTTGATTTTAGTAAATATGTCGCCGATGTTATTTGAACAAAAAATGGATAAATAGAATGACTATTAAAAATTTAGGCATAGCTTCTCTTCTACTTTTTATACTGCCACTTCCTATCTCAGCCAATGAAAATTGGAAGACTGATGGTTTCCAAATGAAATTGATAAATACCTTAGATAGAGCTGATGGTTACTGCGTTGATGTTGTTGGTAGCGGAAATTATGTAAGGTTTGACATGCCACTTAATACGCATAACTGTAAAAAAGGACTCTATGCGGATGAAGCAGTTATTTACCGTAGTGATAGCGCTATTTTTTTTCCAGCATATGATGGTTGCTTAACCGTGATGGGGTTAAACAACCATGCCCTTCCTTATAATGCACTTATGGTTAAAAAATGTAATGTAGATGAGCCTTTTTTGAAAGCAACCAAGTTTCAAAAGTTTACTGTAAACAAAAAAAATCAAGTTCAACTAAACTCAACAAGTCTATGCATTACTGCCGGAGATATTTCTAAGGAAACTTATAGTCCTGATCATCGTTGGAGAAGTCTCTATATGCAAGATTGTTCCGTTTCTGATCTTAAGTTGTCACAGTGGGCCTTTGTGAAACCAAAAAATTGAACACAATGACTTATTTTGATTAGTACATTATTTTTAACTGTATCCTAATATTTACCATAAAAAACAGGAAAAGATCATGGCAAAAATTTTAGCCTTTGCGGGCAGTGCAAAAAAAACATCTTGGAATAAAAAATTAGTGCAGATTGCGGCAGAGGGAGCTCGTCAAGCTGGCGCAGAAGTAACGGTGATTGATTTAGCGGATTATCCCATGCCTTTGTTTGATGAGGATTTAGAAGCACGGGATGGAATGCCAGAAAAAGCCCAAACCTTTAAAAATTTATTGATTGAATCCGATGGTCTTCTTATAGCCTCACCCGAATACAACAGTGCTTTTAGTCCCTTGCTAAAAAACGCCATCGACTGGGCATCTCGTGCTAGCGTTAAAGATGAACCACCGTTGGTTGCCTATCGCGGTAAGTACGCCGCTATTATGGCAACTTCACCTGGCGGTTTAGGTGGCATGCGGGGTTTAGTTTTTTTAAGAATGTTGCTGGGTAATATTGGTATCACCGTATTGCCTGACCAGCAAGCGGTGCCCAGTGCCTTTAAGGCTTTTGCTGAAGATGGCAGGCTGATAGATGAGAAAGTCCACGCTAAGGTGATGGCTTTAGGTGAGGATTTAGCAAACGTTTTGAGTTAATTTTTCTACTTTTTACAAGAGTGAAGTTCAAAATTAAGGACGGGCACCAACTAAAAGAAATGACGAAATACTAAACGTCATTTCTTTGGTTTTCTAGTTGCTAGTGTGCCTTTTTCTACCTTCCCCTTTCCTTTTGAAATTAGACCTTAGGGATTTATTGATATTTTACCTAGGCCTTATTTGAGAGGGCTTTTGTGCTTTTGCCATCAGTTTTCCAAATAATGCTAAAGTACCACTTTACTGGCGGGTTCAACGGGTAAAAACACTGCCTTTAGTTTTAATAAGTCAGACGGATATTTATAGTGATTTGGCGATTCAACACATATTGTCAGTAACCAAATAGTCCTAATTATTATTGATTACCCATTAGTGCGCACCTACCGTAATGAAGCTTTAGCCATTTATAACGGCTAGTGTTACTGAATTTTAGTGTGACAAATAAACCGCGCATCTTTTGAATACCTTTTATACTAAGGAATATAGAAAGTAGCAATTAAGTATCCCGACGTTAAATTAGCGATAAGAATTTAATCAATTAACGTCAATTGGAGTTTAAATGAAGACGATAATTCTTAAAAATGGGAAAAAACTCAAGCCCATCGGTATTCGAGTAACTTTTGGCTTTATTATGCCTGGTTATTTATTTGTGGCTATGGAGAGGGAGGTGTTACACGATTATATCAAAGATAGTATTTTAGAGATGTCGGAGGTGGAAGATATTGTTTATAAGTTTCAGCCTTCAGGAGACGAGGGGGATTACTTGATTTACGGGAAGCTTACTGTATTGCCGGAGGCTGAATGCCTTGACTGGGAAGACCCTACTTCAGCGAAAACAGCTTCACCACTTCTTGCTGCCGATAAGCCAGCTAAATCCGCTAATCCCTTTAATTTGGGTGGCTAATACCAAATGCTACCGCTTAACGTTGAAACTACATTTGCTGCAACTAAACCCTCAAAAAGTAAAACTCATACCCCAATATTAGTTCCCCATTAGCCTATAATGTAGTAGCTTCGCATTGATTTTAATTCTTTTTAGTATTGCTAACACTATTTGTTATTGGGACCTGAGATTGTCTGCTTTGGCCAAACTTTGGTCTCATATGTGACCTAAATTGTCCGGTAGCTCAACATAGAACACTCCTTTATTTCTGACTTTGATTGATTTATATCAATGATAATTGCATAGAACTCTCATTAATTAATGGCGATTTAATAAGGATCAACGGGGCAAAGCCCTTATTAGAAAAGAAAAGTATTTTAATTATTACGAAAGAATGTCTTCTTTTCACGGCAAAGCTTTTTCTTCAGAAAAAGCCATATAATGCTCCCTAAATTAATTAAATTGAAAAAAACTTAGTCGCCTGATATTGGCTAATGGACACGAGCTCACGGTTTATCGTTACTCGAAACATTCACGGCTTAGGTCGTTCGTCAGTGGTTTACCTCTATTCAAAAAGGGTTCACTTTGTGCTCGTAGGTAGTGGTTTGATAAGATTCAATTTGGCTTAAATTTACAAGGTATCGCTATGTGGCTGTTAGCGATACTCTTTGAACCTAGATAAACCGAGGCTCTACTAGAGCAAAATCGATCCTTTTCTTCGATAAATAATTGCCCCTCACAATCTCCACCAATTGCAAAATGAGGTTCTGGGACATTCTGTCTGGAAGTAATAAACACCTTATAAGTCTTTGATATCATGTACTCAAAAGCATGGTTATCAGAGTTTGTAGAAATGTAAGCTGTCTCTGGAGGCTTTATCAGACATAGGCTGTAGCGATAAGTGTTACATTAGGACGGAATGTCTCCAGTACCCTAGGTTTGACTTATGGCGAGTGACTATCCTTAAGTAATTATATGACTCAGTCAAATTAGATAAAAATTGATATTTTGGTATGTTGCTTACCTCACCCCTGATATTAAATGGAGAGGTTCAGCGACATCGTTGAACCTAGTCTATACTCGTTAATATAATCGCCTCCCTTGAGTCATATTTTTGAGAGATAAAAAATTATGGAAAAGTCCATTAAAACAATGACTTTGATTGGTCTGCTGCTTTCGTTCTCCTGCCTATATGCAGATGCACAAGAGTCCTACAGTTTTGGCGTTGTGCCTCAGCAGTCAGCTACCCGGTTAGCTAAACTATGGACGCCAATTTTAAAAAAACTCAGTGCAGATACCGGCTTTCAAATAAAATTTGAAACAGCTAAAAATATTCCAACGTTTGAAGCACGTTTAGCAGAAAGTGCTTATGACTTTGCCTATATGAACCCGTATCATTTTACGGTATTCAATAAAAATCCAGGTTATCAAGCCGTTGCAAAGCGGATCAATCAGCCGATTAAAGGCATTGTTGTGGTCAAAAAAGATAGTGGTATTAGCTCTTTAAGTGAGCTTGAAGGACAGCCATTAGCATTTCCAGCACCAGCTGCATTTGCTGCTAGTGTATTGTCCCGCGCTAAACTCACCGCTGACAAGATCAATTTCACAGCCAAATACGTTTCTTCCCATGACTCTGTTTATCTTGGTGTTTCAAAAGGTATTTTTAAAGCAGGTGGAGGGGTAATGAGAACGTTCAATAATGCGCCTGCAAAGGTAAGAGAAAACCTAAAAATACTTTGGACTACAAAACCCTATACACCTCATGCGATTGCAGCGCATCCAAAGCTTTCAAACGAAGTTATTGAGAAATTTAGATCGGCGTTGATTAACTTAAATACGACGCAAGAAGGAAGGGGTCTTTTGACGAGTATTAAATTTAAAAATGGCTTAGAAAAGGCTAATAACCAGGATTGGGATGACGTGCGTGGCCTAGGGATAGAGATGCTTAATGATCTAGTGAAACAATAAATGAATATCATTGATTTTGGAGTAAGGTTTGAGTTTTCGGTTTAAAACAATTCTGGGCATTGCTTTGATCGAATTAGTACTGCTAGGCATTCTAATTACGACCATTTTGACTTATATGCGTTCAACCAGTGAGCAAGCACTGGTTAATTATGCCTCTACGACATCTCGTTTATTCGCGACCACCACAAAAGATGCGGTGTTGTCATATGACCTCGCTTCACTTGACAGTTTTGTGGGTGAAATACTCACCAACGAGGGGGTTCTATATGCTCGGGTGAGCAATGACGAAGGGCAAGTATTAGCTGAAGGTGGTGATCAAACTTTATTATATAAGCCGTTTAAATTAGATAATGATTTTGACAAGATTCAAGACGGTGTATTTGATGTACGTTCTAATATAAGTGAAGCTGGTCAGTTGTATGGTACTGTAGAGCTTGGGATTTCAACAGCTTCTATTGAGGATGCGATAGACGATGCTCAGAAAAGAGCAGGTTCAATTGCCGGTATGGAGATGCTTCTTGTTGCTTTGTTTTCATTTATCTTGGGTACTTTTCTTACCAAACAACTAAAAACATTAACAAAAGGTGCAAAGTTAATCTCTCAAGGTGATCTTGATCATCAGGTGGAGGTGAAAGGTAGAGATGAAATTGCAGATGTAGCCATATCATTCAATACCATGATTGATGCACTCAAAGGTATAAGGGCAAAACGAGACCAATATCAAAGAGAGCTAGAAACGCTCAATACCGAACTTGAAGAGCGTGTTCAACATAGAACTGAACAACTATCTAAGAAAAATAATGAGTTAGAAACCGCTTATGAGGAGTTAAAGCATACTCAAGCTAAGCTAGTTCATACTGAAAAGCTTGCTTCACTTGGTCAACTGGCGGCGGGTGTTGCGCATGAAATCAATAATCCTATCGCATTTATAACGAGTAACTTAGCAACACTCACTGAATATGTAGCTGCCTACCAGTCTCTTATTGAGCACTACGATGAATATGTTGAGCACAGCTCAGAACTCGTTACCCGTTCAGATCTAAAGGACCTTAAACAAAAAATCGAAGCCATCAAATCAAAAGAAAATTTAGAATATATTAATGACGACATTGAGAGCCTTCTTACTGAAACCATTGTCGGTACTAATCGCGTCAGCAAAATCGTAGCCGGCTTAAGAGATTTCTCACATACAGATAATGCAGAATTAGAACTGGTAGATATGAACGAGTGTATTGAAAGCACATTAACGATCGCTAACAACCAAGTGAAATATAAATGTAAGGTTAAAAAAGAACTTTCACCCTTACCTTTACTGGCATGCAATAAAGGTAAAATGAACCAGGTACTGCTTAATTTTATTATCAATGCCAGCCAGTCTATCGTTAATGAAGGTACGATAACGATACGTTCTATTCCCAAAGAGAATGAGGTTGTCATAGAAATAAGCGATGACGGTGAAGGTATTAAAAAAGAGAATATAGACAAGTTGTTTGACCCATTTTTTACCACCAAACCCATTGGGCAAGGTACTGGTTTAGGGCTCTCTATCTCTCATGGCATTATAGAAGAGCATCATGGCTATATCACTGTAGAAAGTGAAGTGGGTGTAGGGACTACTTTTCAAGTCCATTTACCTGTACCTCGTTAACGTTTGATTTATACTCCATAGCGGTTTTAGC
>JBLHVH010000019.1:0-27434 GCA_047628385.1 Oleiphilaceae bacterium
TTAACTTATTTATTAAGTATATCCCCTTACCTAAAATCACCCCTGTAGTCGGGATGTAGCGCAGCTTGGTAGCGCACTTGTCTGGGGGACAAGTGGTCGTGGGTTCAAATCCCGCCATCCCGACCAATTCTAACTTAAAATCAATGTGTTACATTATTTTTAAGTTTGCCTGTATCACTCATTGCAAAACTTCTGCAACAGATCCGCAAAACCTTACCTTGTTTTTGTCTCAATCCAGCGTATTTCATCATGGCCAGAATCATAATTCTTAGTCATTTTTTCGCTACTGTGGCCAGCCAGTTCTTGCGAGTTAATACCTGAATCTTTGTACTGCTTGATACTAAGCGCTCGAATGTCGTGAAAAGTAGGCCGAGTCTTCATCTTCATGTGCTCAAATATATCTAAACTATCACGCACTTCTTTAAATTCACGCGTAATCATTTCGGGTGTTACTTGGGTCCAGTGGTCACAATTTTCTCGTTCAATTCGTTTTTGATGCTTTCGATGAACAAGGTAAGGGCTTGCGATATCATCGCGACAATTTGAAATAATTTTTTTGAGATCGTCACCAGTACTTATTTTCAAATAACCGGAGTCGTATTTTTGAGTCTTTTCTTGAATAACATACAAATAACCCTCTGTAATTTCATCAAACCGGATGCGAGAGACATCACCGCGACGCTGTAATGTGATAAGGGCAATTTGCATGGCATTCCGAAGCCAAACAGGGGAGGCTTCCAAAATTGCGCTGTATTGATCTGAGGTTAAACGCAGGCGACTTTTTTTGTTAACTGGCTTGTTAGTTAATTCTGCTGGATTGCTTTCAATTAACCGGCGACCTGCTGCTGTTTTGAATAAATCTATTGCGCACTGTCTAAGTTGTTGTGCTGGTCTGGCTATCATTGTTTCCATTAATTCGCTTATATTTTTGACCGAGATCATCTCTATAGTTTGGTCTCCCAAATTATCTTTGATTTGGTTGCATCTGCTAACCCAAATCGCAAGTATGTTTTTTGCATATTCGCGTTTAGGAATTATTTCTTTAAAAAACCACGCTATATGATTTGCGACAGTCACAACGCCCAATAAACCTGTTACTAAATCATTTTGAGGTATTAGCATTGTGTTCAACCGCTTAGTGGCCGATATAGCTTAAGTCTTGCTTGTTCCCATGCAGTGAAATTTCTTATTGATTAGGTGCCGGTAACGATACCCAATTTTTTTGCCACTTTTTACGGTGTAAAGGTTCTCAGGTAATCCCATATTTTTACGTTTTCTTGGTCTCGGGCTCATGAGGCTAGTAATACCGAATCAACTAAATTATCGCCGGTTAAGTTGAATTTTTGCAGGTCAACGAAATAATTAGTCCCAATTATTTTCCCTGGTAGCTCATTACTTAGGATTAGCTTTTTTAAAGTTTTTCGTGATGGAGCGTGACCTTCAACAAATTGATTTTTTATAAAGACGCTTAATTTTAAGAATTGAGCCATGATATTTACCTTTTTGCTTAATGAATTTTCTACGTGATATCAACTATTCTAATATGCATCGAAATTCATGAATGTCGCGGCGTGAACAAAAAAATACTCTGTACGTGACAAGACAAAAAAATAATATTTTAACTTTAATTTATAAAATGCAAGTTTTGGTCGTTCGTCGAGGAGAAACTCTATGAGTTTTTCAAAAGATAATTCAGTGTCAAACAGGAGTATTAAAATCTCCTCACCTTTTATCATCTCTTCTTTTTCTATACGTTTCACCAAGGAAAGTCTCTGGCGAGTTAGGCCTCCCATATGGAGAGAAACGGCTATTTTTTTAAGTATTATTTATATATTTACTTTTTTAGACTATTTCGCCAAAACTTTGTCTATTTGGGCATCTAAATGGATTGGCTTACATTTTTGTTC
Source organism: Oleiphilaceae bacterium (assembly GCA_047628385.1). Taxonomy (GTDB): domain Bacteria; phylum Pseudomonadota; class Gammaproteobacteria; order Pseudomonadales; family Oleiphilaceae; genus PZPK01. The sequence goes on from JBLHVH010000019.1 coordinate 1,908, forward strand.
CACTTGGGTAACCATTTTGCAATATTGTCCAGATGAACACCCAAATGGACAAAGTTTTATCGCTAAAGTGTTTTATTTTTTATAGGTTGTTCTTATTTTTCTCCTTCATTTCTGTATATATGATGAATTTACACGCATAAAAAATACATAGCTGAGTATGATGTGTTTTTATCTAACGGCGCAGAATTGATGAGTTAGAGGGCAAAAATTAGGTAAAGGCTTTCTAGAGGCGTTGTAGTACTTTTCGAGCCATCTTTTAGTGCGCTGAAAATCGAAAATATGTACTAGAACGCCACTAACACGCCTGATTTATGTACATCTCTTAGTATGAGTCGTACGGAGTTAAAACGTTTCTATTGCAGTTACCACTCTAGAGGGCTTTCCAAAGGTTAAATACAGTACTTAGCAGTCCTTAATAGCAGCACTAAAAATAAGGGAGTGGGGGGTCTATAATAAAAAATTAGGATCTAGCATAAAATACTCTTCTGAAATATAAACGTCATTTAAATGTAATGTTACTGTCATATACACACCCTAAACTGCCCACTATTCCTAATTAAGAGAGTTAAGGCAGTGAAAGTAAAATACACGACAATGGTCTTATCGGTGCTGCTCGCTGCAGGTAACAGTGCGGCGAAGATTGATCTGAATGACAAGCAAAAGGTAGATGAACTTGAACTACAATCGCTTGAAAATATATCTAAAGAACTGGTGGATATTCGTCAGCAGATTTCAAGTCTCCACGATGAAATCAACTTCAAAAAAGAGAGTTTCAGTGATCAATTGCGTTCGTATTCAAATCAAAAAAGCGATTTGAATGTAAAAATTAGTCGTGCTGACCTGAACCTAAGAGACCTTCAGCGAGAATTGGATAAACTCAAGGCGATCAATGATAAAAAATTTGAAGCCTACGATGAAGTGACTCCCGTCCTGAAGTCTTCAATATCAACGCTTCGTGCGTCGGTCAAAACATCCTTGCCTTATAAGTTAGACGCACGATTACGTGCTTTAGACGATATCGAATACCGACTTAATACCAATATTATTTCACCCAACAAAGCCGCTAACCAGTTGTGGGCATTTGTTGAAGATGAGCTGATTTTAGGTCGAAGTAGTGGCATCTATAGCGAATCTTTGAATGTTGATGGTGAAGACAAGTTAGTCAAAGTACTTCGTCTTGGAAAAATCGCAATGTTCTATCAAACGTCAAATGCTAGCTATGGTGTGGTACGTCAACATCAAGGGGTCTGGAAGCAGGATAAAGTGCTCGGTGATGATAATACTCGCCAGCTAGATTATCTGTTCGACTCTTTTAATAAGAATATTCGTAACGGTTTGTTTACCGTCCCTAACTTCTTACCGAATAATTAATATGCCTATTTTATTTTATTTATCACAACAATCAACGCGGTCTTTCTCATTAAAGTGTGTTTTTGGTTTGACTGTATTGTTTTCTTTTTTGATGGGTGTAGGTGCTTCTGTTCACGCCGATGAGTTAGAGCAAGCCTACCAAAAAGAATTTGCTTATTTGGTGGCTGAGAAACAGGCGCTGGAAAAACGCTTACTGGGCCTGAATGACTCTCAGTCATCAACGCTCAAGGGGGTTGATCAAAAAATCGATGTGCTCCAAAAACAATACTTAAGTAAGAAAAACAAAGTTGATCGGCTTAATCAATTGATTGTGGATGCATCACGCGATGTCGATTTTTCTGAGAATGATCAACTGCTACTCGAAACAACGTTGATACAAGCAAGAATGACCTTGAAAAAATCAGCGTTGACTGTGGACGAAACCTTGGTATTCGATCAGCAGCTACAGCAGTTACTGATTTCAGCCAACAGTCTTCTTAAAGCAGATGGCGTATTGACTAAAAAAGCAGAAACCTTCTATGAACTGGACGGGAAAGCCTCTAAAGCCCAAGTGCTTAATGTGGGTAGAATCGCAAAGTATGGCTTTAATGACGAACGTGCGGGTGTATTGGCGCCTTCAGGTAATGGCAAATTTAAAGTGTGGGATGCGACCTCACAAGCTAGTGCGCAAGCCTTAGTTAGTGGTCAGAACCCAGAAAATATTTCAGTTTTCTTGTTTGATAACGCAGAGCTATCCATTGAAAAGCAAGCTGAGAAAGGTATTACGGATGATGTTAAAGCGGGTGGTTTGATTGGCAAAATTATTCTGGCCATTGGTTTGGTTGGTTTGGTCTTAATAATCGTGCGTATTATCTTTTTACTAATGCTAGGTGCGGATATTCAGAAAATAACCGTCAAAGTGAATACGCTGATCGAGAAAGATGGTGTTAATGCGGCACTAAAAGCCTGCAAGAAAAATGTAAGTAGCGCCAGTAGAGTGATCTCTGCAACCTTGCGTAATATTAAAAAAGAACGCGGCCATATTGAAGATATTATCAGCGAATCAATTTTGTATGAAAGCTCAAAAATAGACCGCTTTGGTTCAGCCATTTTAGTGATTGCGGCGGTATCGCCACTACTAGGGTTATTGGGTACCGTAACCGGCATGATTGGCACCTTTGACATAATTACCGAGTTTGGTACAGGTGACCCAAAGTTGTTATCGACCGGTATCTCTGAGGCACTGGTGACGACTAAGTTTGGTTTGGTCGTGGCGATACCATTACTACTCGTGGGCAACTTGCTTTCCAGTTGGGGCTTACGTACCAAAAATGGCTTAGAGCGCGCAGCGCTAAATGTTATTAATACCCACAAAGCATCCTTGCCGGCTGATGCCTAAGTAAGCGTATAAGAGAGAAGAAACATGTGGGGACTATTTCCAAGCCAAAGTGCTTTATTAGATTACTACGAAATGGGCGGTTTTGTCATGCTGCCTCTGATTTTTGTGGCGGTTGTCTTGTGGTATGCCTTAGCGTATCGCGCCTTGAATATTCGTTCTAGTCAATACAACCCGAGAGATCTTATCCGACGGGCTAAAAAAGACAAAAAGAAATTTAAGCGATTGAAATCAACGACAGCATTGGCGGCGAAGTTTGCGGTTACCCAAAGTAAGAAAATTGAGTCGAGAAACCAGTTAAAAGTGGTGATCGATCAAGAGTTTGAAAAGCTTAAACAGGGTTTAACAGATTATAAAACACTGGTTCGTTCTTTAGTTGCCATTGCGCCGCTTCTGGGTTTGCTTGGAACCGTTGACGGTATGATTGAAACCTTTAATTCCTTAGGTGATATGGCTTTGTTTAGCCAAACAGGGGGGATTGCAGGCGGTATTAGTAAAGCTTTGTTTACCACGCAAATGGGCTTGGCAATTTCAATACCTGGTTTACTGCTAGGGCGAATTATTGAACGTAAAGAAATGAACGTGCGTCGGGAGTTGGATCAGATCCGGGACCTAGTATGCGCCATGGCAGCCATTCGTTCTAAAGGTGCTAGTGCTTAAAATTATTAGTGCCCAACTTAAAAGATAGATTGAACCTTAGTTAGCTATTCACACAGCGAGTTAAAAGTAACGATTATGAGATATAGACAAGAGACGCAAGAAGAAGGGCAAATTGATGTTTCGCCCTTGATAGACATGGTATTTATTTTGTTGATCTTTTTCATGGTGACCACGACCTTTGTAAAAGATATGAAACTCGATTTGGACCGCCCTAGTGCCTCCAGTGCGGCTTCTGCATCAACCAAAGCTGTGAGGGTGTTTATCGATAAATTAGGCGATGTCTATGTCGATAATCAACCAGTCAGAATCTACAGCTTGCAAAGCAAGCTCAGAGATATGTTACGCGTGAGTACTGATAAGTCGGTGTTGGTGGTGACGGATGAAAACGTCCCCGCCAAGCTTGTGCTAGAAGTGATTGATCAGTCGAAGTTGTCAGGTGCGACAGATGTCGGCGTGGCAACTGAGCAAGAGTCTTAGGCAGGTCAAAATGATGTTAAAACGCTTATGGGCTTTAGCCGCAGCCGTCGTGGTACCGTTTCTTATCTTCGTGGTAGTGATCGGTCTCAACGAGTCAGAAATTAAACGTGACACAGACAAAAATAGTGCCACAAAATTTGATGTTGAACAGAAAAAACAACTGAAAAAACCTAAACCAAAAAAGAAAGAACAGCAGAAACGTAAATCTCAATCGCAAAAATTGCCTTCCATTAAACCTGCTAATGTGGGCGCTAATCTGTCGGGCAGTGGTCTAAGTTTTGGTGTGCCACAGTTCGATGAAACTGAGTTTGCAGACTTTCAAGATACTGACCTGCTGGCCGGTACGACAGATGAAGCAATGGATAAGAGCAGTGTGGATACGCCACCCAGAGTGAAAAAACGTTCGCCCATTGTTTATCCTGAATTAGCTCGAAAACAAGGTGTGAGTGGTTACGTCACCATGAATGTACTGATAGACGAAAGTGGCAATGTCGAAAACGTTGAAATTCTGGACTCCAAACCGGAAGAAATATTCGACCTAAAAGCAGATAGCACCATTCGTCGATGGAAATTTGAACCCGCCACCTACAACGGTAAGAAAGTGAAGGTCTGGGCCATGCAAAAAATCGTATTTAAATTGGATTAATCAAGTCATGAGATTTATGTCTGTATTCTTACAAACTGCTTTATCTATGCCTTTATTGGTATTGTTGAGCATACTGAGTTTTGCGGGAACATCGCTGTCGTTTGCTAATACGCAAACCAATAATGACCAGATTGATTATGTCAATCTCGGTGCAACCTTGGTGAAAGATGGCTATATTCAGCGAGCAAAAACAGTATTGGAAAAAGTTGATATCAAGCAGCAGGATTTCGATTTTAAAACCTATTATACCTTGAAAGGCATCGTGTTTCATAAGACGGGTTATCCGGCTATCTCTAATATCTTCTTTAAAGAAGCGCTTGCTCGTGGCCAGGAAAATAAATCGGTTTACTTGTATATGGCGAGAAACTACTGGCAGCGACTAGCGTATCAAAATGTCATTGACGCTTTAAACAAAGCGGGACAAGCGGCTAAAGACAAACCACAAATGTTTGTCATCAAAGCCGAGTCTTACAAACAGTTAAATCAGATGGATCAGGCCTGGGAAGTGCTGGATGAGGGCGTTAGTTTACACCCTGAATTCTCTCGTTTTTATAGCCAGAAATTCTACTATCTACTTGAATTGGGTTTTTATCAGTCTGCGCAGGAATATGCTCAGCAATACCTGAAAAAAGAACATTACTCAGCCAAAGAGTATCTGGCCGTGGCGTATGCCTTACGGGAAAACAACCAGTATCAAAGTGCCGCGCAATTGCTTGAACAGGGGGTGTTGGAATACAACAGTGATGACAAATTACTGGAATTGTTGGGGCAGGTTTATATTGACCAGGAAGAATACCTGATGGCCGCCCTGGTATTTGACTGGGCCTCGATTCGCTTTCCCAAGTTTGCTCATAAAGCGGCGACTTTATATTTGAAATCAAATGAGCCCATACGATCCTTACAGTTAAACCGGCGTATCGCCAAGCAAGATGAGAAATTCAGGCAGCGCATCGGTATTGACATCCACTTGGAAGACTACGAGTCCATGGTGGCCAAAACCGAGTCATTGAAGCGTTATGACTTATTGAAAGAGGACAGCATAGTGTACGCCCTCGGCTTTGCACATTTTAAGAATGGCAATTACTCACAGTCAAAAAACTTTTTACACAAAATTACTGATAACCAGCTTTTCAGAAAAGCTTCCTACTTATTTCAGCAAATAGAGAAATGCCAGAATGATCCTCTTGCGTGCCCTTAGAATACTCCTTGCGAGTGCTGTATTTTTTGTTGCGGCATCAGCACATGCCCTTGAAAACTTACATATCTTTGTTTTTAAGCAGGGCTTGGCCCAAAAAGATATGACGATACGCGTGGGTGAGCAAGAACAGCTAACCAATGGCTATGGTGTCGCCAATTTTACCTTGCCTGCCAATGATTATGAGGTTAGTTATTATCAGTACAATGGTATTAAGGGTGAAAAAGAACTATTTGCCCTCACCGAAGTCAGCCTTCTGGATGACGTCTCCAGCCAGGTGTTTCTGAACCTGAAAAAGACCGGCGCTGATGTCGAACTGGACCTACCCTTATCAAGTTATCATCAGGACTTTGAGCAACAGGTAGTCAAAAAACAGGAAGGCCCAAAGGGTACGTTAATTTTCAAAGTACTTGATAGTCAAAATAGTACAGCGATCGCCAATGCCAAGCTCTTTTTTAAGGGCTATGCCATTGAGGCCGCCACCAATGAGCAGGGGATTGCCCGGCTGGAATTATCCGAAGGTGAATACGATATTTCTCTTATTCATCCAAAGTATGTGATGCAGGTACAAAAGGCCATACGCATCAAAGCTAATAACACCGCTGAAGCTGAAGCTAAACTGATCAAGGCAGATATTGTGCTGGATGAGTTTGTTGTGTCAGCTCCCTTTGTAGAAGGCAGTCTCGCCTCAAATATTGCCGAACTAAAAGACAGTGATGTTGTTGGTGATGCCATTTCAAGCGAACAGTTTAGTAAGTCTGGTGACTCGTCTGCAGCCGGTGCCTTGAAGCGAGTGACAGGGATCACCGTCGTAGATGATAAGTTTGTCTTTGTGCGCGGCTTAGGTGAACGTTATAGCACGGTCTTATTGAACGGTATGCATGTACCTTCCCCAGAACCTACCAAACGAGTGGTACCGCTGGATATTTTCCCCGCCGATGTTATCCAAAGTATGGATATTCAAAAGACGTATTCAAGTAATTTACCCGGCACGTTTGGGGGTGGCACGGTCTTAATTAATACCAAAGGTATACCGAAAGAAGATAACTTCATTAAAGGCAATATTAGCCTGACATACAATGACGCTACCGGTGATGATGTCGTCTTTAACGGTGAAAATGATAAACCTTTACCGCAAATTATTGTTGATTTAAGTAATAATTTCTCGAATCTGACCAATGAAATAAAAATAGGTGACCAAGTAATCGCTGAAGGCATTACCGCAGCAGAACGACAAGCACTAGATACAGCGATTGTAAACTATCGATCCTTCGGATTAGGCGCGACTAAGTTAAAACCAGGGTCTAGTCTTTCGGCAACAACCGGCCAAAGTTTCAAAGGTGCGGGAGCAATGAAGTATGGTTTTGCCGGTAATATTTATTATAAAAGTGAAGAAAACAATAAAGCAAAAGACGAAGACGCTTACGAAACATTCCAAGACGGAAGTGTCGTTCATGAGGATGCTAACACCTATGATGAAACTAAATTAACCGAAAAATTTGGTGGATTTCTGAGTGTTGGTTTTGAACCGACTGATGAACACAATATGAAGTACACTTTTATGGCGCTGAGTGAAGAAGAGGATCAGACAAAGTTTGGCGTCGAAAACGATTTGGATGCCGGTCGTATAAACGAACGTGTGGTGTTGCGTTATACCGAAAAAGAGCTGTTCACCCATCAGTTCAATGGCGAACATCATTTTGGCGAAACCCGTGATGGATTCTTTGATGATATTCAAATTGATTGGGGTTATTCGATTTCTGAAGCAACTAGGCTTGAACCGGGTACCTTTGAGTATGAATACAAAGAAGTAAATGAGGCACTTGAAGTCGATGCTAAAAAGATGTTTTTTTTGTACTCTGACCTGGAAGATGAGGTGAATAATTTTCGTACAGACATATCGTTACCCTTTCGCTTAAATGGGCGAGATAATTATCTTACTGTTGGTTATTTCGACTTAGAGAAAGAGCGTAAGCTTGATAATCGACGTTTTAAAGTAGAGTACACCGTCAGTGAAGACCCTCGGGACCTAGAAGACCGTCGTTTGATTGATGAAGTGCTGATAGAAGCGGCGGCTGAGGCTGATTACCTTGATATAATAAATGCTTACCGTGAGGACGATGCTTATACCGCAGAGCAGTCGTTAACAGCAATTTACGCTAAGTTTTTGGTGTCACCGATTAATGCTATTGATATTAGTTTTGGGGCTAGACATGAAGACTCATTACAAGCGCTAGATGTCGGTATCGTTGAGGAAGAGATAGAGCATTTTGAGCTTGAAACTTCCGATGTGCTGCCATTTATAGGTGCTACCTATCGCTTGAATGATGAACATCAGTTTCGCTTAGGCTATAGCCAAAGTTTGAGTCGTCCTGATTTTCGAGAATTTAGTCCTACGCGCTATAAAGACCCTGAAACGGATTACATCGTTAGAGGTAATCCAGATTTGGAGCCAACTGAAATAAGCAATATCGACTTTAAATATGAATGGTTTCCTAGTTTTGATGAATTTTATACGTTTGGTTTGTTTAGCAAAAGCTTCACAAATCCTATCGAGACAGTCAGAAGCAAGCCTGATGAAGATATCGAAATTACCTACCTCAATGCTAAAAGCGCAGAAAGTGTAGGGTTTGAATTGGGGTTTAGAAAGAACCTTTCAAGTTTTACTGAGCAACTTGATAACTACTTTGTTAGTGGTAATTACGCTTATATTGACTCTGAAGTCGAGGTCGAAACCAATGCAAGCGGGCTTTCGGGAAACCTACTAAATTCTAGCGATCGCCCAATGCAAGGCCAGTCCCCTTATGTGGTCAATCTACAAGTGGGTTACGACAACTTCTTTACGCGTCGTAGTGCTATTCTGCTTTATAATGTCTATGGAAAGCGTATTTCTAGTTTGGGAGTGAACAATAATCCAGACACTTACGAGCAGCCTTTTCATCGTTTAGATTTTGTCGTGAAATGGGGGCTAAACGATACTTATGACGAGCAAGAGAAAAAAATTGCTTATGGTGTGACCCTGAAACTAAAAAATATTCTCGATAGCGAAATAGAAAAAATGCAGGGCGATGACATTGTTGCGTCATATAGTCCTGGTCGTGCTGTCACCCTTGGTTTATCAATGAAGTTTTAATTATGTTGAAAATAAATACACTCACCACCTTTTTGTTTTGTGCCTTGTTCACTGGACTGTCATTAAATTCGGTTTTTGCTGCGGGCGAGCCGTTTTTGTCAGAAGACCTAAGGCCTGAAGAATCTATGTTTGGAGCGCTTATCCCAGGAAAAATCGTCGGTCGCCATATTTTTGGTTTAGCTCGAGACTTCCAAGGTGACCCAATACAAATTAATAACAATCCGTTGATTTACAAACCAGGCGATAATAACGACTACTTAAATCATGTACGTTTAGAGATGGAAGATAAAATCTTTACGGTTTCTATTTTTGATCACTTGATCGCTGGTGTGTATCTTTCCGAATGGCACGTAGATCAACAGCGATATTCAGATACTATTTTGCTTAACTTAGCGGCAGTTAAGGGAATCACCCGACCAACGAGTGCGTTTAAAAGTGCTTGGAACTCTGTTGTTTTTTCAGAGTATAGTCTTATTAATGCTGCACAAGCAGAGGACTTTCGTCAGGAATTCAAACCATTCTTTAAAAATAAGGCCGACCTGGTCAAACCTTATCACTATGGCTGGGTGAGTGAAGTGATTTTGCTCGATCAAAGCGGTCAGGCCAAAACCATTAAAAATTATGCATTAGGGCGATTATCAGCGAGTCACGTCGTCTCTATGCCCGACAATAAAACATATTATATTTTTGATAGTCAGCACTCAGGTAACCTGTATTTGTTTATTGCGGCCGAAGCAAAGAGCATGGCAAAAGGTACTTTATATGCGGTCCAAAATACGATAGGAAAAATAAGCTACCTATCGTTAGGGACAACTTCCGCCCTGAAAATGAAATTCAAATTAAAGAAAGCAAAATTTTCTAATTTTTTCAAAATGACTGAACCAGTTAATCAACAGTGCGAATCAAATTTTGACTTGATAAAAACCGTATATGGTGAAGAATGCTTGAGTTTTCAGAAGAAAAATAAAAAATATGTTGGGCAATTTGAGCCGATTCGTACGGTCGCGTTATTGGGAGGTAAGGTATTTTTTAAACCGCGTACCAACATGAAACAACTTACGGGTATGAAACTAAATGAAAGCACTCAAAAATTAGAGTTTTCATTATCAGAAGGGGTGCAACACCGCTTTGGTTTTGAAAAAAATAAAGAGCTAGGTTCAGACTTTATTATTCATTCAAACTAAGTTGTCAAATTTCTGTAACAAAGCGCTTCTACAATGGCGGTTCACCATGATTGACACTCAAATCATTAAGTTCCATATATAAAAAGGCAAAGTAAAATGATGAAAATTATCATTACTATTATTGTATCTGTAGCAATGGTCACTTCGGTTTATGCGCGTGATCAGGTAAAAATTGTTGGTAGTTCGACAGTGTATCCTTTTGCAAGTTTTGTCGCTGAAGAATTTGGTAGTGTGTCGCGTTATCCTACGCCCGTCGTCGAGTCGACAGGCACGGGGGGCGGAATGAAGTTGTTCTGCACCGATAATAGCCTTCGCTCACCTGATATTGCGAATGCCAGTCGTCGTATTAAAATTAAAGAATATAATTTATGTGTACGTAATGGTGTAAACAATATTACCGAAGTGATGTTTGGTTATGATGGCATTGTGGTCGCACAAGCCCAGAAAAATGAAGCGCTCAACATCACTAAACGCGAGCTATTATTAGCCGTGGCTAAGAAAGTGCCAAACAGAGAAGGTAGCGGTTTAATCAATAACCCTTATCAATATTGGGATCAGATCAATACTGCTTTACCGCATCGTAAAATAAGCGTTTATGGCCCGCCGATCAGTTCAGGTACGCGCGATGCTTTTGAAGAGATTGTGATGCAATACCAAACCGAAGAAATGAAAGTTTATCGTGATGCCGGATTGAAAGGTTACCGAATTATTCGATCAGATGGGGTGTATATTCCCAGTGGCGAAAATGACAATTTAATTGTAAAAAAACTAACCAAAGACACGATGGCATTAGGTATTTTTGGCTACAGTTTTTTAGCTGAAAATGACGACCTGATTAAAGGTATTAAAATCGATGGTATCTTACCCACCTCAAAAGCGATTTCAAGCAAGGAATATCCGATCTCACGTAGCCTGTTTTTCTATGTGAAAAACGACCATATCGAACAAGTACCTGCAATGAAAGAATATATCGAGATGTTCTTGAATAAGGAAGTCATCGGACAAGAAGGGCTACTCACCGAAATAGGTCTAATCCCGATGGAAGACGCACTGATCGAAGCTACCCTTATGAAAGTAAAAGCTAAAGAAACTCTGGAAATGGTAGATTTGGAGGAAGCTCAGCGCATTACACAGCGTTAATAAAAATGCGGTGAAATGGGCTGTCATCATTTGGTCATGTTTGAATAATAAAGTAAGGCCTCTTATTAATTATATTGTTTTAGCAAAGAGAGGTCGTTATGCAAATATCACAGCAAGCCTATTCACCGAATATAGAAAAGGTGCGTATAGATTTCATGGATGTTTATCATGATATGCACCAAAATGAAGAGACCAACAAGAAAAAAAATAAAAACAAACGTTCAATTGACGCACGGCGAGGTATTGAAGATTACCTTGAAAATAAGCGTCTGAAAGCAAACCTTAAAGATTGGTGGGACGAAATTTAAACGGCCAACATCGAATGTTTCAAATTTTTTATTTATGGGTTTACAAATATTGCTTCAATATAACAGCAGTTTTTGTAAGCCCTTTTTTAATGCATTGCTAGTTCTATTATATCACTTTTTAACGCCCTTATACCTATTCCTGTTTTCTCCGTAGTTATGCCTTCAAAATTTATTTAAAGTGCCATTAAAAAGAAACATTTAGATCTTATTGTTTAATCTGATTTTATTTTGTGTGATCAAAAAAAATCAACCTCACGATTAACTTAAACGTATTAATGTAGTTATTAATACAATTATGTACTAGGAGCTAAACGATGCAATTTATTACTTTTTTTTGCGCACTTATATTGTCAATGAACGTGTTTGCAACGCAACACTGGCATGATAAAACCCCTGATATTATAAACAAACACGAAGTCAAAAAACTTGAACAACAACTTAAGGTTGCTGAAAAAAAGCTAGAAAGAACACAGCGTAAACTGCATCAAAAAGAGGCGCGTATTGCAAAGCGTTTGGCGAAAGTACAGTTAGGCCCACGTCCGTTTTTCTTGGTAGATGATATGGATGAAAGTGCCTTAAAAGCTAAATTAAAAAGTTGTGAAAATGGCCCCTTCTACCCCTCGAAATTTTCTATTGGTCATCGTGGTGCTGCAATGCAGTTTCCAGAGCACACCAAAGAATCTTATCAAGCTGCTGCAAAAATGGGAGCAGGCATCGTTGAGTGTGATGTTACTTTTACCAAAGATCGTGCGCTGGTTTGTCGTCATTCACAATGTGACTTACATGCCACCACAAATATTCTAGCAACAGACTTGGCGCAAAAGTGCTCCGTCGCCCCAGAATTTGATGCCCAAGGAAAATTAATTAATGCCGCCGATATTAATTGCTGTACCAGTGATATTACGGTTGCCGAGTTTAAATCATTGCAAGGTAAAATGGATGCGGCAGATACTATGGCAAGCAGTATCGAAGATTATATGAATGCGACATCCAGCTGGCGAACAGATCTATACACGGGTCGCGGGACACTCTTAACCCATGCCGAAAGTATTGTACTGTTCAACGAGCTAGGTGTTGATTTTACGCCTGAGCTAAAAGCACCTTTAGTAGAAATGCCTTTCGAGGGTGAATATAGCCAGGCAGACTATGCTAGCCAAATGATCGGCGAATATACTGCAGCAGGTGTCCGTTCCAAGCGAGTGTGGCCACAATCTTTCAATTACGATGATGTGATATTTTGGGTCAATAACTATCCACGTTTTGGTAAGCAAGCGGTGTTTCTTGATGGTGTGTATGACATAAATGTTGAGCTTGCAGAAATGGAATCGTGGGTAGCCGAAGGTCTTAAGGTGTTAGCGCCTCCAATGTGGATGTTGTTAGATATTGATGCGCAAGGTGTTATCGTCCCTTCCCAATATGCGATTAACGCAAAAACGGCAGGGCTAAAATTAATTACGTGGACACTCGAACGATCAGGCTTGTTAAAGGACAATGGTGGTTGGTATTTTCAAACAACCAATGGCGACCTGGGTAATATTGACGTTATTAATAACGATGGCGATGTGTTTGAAGTACTCGACGTATTGGTAAAAGATGTGGGCGTATTGGGGGTTTTCTCTGATTGGCCTGCAACGGTTACATATTACGCCAACTGTATGGGTTTATAGGTATTTTTAAATATTAACGGCCTTAAACTTCAAGAGCGGAATACTCGTTTCGCTCTTGTTTGGTTAAGTCGCTTCATTGTTCATGTAGACTAAGCAAAGCTTACTATTCTAGAAAATTAGGTTACACATGCTTTTGTTTCATGGCATTAGTATTCCCATATATCGTCCTCTCATAGCTTCTATTTTTATCTCAGTAAATATCATTTGTCATAAATATTACTTATTTTTGTAATCAGACTGAAATATTTTAGCCTTATTGTAATTGAGTGGATTATTTATATTATTGAAATCAACTTGGGATATACCTATGAAGTTATCGGCTAAACGTAAGTTTTCAACAAACGCCCCGGCTCTTAGCACAGTGGCAAGTATTAGCATTTTATTATCGGCTGTCGCACTATCTGGTTGTGGCAGTTCTTCCTCTTCTTCAGACCCCGAACCGAGTACGCCTTCACCTATTGTTACGCCTTCACCTATTGTGTCGTCAGTAGGTACCGCTGACTATGTTGCAGATAATAAAGAATTAAAAGGCGACTTTGATGAAGACGTAACGCTGGTGGCTGGTCAAATTTACCGCATCGACGGCGAAGTTAATTTTCTTGATGGCACAACATTAACCATTCCAGCAGGTACGACTTTATATGGCGAAACAGGCGCATCTTACTTAGCTATTAACCGTGGCGCGACTATCATCGCCGACGGTACAGCGGCTGAGCCGATTATCTTCACTTCAGCTGAAGATATTGCAGGTACAGCGAGTCAGAATGATCAAGGTCAATGGGGTGGTGTGACTATTTTAGGCCAGTCAACCAACAACAAAGGTGAGCGTACTTACGAAGCCGGTACTCAGGCTTATGGTCCTAAAGATGGTATCACTATCGAAGCCGATAATAGCGGTATTTTAGATCACGTGATCATCAAATACTCTGGCTTTGAAATCGAAAAAGACAAAGAACTTAACGGTTTATCGTTAGGTTCGGTCGGATCAGGCACTCAAATCAGTAATGTCGCGATTATTGGTTCAGCCGATGATGGTATTGAATTTTGGGGCGGTACGGTTTCTGTCGATAACCTGTACGTTTATAACGCAGGTGATGATTCAATTGATACTGACCAAGGGTTTACTGGTAAGTTATCGAATGTTTATGTTCAGCAAGTCGTTGTGGATGATGAAACTGATTCACGGGCGATTGAAGCCGACAGCTTTAGCGAAACAGAAGCGGGTACGCCGATTGCAAAACCAACACTTGAGAATGCAACTCTAGATACCATTGGACGTGCGATACGTTTACGTGAAGGGACCGGTTATATCTTCAATAACGTTCAGGTAAATGTAAAGTCTAGCTCTGCTGATCCTGCCTCAGCTGATTATTTTAAAGACATTGCCGCAATACGTATCAGTGATACAAGTATTACGGGCGACGAAATTGAAACAGCAGGTAATGGTATTGCTATATCAAATGAAGCGGTAGATTTATCGATCACTGACACTGCAGCGGGTGATATTGGCTCAGATGGAAAGATCACTTCTGGTAAAGGAATCTACCGAGATACTGACACCATGGATATTTTCCAAGCTCTGACTGATGTGCATGAAACAGTGGGGGTATCGGGTGACATGGTTGATGATGGATTACTGGATTCAGATGGCAATATTTTCATTACTGAAGTGTCTGCTGACAACAAAATCACCGGTGTAGATCTGGCTATCTTCGATTGGGTTTTAGAAGAAGTTAACGACAAACCTACCGTATTTTTAAGTGGTGATATCGATACCGATATGACCTTATCCAGTGTGAATTTGTATGCGATCAATGGCGAAGTTAATGTATTAGATGGTGTAACGTTAACGATTCCTGCGGGCACTACTTTATTCGGCGCTTCAGGCTCATCTTATTTGGCTATTAACCGTGGGGCCAAAATTATTGCAAATGGCACTGCGACTGACCCAATTATATTCACTTCTGCACAAGATATAGCAGGTCAAAACTCAGGTGATGAGCAAGGCCAATGGGGAGGCTTAACGATTCTAGGGCAGTCTACCAATAACAAAGGTGAGCGCACTTATGAAGCGGGTACTCAGTTATACGGCCCTAAAGACGGTGCGACTATCGAAGCTGATAATAGTGGTTCATTGAGCTATGTCGCGATCAAATACTCAGGGTTTGAAGTCGAAAAAGACAAAGAGCTTAATGGTTTATCCTTAGGTTCGGTTGGTTCAGGTACCACGATTGATAACATTGCGATTATCGGTTCAGCAGACGATGGCATCGAATTATGGGGTGGCACAGTGAGCATCGATGGTTTGTATGTTTACAACGCAGGTGATGACTCGATCGATACTGACCAAGGCTATACCGGTACCTTGATGAATGTTTTTGCAGAGCAAAATGTAGTAGATGATGAAGTTGACTCTCGTGTGATCGAAGCGGATAGCTTTAACACCACTGGTGCAGGTACACCAGTTGCTAAGCCTACGCTGAAAAATGCAATTTTGAATGCTAAAGGTCGAGCGATTCGTCTACGTGAAGGAACGGGTTATGTATTTGATAACGTGCAAGTGAATGTCATGTCTTCAGTTGATACGACTGTAGCAGCGATTCGTGTAAGTGATACGACTATCACAGGTGCAGAAATTGAAACTGCCGGTGCTGGTATTGCGATCAAGAACAATGCAGATACAACTGCACTTTATCGAGATGCAGCGACCGAGACTATTTTTGATGGACTAGCAACGGTACTTGAAGATGACGATACGACTCTAACGATTACTGAGTATGACCGTAGCTGGATTCCTGGCTGGTCGCTTTAATTACTTAATGAAAGTCTGTAAGCAAAGATTGTTTGCATAAGCAAAATTAAGTAATGCCAAGGATGGCGCTCCTGAATATCCATTGAATGACTCAATGGATATTTTTTCAATTCAGTAATATATAATTAATTCGGAATAACTGTTTTGTTTGATGTAGAAACAAAAAAAAAGAGTGATGTTTATAAAGCCCGTGCTACGGTAGTAATACTTCAACTAGCCGCTGCTATCTCAATATTTACCACACTCGGTATCTTATTTTCAATACTGTTTCAGGCGATAGAGTTTTTTCAGCTTAAAAGTATCTGGTACTTTATTACAGGCACCAAATGGCACATGAGCCATGACGAAAGTCTTTTTGGGGCAGTACCAATTTTTGCCGGCACATTCATGATTACGATTATCGCACTGCTGGTCGCGATACCGGTTGGGCTAGGTAACGCGATCTACATGAGTGAGTATGCTAGCACCACCGCCAGAAAAATTTTAAAACCATTATTAGAAATATTAGCCGGCATACCCACTGTCGTTTACGGCTTCTTTGCCGCGTTAACGGTAGCTCCTGCAATCGTTGAATTATGTGCTTTGGTGGGTGTCGATGCCGCTTTCAACAGTGCACTGGCAAGTGGGCTGGTGATGGGGGTGATGATTATTCCGGTGATTTCATCTTTAAGTGACGATGTTTTACGTGCCGTACCAAGCAATCAGCGAAATGCAGCGTATGCACTGGGAATGACGCATAGTGAAACGATTAAAAATATTGTATTGCCGTCCGCGATGCCCGGTATTATTTCAGCCTGTTTATTGGGTTTTGCCAAGGCGGTCGGGGAGACCATGATTGTCGTGATGGCTGCGGGTTTAAGACCAAACTTATCCTGGAACCCCCTTGAAGACATGACCACCGTTACGGTACGTATTGTGGACGCTTTGGTCGGTGATCAAGCATTTGATTCACCTCAAACATTATCGGCTTTTGCGCTGGGGCTGATGTTATTTGTTATTACCCTGGTCTTGAATATAATTTCGCTGAAACAAATCCGTAAATTTCAAACCAAATATAAGATTAGCCGATTATGAACCTTCATCCTTTTCACGATCCCTCATTACGAAAGCGCCATCGGTCTGCTCGTATTTTCAAGGCATTCACTAAGTGCTCAGTGCTATTCACGATGACCTTTTTGATATTTTTTCTGTTCGATATCATAAGAACCGCCGCACCCGCTGTGTCGCAAGCTTATATTAAAGTGGAAGTGACTTACTCAGTAAAAACTCAGAAGTTCACCCGTAAAGCCATCGATAAAACCTACCGTAAAATTGTCAGCCGAGCTTGGTTAAGAACCATACCGGCGCAAATTGAGGCCCAGCCAAACTTATTAGGTACCACCCAAACGAAATGGGTATTGGCTGATGATCAGGTCGATCAATACATGAAGGGGCATCATCATAACCTTAAAGATAAACAAATAAAGGTGGTCAAGGCTTTGCTTCAACAAGAGGCCATCGAGTTGCAATGGAATACGTTGTTTTTGATGAATGGTGACTCAAAATTACCTGAATTTGCCGGCATTCAATCTGCCATTTTTGGGTCTGTTTTGACGTTATTGGTGACGATGGTCGTCGCCTTTCCAATTGGCGTAATGACCGCAATTTATCTGGAAGAGTTTGCCTCCGATAATAGATTTAGTCGCTTTGTAGAAGTAAATATTAATAACCTGGCGGCAATTCCTTCTATTTTATTTGGTCTCTTAGGGTTATCGGTCTTTATTAATTTATTTGGCTTGCCAAGAAGCTCACCTCTGGTGGGTGGTATTACGCTCGCTTTAATGACCTTACCTATTATTATTGTTAGCGCGCGTGCAGCCTTGAGAAGCGTACCTGAGTCGATTCGACAAGCAGGCTACGGTTTAGGTTTGAATAAACAAGATGTCGTAAAAGACCATGTTATGCCGCTTGCGATGCCCGGCATATTAACGGGCAGCATTATTGGGCTTGCCCAAGCTATGGGTGAAACTGCACCCTTGATCATAATCGGCATGATCGCCTTTATTCCGGACTCACCCACCTCCATTTTAGAAGCTGCGACGGTGCTTCCAGCGCAAATATTTACCTGGGCGGGTATGCCTGAACGCGCTTATGTTGAAAAGACCGCCGCCGGTATTCTAGTGATTTTGAGTATTCTGATTACCATGAACGCCGCCGCGATTTATCTTAGGAAAAAATATGAAATTAAATGGTAACGATAAGGTGTTTGAGGGCAATGCCAAAATAACGACTAAAGGATTAAACCTTTATTATGGCAACCTACAAGCCTTGCATAACATCAATATTACCCTTCCACCTAACCAGATTACGGCTCTGATCGGACCTTCTGGCTGCGGTAAATCGACCTTTCTAAGGTGTATCAATCGAATGAATGACTTGATTGACAGTGTTTCAATCGAAGGGCATGTTGTGATTGATGGCAAAAATATTTACGACCCGGATGTTGATGAGGTCGCTGTCAGAAAACGTATCGGGATGGTCTTTCAACAGCCAAACCCTTTCCCTAAAACCATTTACGAAAATGTCGCTTATGCGGCACTAAAGCATCGTCAGGTTAAAAAAGGTTGCGACTGTGACGAACTAGTCGCGTCCTCACTTCAAGCTGCAGGTTTGTGGCATGAAGTGAAGGACAAGCTTCATTCCCCAGGCACCAGTTTATCGGGAGGGCAGCAACAACGGCTGTGTATTGCGCGTGCCCTAGCAGTCAAGCCTGATGTGATACTGATGGATGAACCCACCTCAGCACTAGACCCTATTTCAACACAGAAAATAGAAGCGCTGATGTTATCACTCAAAGAAAAATACACCATCGTGATTGTGACACACAACATGCAACAAGCTCGACGGGTCGCTGACTACACCGCTCATTTTCATTTAGGGAAAATTGTAGCATTTAATCTCACATCTAAAATTTTTGAAGAACCAAATAACGATGTTACTCGTGATTATGTCAGTGGATTATTTGGTTAAAGGAAGCATCTTAACAGTGTCTTAATACTGTCTGCTTGTTGATGTCATAAAGTTGTCATATCTAGAGGCTTTAATGGAGGCATTGATAATACATATATAATTGAGATAACATTTTGGAGTGAATAGGATGTCTGGTAAAACTGTTTTAATTGTTGACGATGAGGCCTCGATTCGGGAAATGATTGCTGTTGCATTAGAGATGGCTGGCTTTCATTGTATCGAAGCGGGCAATGCACAAGATGCGCTAATTGAAATTGTCGATAACCGTCCCGACATGATTTTATTAGATTGGATGTTACCTGGAACAAATGGCATCGAACTGGCGCGTCGTTTGAGACGGAATGAGGCTACAAGATATGTGCCTATTATTATGTTAACGGCCAAAGCCGATGAAGATAATAAAATTCATGGCCTTGAAGTTGGGGCCGACGACTATATTGTTAAGCCTTTTTCACCAAGAGAGCTCGTCGCACGGTTAAAAGGGGTGTTACGTAGAACCAACCCTCTGGGCATCGATTCTAAGGTAGAGGTGGAAGGTTTATTATTAGACCCCGTTTCTCACCGAGTGACCTCGAATAATGAGTCGATTAGTTTAGGACCAACAGAATATAAATTATTACAGTTTTTTATGACGCATCAAAATCGGGTATATACCCGCTCACAATTATTAGATCAAGTATGGAGCGGAAATGTCTATGTAGAAGACAGAACGGTCGATGTCCATATCCGACGACTCAGGAAATCATTAGGTGGCCAGCACGATTATTTAGTGCAAACCGTTCGAGGTACAGGCTATCGATTTTCTACTCAGAAAGTATCTTAAGTTTTCAAACAGTGTCATTACACTCAGGTATTAGTTATTACTCTCCGGTGAAATACGAAGAGCTAGTAGTTTGAACAGAGCGTCAGTGAATAAAACTCTAGTACCAGCGACAAGTGACAATGAAATTACTGGGCTCATATTACAAGATCGTACAACTGGTTAATGATTTTTCGTTATAAAGTTTTTATAAGCTGTGAATATCAAATGGAGGGTATGCACGCTAAAAATGACTCGTTTTGATTTATTTTCCATAGCTCTTTTATTCTGGCGGCATATTTTCCCATACTAACGTCACTTTCAGCCTCTCAAGGAGGAACTTGGATAGATTTATTATCAACTGCAACAAAGACCATTATGCAATGCATTAATCTCTATGAGGTTACCCGATCATATTGTAGGGTTAAAATTAATATCCAGGCATACCTAACTCGTCAAGCCATTTCATAGCCGAGTGACCGTTATTTATCCTCCAAAATTAGCTTCTGATGGGGAGACTAAGAAGCGTAGAGTTATTTCTCTTTCCTAGCAAACATATATTTTTCTTCTAATTAAATAGCTATCAAGTGTATAAAATAGATTCTGGGTAGCTTATGGGGGGGCTAAGGCCGCTCACGTTGCTTAAGCTATTTTACTCTATCTATGTATCTATCTATGTAAGAGCGCGCTAAAAAATATATTTAATAATATTGAGAGCTTTGCATGATCTCAATATTTTCACCTTTTCTAAGCTAAACCAGAAAATTTTAAAAAATACGGGTATAAATTCTTTTTAAGATTGATTTTGAGGTCATATTACGCGCAGTTTTCGTAATTGTGTCACTTACGCCGTGAACAGACGCAACTATCCTGCAACCGTTTTCAACGTGCGCTGAATAGAAACGCCTCGCTTAATGTTGTATGTCAAACTCATTAATCCGAAAGGGGCCTTATTTTGACTTAAACCTAAATAACGAGCTTTGCTCATTTCATAATGCAGTTTTAATACGCCAAAAACACGCTCAAAAATACTCATAACACCAGAGTTTATTTGATTGGTGTGTTTTTGGCGCTGTAAGGAAACACGAGAGTGTTGGGCCTGATCTTTGCTTTCTAGCTTACTTAACATTAGTAAGTCGCTGATCAAATTTTGCATGTGCATACTTTGTTGATTCATCTGTGTTAGTTCTCGGTTAGGCTCCTAGATAGCCTGCAATAACCGTTAATAGTGTGCGTAGTCCGTGGCTTACATTGGCAATAAAGTCTTGTCGCATTACTTCGAGATCTTTGAGTTGACTCACACCCTTGCACACGATTAGACAGTTTTTTTGGCTGACTATTGACTATTGACAATTAGAGCACCATAACGAAAAGCCTTGGTTAATGCTTGAACTCTTTCAATGACACCTTCTAGGTGTTTGATGTGTTTGCGTTGACGGACTTGTCGTTGGTGTATCGTATTGAATATAGCACCTCAGATTCCGACGCTATCAGGGAGTGCCGTTCATTCAGATGCGAGCAGCCACGTTTGTAGTTTATATAATTGGTAGAGATTCCAACCCAGAAATAGAACAGCCAGCGAGTAGACTCAGTGGTAACTCACCAGAAATTTTGCCTAAAAGTAACGCAATAGCAAACCCAATAACTGTATGGCGAACGGCGATGATTCCATTTTTTTTCATAGGGCTAACGAGGGTGTTGCTCGTCGTAGAATAGCTTTTAAGCGTGCGATTAATTCACGATACGAAAAAGGTTTTGTCATACAATCATCAGCACCAGCTTGCAGGCCAAGCAAAAGTTGCCCTGATTCTTTTTTTGAGGTTAGCATTAATATCGGTGTGTGACAGGAGCGTTTGTCTTGCTTAAGATTTTTTATGAAATCAATAGAAGTCGTTCCAGATACTACCCAGTCAAGTAAAATAAGTTGGGGCTTCCTCAGTAAAATAATTGAGCACGCTTCATCTGTGTTATTTGTGCGAATCCATTCAAATCCTGCACTCTCCAATGCGAAGGTAATCGATTCTCCTAAATAAGGTTCATTATTAATGATTAAGATTATGTTTCGTTTGGGGGGCATCGCCTTCACTCTTATCTTTGTAAACTTAAATGCAGTACTAGATGGTGTAAATATGACAGGCTTATGCAAAGGTATTATAAAGATTTAAAGTAGAATTATGTTTTTTATATAAATTTTTAGTGTCGTAACAATATTGTTACATTAATGAAATATATTTGAAAATCGAATTACTTCAGAAATAAACATGACTCGAGCATACAATTAAATTTATCGAAATGGTTTAGTTTTAACATGTCTATTAGCGTGTTTTCAGTACAGCTTATAAGTTCGACTGAGAATTACACCATACTGGTAAATTATTTGAATAAATAATAGTCGTACAAAGTACTAAGACTGTATTTTAAAGGGCATGCTATGGTGGCGACAAAAGAAGCGCATTCTTATCATATTAGTCAAAAAGTTATTGATGAGCTTGAGAATATAAAAACATATTTATTAGAAATGTGCGGTTTAGTCGAAAGCCAAGTAGGTGGTGCCTTTAAAGCAATCATAGATGCGGACAGTCAATGGGCAACTAGAGTGAGGGAAACAGATAAACGACTCAATCAAATGGAGGTTGATATTGATGAGGAGTGAACCTATATCATTGCTCGACGTCAACCCGCCACATCTGACTTACGCCTCCTTATATCTATGAGTAAAGTCCTTACCGACCTGAAACGAATTGGTGTGTAGTGCCATGCGAGAATTGGTGACTTATATGGCGGAAGATCCTGCCTCGATTAAACGGGTAATGAACATCATTTGGTCATTGAGTGCATTGGAACGTATTGGTGATCACTCTCGAAATATTGCAGAAAATGTCATTTATACCGCGAAAGGAAAGAATATCAGGCATGTAAGTGTTGATGAATTAGCCTGTCGGGTAAACGCCAATTTATAAAGGGGCACTAAGCCCCCTTTGTATAAAATATTTTAGTGTTTTTGCGTGTGGGTCATGGGGTCCATCAATTCTCCTTTCATTAAATAGTAAGGTGATTTCATATACGTTTTGAAGTCATGAAAGGGGTCAGTGATGATTTTGGTACACCATGCAAGCCCTGTTCGCACATCTTTGATGAAAAATAAATAAATAGTTCTAAATAACAAGGCACTAACACCAAGTACCAGCCAAGCCATCGACATATTATTTAGGAAACCGCTTTTAGTGGTATAAGCTGTCATGGTTCCTAGCAGTGTTGGGTCAAAATAAAGTACTATCGGAATAGCCGCCCAGATGCCGTGTAAAATTCTTTTACGGTTTAGGTTAAAGCCTACTTTGATTTCTTCTTTGTGCTCATGTGTTGCTTTGTTGACATGGTCGTAGTCTCGTGGTTCGAAAAAAAAGTGTCCGCTTTGTCGAGATACCATGCCAAACATCCAGCCAATGAGTGCTGCGATGCCAGGGTTAATAAATAACATGACGTACATCACCATAAAGCTAATGGAACTAAAGAAATGTAGCGACTGATTGATTCGACTCTGATGATAGTAACGGTGGTCATCCCAGCGCAAGGTTTCTAATTCATTTAAGAATGATTTCCAAGCGCCAAGAGATTCGATTTCGGTCTTTGTTAGGATAGGAGGTTGGGTAGAGGTTTGCATAGTCGTTACCTTAGTAATGGTTATATTGTGTCGGTTTTAGTTATATGCTTTTTTTGGCTAAAACTAATTTATAGCGATTCTTGTTTTTTTTGATCAATAGACATGAGTGCTTCGCCGACCCTGATGGTTGATCCTTCTTTTAGGAAGGTATTGAAATGGTAGTTTTCACTGCACAGCATAACGATGGTTGATCCATGCTGGAAATAACCCATCTGATCACCTTTTTGATAACTCGCGTCGCATCTGAGTGTGCTGGGGCCCTTGAAGTTCATATCCAGAGTATCCTCCAGACAGTGAAACTTCATACTTGCCACCAGAATTGCGGCGACAGGAATCAAGGCTATGGCGCCTTGGCACTCTGGTAATTCAAGGTCTAGAACGGCACGCTCATTTTTGCAAAACAACTTTTCTACCCGCTTCAATGCAACAGGGTTTACGTTCCAAGTATCGCCTGCTATATAGTGTACTTGTTTTACTTTGCAGTCAGTGGGCGCGTGAAATCGATGGTACATGCTCGACTTAATACGTAAGGTGATAAAACGTCCATTGCGATATTTGTCTAAATCTAGGTGGTTACCAAGCAAGTCTTCCAAGCTGTAAGGAAAGCCTTTGATCTGGTATAACTCGGTATCATCAATTTTTCCAAAAGCACCAACAATAGCGTCACAAGGACTAGTAAGAATGTCTGAATGTGGGTCAATCGGACGTGCGTTGGGTTTTAATTCACGAATAAAGCACTCATGCAGGCTGTTGAAGTGATTACTAAGGGCTTCATCAAGCCGCAGATCATCGACAAAAAACTTCCACGTGCCGATCGAAAACTTTGTAATAACCGGATTTTTTAAACGGCTTAATTTCCCCATTAATTTAGTCGATAAATGACGTGGAATGCGATTGGTTAACATAAAATTCAGGGCTTCTAGATTACTAAAGCGCTGAATCCAAGTGTTGGTACTATCTGATTTATTTTGTATTTTCATATGGCAAGATTAAATTGTTTGTGAGACAAAATAATGAATATTTCGTGTCATTATAGCGACAGTAATATTTCATAAGTGCAATATATACTCGTGTTGTCACCGTATAGTTTATCTGAGTGTCACGAAAGCTGTATTTGGTCGCACTAGTCTTTGACTTACACATATAAGCAGAAGGTAGTAGATAATGAGTGGCTGACATTTTCGTGCAATATTTATTTCCGATGTACATTTGGGGACGAGTGATTGTCAGGCGACCTACCTGATCGATTTCTTAAACAATAACAGGGGTGACAATCTCTATTTGGTAGGCGATATTATCGACTTACTGGCGATGAAAAAACGCATTCAGTTAATCGTCGAGCATGATGTAGTTGTAATCCTGATTTTTGAGTGGATTAAAAAAGGCTGTAAGGTTTGTTATATTCCAAGAAATTATAATGCTTTTTTTGGCGCTTCTGTGTTCAAGCGATTGCGGAAGTGGATGTAAGGCTGTGTGCAACGTATGAATCACTAAACCATAGACGTTTTTAGTGAGCCATGGCGATGAATTTGACAGCATTATGCACAGTGGAGGTTGGTTAATATGGCTAGGTGATGTTTCACATGGATTTCTTCTCAAGATTAATACGCTGGTGAAACCCGAACGCCAAGAAGACACTGGGTGTCTGGCAGCCTTCATAGGGGTAAGTATGGAGGCTGTTTTGTTTGAGCGAATAGGTTGGTTTAAGTGGCAAGGTTGGGCTAGGAGCCTGACCGAAAACTGCGACCGTCACGAGGGAAAGTTAAATTGAGGCAGTTTTTAAGCTAAATTGAGGAGAATAGTTGTTCTATTTAACGAGATTTAGTATGGAAAATGACCAATTTAGCTTTTCCGCAGTAGGTTCGTCAGTTCTCGGTCAGGCTCCTAGTGGGGAGTGTCGGTTTTTACTTGATGACGATTGACGACTTGGTGCTTCCGTCGCCCCATCAACAGCACTTTAAATAACTCCTTACCGACTTTTTTCTTGATTAACTGATTACTGAGCTCTGAGGACTTCCACCACCAGCCATCGGTCTCCATCGCGATACAGGCATTAACGATTTTATCAACCACCAGATGAAAATCTTCAT
>JBLHVH010000020.1:0-27188 GCA_047628385.1 Oleiphilaceae bacterium
TAACTCTGGGTTATGGCAATTAGATCGTCATTCCGGAGAAGAGAAACTATTGCTTGCGAATGTAACGTCAAGTGCTTGGGGAAGCTTGGTCGCATTTAATGACGGTATTTATTGGCAAGAGAGCACCAGAACTAACTATCAGCTCAGGTATTTCAACTTAGATAGTGAACAAAGTTCAACCTTACTTACCGTGCTTCAAGACAACAACATGCATTTACGCTATTTCGATGTCAGCAGCGATCAGCAGCATATTAGTTTTAACCGTATATACGATTACCGTAGTGATTTGGTATTTCTAAGTGAATAAAGGTGTAATATCAAAAAAGTATAAAGTTCATGTCATATACCTAATAACTTTCTTAGTTAGCTAAACGGAAGTTAGAACGTTTGCATTAAATATTCTCCTGTTCGCCCTTTCTTGAACTTCGCAAGGTGTTCCTAATTCGTTAATACTAGCCCTTCTGCTTCTCGCTCTAAGTTATCATAAACTGGCCTAATTTTGAGGACTAATTTAGGTCAGCTTTTGAACGAGAATTGCTAAAGCTAGTTGCACTCATAACGAGGAGCTAAGCTATTTCTGCCGACAGCAACAGGTCGAAAATATGATGGCTTATTACTCAGTATGAAACTATATTACTCTCCCACATTTCTGTGGGAGTTCAACTAAGTTGGAAACTGGAGCATGGCTAGATAAGCTAAAAATTAGCCCGCACACGTTGAGGCATACTACAGCAATGAGCTTGTTACAATCAGGGGTAGATCTATCCTTAATTGCACTTTGGCTCGGTCATGAGCAACTTGATACTACACATCAATATATGGAAGCAAACCTAGAAATGAAAAAGATCGCGTTAAAATCACTTAAACCAATTGAAACAGGGGATATTAATAAATTTTTACAGCCATCAGGTGCTGTTTTAGCCTTCTTGTAAAAGCTCTGATTATGTGAAGTACAAAAGTTTGCTGTGTGCTTTATTCTCAATAAATTAGGCGGCAAGATCACATTCAAGTGGACCATGTTTACATAATCCTGATGTGAACATAATTGCGTCCCATAGGGATAACACGCAATGCCCGTTCAAGATGATTGGTATCCGTGGCAATATCAGGGTTAGCAAGAAACACTTTCATTTCAACTTGGCGCTCATTCACATAATTTAACGCTTTAGTGAGTGGGTTTGTGGGGGTTAAATCAGTACGTTGTCGTCGCTCATAAACCCAGTTGAAGAATGCAGTAACGAGTGGCTCGCTGTGTTTTTGTCGATAGACTAATGCATCAGCAGGCACTGCTATGTGATCTTTTATGTGTTTTTCATTTTTATAAAGTTTGGCTGTTTTTTCGATGGCAGCTTGTGCCGCTATCGGCTCAATCAATAAGGCTCTATCGAAATAACGCCTAGCATGTAACCAAGAAGTGGCATGCGTAACCGTTTTTTCTTTTTCATTGAGTGTTGCCACTGTTTTACTGTAAGCCGCATAACCATCGATTAATAATGTACCTGTAAATCCTTCGAGCTAATTTTTGGCATGCAAAAAGCCTCGGCTATTTGACCAAGTAAAGGCTATTTCATTATTGTCACCGAACATCGGCCAAAAATAGGGTTGTTTCATCTTGCCTTTGCTTTTTCTGCCTGCTTTTATTGGGACTTCATCCATGGCAAGGGTTTGGCTGTTGATAATAGATTTTAGGTTAGCCTGGTAGATAGGTCGGAGCAGTTCAATGCCTTTTTGTACCCAGTTAATTAAAGTGGCTCGGCTGATATGAATACCTGAATCAATCATGCGTTGGTGTTGCCGATAAAGTGGCAGGTGATACACACCTTTATCAACCATAAGTCCTGCAATCAGAGAAACATCTGCATAACACCCCTCAAGTACATTACTCGGTGCTGATGGCGTTTTCAGTGTTTGCTCACGTTTATGGCGAACAATAGGACGACGGTAAATTAATATCGTATAACTGCCGGGCTGTTGCGCCAAACGGTTGGTTTCTTTATAGCCCATTATTTCATAGTGCTCAGCGTCATCACCTTATAACTCAGGTGCGGGAATATCGATAACTTTGGTAGGAATAGACGCATCAAAACGCAAGCCCGTGTCATTGACTTCATCGCCATTGAGTTGTTTATTGGATTTGCGTTTGTGGGCTTTGATTTCGGTGGATGTATCAATGGATACAACGTTTAAGTATTAACGAAAAGTACCGCTGGTAGGCGAGATTTGATGGTGACAATGATTAAATTGATAAATCTTTCGACATTTCAACGTCCAATAGCTTGTTGAGCTACATTCAGGGTACTCGGGTAATTCCCAGTTAAATAAAGCAAAGACACATTGTTCTTGAGTCCCATACTTTCTGAGTAACTCAATTATACTGTAGTATTTTTTGATATTGTATTTAATTCTTAGCAATCACTAAACCCTCGTAATCTACTAAGTTAACTATAGCTCAATATTAATAAAGCATAGCTGAATTGAGTGGGACATCAGAATTTTTTTGTATACTTTTCATGTTTAGTCATTTCAGTTTTCCGGTTAAGGTTATTATGTCTTATCTAGGGTAGTAGTGCCCATTAAACAACCTCGGCATTGACAAAAGTCAATAAAATGAGATTATACTTTTTGACCACACTCTGACCACAAAAGAAGGTGCACACTTTTACCATAAGTATTAGAATATAATCTGCTTCCGAAGCACTAACTCAAAAGAACGTGGTTAGTAACATGCTAGCAGGACCCATAATATGATTAATCCTATAAATACAATCAGTATTGATTATGTAAAACATTGAGTATGAATTTGAAACGTTTAAATATTGGTATTAAGGCAAAAACACTAGTTGGCTTTATTTTTATTTTTGTTACTATCATCGGCTTTAATGCATATATTGGAATATCATCCCTAAATAGCGCCAAGAATGCTTCAAAAAATATTGGCGACACCATATTACTTGAACAAAGCAAGACCTATTACGAAAATTATACGACATCACAAATAAAAACCTTGCAACTATTGCTAACAAACATTGAAAATGATGTCAGTAATTTAAAGGATTTCACCACCCGTCTTTATTCAAGTGAACAATTGTTTAACACCAATGGCTATTGGAATCATCAGGAACATTTAGAACGTTTACCCAATAATCAGCTGATTGAGATTAGTACTGACAAATCCACTTTATGGTCACCTAGCTGGATGGACGTGAATGAAAACGTACTTAATAAAATAGAAACCAGTGCTTTTTTGAATGAATATTTTGAGCCGCTTCTGCTACGTAACAAAAATACCGTCGCTAATTATTTCATCGGCACGGAGGGGTTTTTACGCTACTTCCCCAAGATAGAAATGTTGACGTTCTTTGCAACCGACTATAATCTAACGCAAAAGTTATTTTTCCAACCTGCAACACCGAGAGTAAACCCACAAAGAAAACTGGTCTGGACACCTTTATACCAAGATCCAGCCGGTCAAGGTTGGATGATCAGTGTAATTGCCCCCATTTATGTCAAAGATGAATTTTGGGGTGTCGTCGGTACAGACATAACACTAAATAAGCTCACCACTCACCATATGACACAAAATAAGGAAAAGGGTAGCTATTCAATTTTACTTGATAAGAAGTTTCGACCCATTGCTATGCCAAAGATGGCAATGCAAGCTTTCTATGGCAAGCATATAGACAATGTCGATAACATCATTTCAACATCATTACTGGACTACGAATCTCCGTTTAAAGACGTTTTTAACAAGATAAAAAACGACCATTCAGGTTTTGAAAAAGTGGTCGTTGAGGAAAAAAACCTCTACGTTTCATTTGTAAAACTACCTAAACTTGACTGGGTTTATATTAATATTCTCAGTGAGAGTGAGATTTTAAGTGCCACAAAAACACTAGCGAGTGAAATAGACGCCATAACAGAGCGATTAATCAACAAGCTCACGGTCCCTGCAATATTATTTTTCATGATATCAATACTATTAATTTCATTGATAATTAATAGGTTTCTGCAACCTATCATTGCTTTATCAAATGTTACTAGAGTCATTGCTAGCGGCCAAATAGATCAAACAGATCAAACAGATCAAACAATTAAAATTTACGCAAAAAATGAAGTCGGCATACTCGTTGATAATTTTAAAATAATGCAAACATCGATAAGTCAACAGAAAACAAAGCTCGAAAAATTTAATGTAGAACTACAGAAAAAGATTACAGAGCGCACAGCTGAATTAGCTAGCTTAAGAGAAATCAGCAAAGAACTCAGCGTAAATGGTCACCCCACAACAATTTTTAACTGTGCTTATAAACATATGAGCACTATTGTTGATACAAATGTATTTATCATAACAGGTTATGAAAAGGATAAAAGCGCAGTACACTTTAGATTGTCTACAGCCATTGAAGAAACACCCATCACGTCAATACAAATAAGTGATACAGCTTATTTAGCGAACTTATGTATCAGTCAGGACAGGGAAATTGTCATACGACAAGCTAGCGAGATAGCGAAACACTTAACCACTGACAAGCGAAAAGCTGCTGATGAAATTATCCAGTCTATGCTGTTTTTACCGCTGCGCAGTCATGGTAGAAAAGTCAATACTTGCATGATTTTGCAAAGCAAAAAAACTAACGCCTACTCAGACGATAAAATAGAAATAATTGCAACCTTAGCTAGTTATACTGCATTAGCGTTAGACAATGCGAGTGCCTATTTACAAGTAGAAAAAAAGAATACCGAATTAAGTGAAGCGCTTAAATATCTTGAAGAGTCAGACCAACTAACTGGGGCACATAACCGCCGATTCCTGCAAAAGTTCCTCTCTCTTGAATTCGACAATGTAAAGCCAGACACAAAGACTAAATTTGGTTTTATTGTTGTCGATCCCGATCACTTCAAACAAGTCAATGAAGTCCATGGGCACAAAGCCGGTGACACCGTATTAAAACAGTTTATTCAGATAATAAAAAAAGCGTGTCAGCCGTCAGACTGGGTCATTAGATTAGGCAGTGAAGAGTTTCTGGTTGTCTCCCGTGCCGCACATATTTCCGACATAACACAGCTTAGTGAGAAAATAAGAACCGATATCGACAAACACGTCTTTGATATAGCTGATGGTATTACCTTAAGAAAAACATGTTCTATTGGCGCAGTCTCCTACCCCTTCTATGAAAATGATATCGATAAATTTTCCTGGGAACAAGTAATTACCCTAGCTAATGTGGCCTTATACACGGCAAAAAATAATAATAGAAACGCCTGGATATATCTATACCCCAATAATAGCCAGCAAATAATTGACTATCAGGAATTAACTACTAACGTATCAACTTATATAGATAATGGCTTACTCAAATGTAAAACATCTCTCGCACAAGTAGATTTTGTTAGTACCAAAAACTCTTGGCCGCCATCTAAAAAATGCCTCAAACCGGCAGCACTGATAGAGTCACTAACTAAGCGCGAGTTAGAAGTATTAACGCTTATTTCAAAAGGCTATTCGAACAATGATATTTGTGAGGAACTATTTCTTGCACTCGATACAATTAAAGGATGTAACAGACGCATCTATAATAAATTAGGTGTAAATAAACGTATCGAAGCCGTTTTAATTGCTCAACAACTAGATCTAATTTAGTGCCTACCAGAAACATACTGATTTAGTTACTGATGTTACGCAGTAGCACTAAACTTACATTTCGAAAACAGCTAAAGTAGAGCGATGAATAAAAATAAACGTAACTATTTAGCTACCTGATTAGTAAATAATAAATTCAGCGCTTCACTTGCTGAAATACTTTGCTTTCGGCAAGTCGATAGGTAACTTCTGATCAAACAAAACATTTCTGCTCCTTGTTCACTGCCAAAGCAACCAGATATTTTTTGATGCACTTTAGTCATCCTAATATCCCTCTCACCCTGATTATTGGTAAAAGGTATATCTACACGCGTCATAAAGCGCAGAGTATCATCTTCAAAACTTCTGAGTCGCTCTAGTAAGGCTCTGGATTTTGTTCGTTTTAATCGTCCCCGCTGCCCTTTTTTTCGTGCTTTTTCATTCGGTGGTGGGCATTCAACATCCCCATCTGCCAATATTTGTTGATATGTAAGGCGATAATCTGTTTGCCTTACTTTATCTATTATAAACCCGTTATCTATTTGTGCTTGGTTGATGTTTTTTAGTAATGTTTGCATGGCTTTCGCCCATTGCATGCCATCTTGCTCCCACGCTCTTTCCAATTCTCGAAGATGATGTGCGTTACATAACGCATGTTTGCAGCCTGTATATTGATAGTAGGGTTTCCAATGGTCGTGGCACAATATACCTTGGAAGTGCGCTAAGATATCGGCATCATCCATAGCTTCCTTTCCTCTTCTTTTATGAGGGAAAAAATAAGTCCATCTTAAGTCTGATGCGCCATGTAACCAGCTGCGTTTGCCTGCAATATTTATCCCCGTTTCATCTACATGTACTGTACTCGTAGAGGTACGTAAGGCCTGTTTTATCGCTGCTTGCGCACCTGAGGAGTTAACCAAGTCAAATGCTTGTTTGTTAAAGTTAAATAAACTACCTGCACTGATAGGGATATCAAGTTGATCGCTAAAATATTCTTCAATACGGTTATAGGGTAATAATTGGTATTGTGATAGATAAACTGCATGTGCCTTAATAGTTGAGCCATACTGCACGTGGCTATTAACACCGTCAGGGAAATCAGCAATAAATTGTTTACCTCGCTCATCCTCAAGAATTTG
This sequence comes from Oleiphilaceae bacterium, assembly GCA_047628385.1. GTDB lineage: Bacteria > Pseudomonadota > Gammaproteobacteria > Pseudomonadales > Oleiphilaceae > PZPK01. The sequence goes on from JBLHVH010000020.1 coordinate 6,760, forward strand.
TGCGCGATATTCGGTGATGATTTTACTGATATCAATATCCACAATTTGGCGCTTGATGAACCCAACCTCATGATAGTTGCCTTGAGGTAAGCCATCGCGTTCAACAAACAGTGTTTTTACCTCATCAGGGGAGTCGGTCTGGATTAAGGTTGGTAAGCACCTTATAAACCGCATTATTCCCCCATGAATAATATTTACTTATGATCACTTTAATTATTTAAGGAGATCATCATGCGACGAACACCACAGCAATGGCTTACACTTTTTAAAATCCAAAATGAAAGCCCTTTATCAGTAAAACAATTTTGCCTTGAACAAGGTATATCAACCTCTAACTTTTACAAAAATAAAGCAGCATCTGCAACATCAATAGCGCCAACAGCGATGACATCACCATCTTCTCAAGTTCACCTGGTTGAGCCTGAGCAGAAAAGTGTGCTTGATGATAATGAAAAATCACTCTTAAAAAAAGATATTCAACTTAACAAAAAAGACGCCTAGCTTACTAATAAATCCGATAAAATCGCCACCTTAGAAGAATACATTCGTTACATGACTCAGCAACGGTTTGGTGCTTCTAGTGAAAAGTGGTCTCCCGACAAATTAGGTTTATTCGACGAAGCTGAAATATTAAGTGATGAAGATGAAATAGATGGTCGAATTTTGCAAAGCTTCGCAATTTATGCTGATGAAAGAGGAATGTTAGTGCCGCTGGAATTGACCAAGGTAAAAGAATGGGCAAACCTTGCTCCTTCAGGCTCTGAAATAGCCATTGCACGAAGAATGGCTATTTTACGCGCTCTTAGTTTATACCTTCATATCCTTGAGCCAACATCGCCTGTCATTGAGACAAGCCAAATTGGCAGAACGCAACGACGATTAAGTAATCACACTATCTCTGCATACCGCGATAGCTTAAAACTCTATCTATCATTCTTGTCTGACAAACTAAAACGTCCCATAGCAATGCTTTCGTTGAATGATATTGATCGAGAAAGCGCGATCGAGTTTTTACAATATCTTGAGGTTGTTAGAAATAATAGTGTGAGAACACGTAACAATCGTTTAGCCGCAATACGCTGCTTCTTAAATTATGTCGCAGGAGATTCGCCAAGCGCCATGTTGCAAGTATCAGAAATACTGTCGATACCACAAAAACGATGGGATAAACCATTAGTGGGGTATCTCGAACGAGAAGAAATTGAAGCACTTATCAATTCAACGGATAGTTGCACTTGGAGTGGCGAAAGAGACCACACAATGTTGTTACTTTTTTACAATACTGGCGCAAGAGTGTCGGAAGTAACTCGGCTTCAGCGACAAGATGTTGATCTTAACCGACAACATACCATTCATTTTTACGGAAAAGGCAGGAAAGAACGAGTGGTTCCACTTTGGCCAAAGACGGTACAAAAGCTCAAGAGGTGGTTAGAAAAAATACCACAAAACGATAATACGCCGCTATTCTCTAATCACTTTGGTGAGCCGTTGAGCAGATCAGGAGTGAGACAACGGTTACTTGTAGCCCAAAAAAGAGCTATTCAACGTTGTCCATCACTAGATAAGCTAAAAATTAGCCAGCACACGTTGAGGCATACTACAGCAATGAGCTCGTTACAATCAGGGGTAGATCTATCCTTAATTGCACTTTGGCTCGGTCATGAGCAACTTGATACTACACATCAATATATGGAAGCAAACCTAGAAATGAAAAAGATCGCGTTAAAATCACTTAAACCAATTGAAACAGGGGATATAAATAGATTTTTACAGCCATCAGATGCTGTTTTAGCCTTCTTGTAAAAGCTCTGATTATGTGAAGTACAAAAGTTTGCCGTGTGCTTTATTCTCAATAAATTAGGCGGCAAGATCAAATTGAAGTGGACCATGTTTACATAATCCTGATGTGAGCATAATTGCGTTTATGTGCACATGCACATAATCGAAAAAAACTGGCTATTCTCTACGAGCGTAGAGGGAGCCAAGGCGAGTGCTAATTTATACAGCTTGGTGGAAAGCGCTTTATACCGAAAGAAAAACTATGCCGAATCGCTTGGCTAGAACCCTATAATACAAAGATACTTGCATATAATTGCTTCGGCATAGTTTGATCTGACTTCGAATAATTAATTTACGGAGAAGGATTATGAGTGTTTCGGCATTCTTCAAGTGTAAGAAAACAATAACGCGACTTCATACGGGCCCTTTGGGCATTTATATGAAGGCTTATGCAGAGCGCTTAATTGCTGAAGGTCACTGCTACCAGAGTGGCGCTCGTAACATTAGGGTTGCTGCTGATTACAGCGAATGGTTAGCCAGAAAAAGGTACAAGGTGACTGATGTTAATGAAGCATCAATATTAAAATATGAGCAGTTTAGGCAAAAACATCGTCATCCTTTTTTATCCGATCACGCCTCTCTTGTTAGGCTTATTAAAGTGCTGAGGGCGCTCAATGCAACGGCGGCAGCAACGATTATATTAGATCCTTTGTCGCAGATTATTCAGGACTTTGAACAGCATTTGATGCAAAACCATGGACTTTGTGAGATTTCAGTCATCAGACATCGAATACCACTAAGGAAATTTCTTTGGCAATGTTGTCCTGATGGTGTTTCAAGCTTTTCAAGTTTAAGACGGTGACTTTCAAGGAATTTACGACTGACTGCTATTCATTCATTTTTCCACTTTTTAGAATACGAAGAGCCTGGGTATAGCGCACAAATTCAGCGAGTATTAGCTATCCCTAGTAAACGACATGAGCAGAGGCTGATCCACTTCTTGGAACGAACGGAAATAGAGGCATTACTGGCAAGTCCGGATACAACTACGTGGATAGGCCATCGTGATCACGCTCTACTTTTTTTAGCGTTATAGACAGGGCTGCGCCTTTCTGAACTCATCAGCCTCAATAGTACGTCCCTAGTTTTTGACCAAAGGGCGCACGTCAGATGTCTTGGTAAAGGCCGCAAAGAAAGAACTACTCCTTTAACCAAACCTGCTGTTCGTATCATGAAAACTTGGCTGTTAGCGCTTCCTGATATGGAAGAGGATGTACTATTTCCAACAATACGCGGCAATCGTCTTAGTGCAGACAGTGTGCAGTATTTAGTAAAGAAACATGCAGCTAATGCAAGCATTCAATGTCCATCGTTGAAACAGAAGCATGTGACACCTCATGTGCTTCGACACACCGCAGTAATAGAGCTGCTTAGCGCAGGTGTGGATACCACGGTAATAGCGATGTGGCTTGGGCATGAATCCATACAAACGACACAAAGATACTTACATGCTCATATGGCACTGAAAGAAGCGGCATTAGCGAAAGTAGCGCCATTTAATAAGCACAGTGATCTTCACTATAAACCGAGCGATAAGTTGTTAAATTTTCTCACCAGCCTGTAACTTTAGAGTTAAACTATGCCGAATAAAAACCCGATCCTTACAGTCAAATGACAGTAATACCAGCACACTTATAAAATTAGGCAGCATGTGTTCGGCATAGTTTTTCTTTCGGTATAAAGCGCCAAAGCGAACAACCTAGAGCCGTCAGCTTATTTAAAAACAGTCTTCACGTTATTACCCCAAGCAAAAACACTTGAAGATGTAGAGGTATTACTGCCTTGGAATATCAACAAGGCGGTTGGTTAGCCGCTTAGTAAGGTTGTGCCTTTATGTTCTTTTTGGCCACCCGCTGATTTATCCCCCTTGTGCGGAGGCTTCTTTTTTCTATTTGGGTCATCTGAGGGAGGAATACTGCTATTTTTACTGTGTAGACCTAGGCGCTCAGTCAGCATGAGAATAAGCTCAAGTGATATTTTAAACGATGGCGCTAAAGTGGTATCTTCTTTGAGTTGAGCTTTTGTTTTATAAACAAGTTCAGATATATTGATATTGTCTAATTTCATTAAGGCTAGGGCTGATGATTTATAACGCTAGCATGACACCCTATGAGGATAGGTCAATAGCCAAAAAAGATCGTTTGAAAATAATTGTTATATGGGCTGAATAGTTACGTATTAATTTACTAAATTATATTTATCATTCAAATGAAAAAAGCGTTTCTATTGCCTTTAGGCTAATAACAAAGGCTGATGGTAACACCTATCAGTATAAAACCAATTATACTGAGTGTTCCCAGGATCAACGTTTATCTCCTCTCCTCTACAAGATTATTAATAGTAATTAGTCTAATTCTCACCAGATAACACTTAAGTGTCTATTTCGATCATTTGACTCGATGTATTATTCATTTCATATGTTTTTTGATAAGGGATGCTTTCAATAAGTGAAGCCGAGCAGTTAACTATTGGCTTAAACAACCGAACGTTTTACCTTACAAACTATTAACACCAAAAGTTTGTACCTATAGTAGATGAGTAGATGAGTAGATGACGATAACCTTAGCCAGCCTAATTATTTTTTTGTGCGCTTTTCAAGCTTTTTTTGGTTTGTTAATATTACCACGAGGCAAGCACCAGAAAAATGTCAAAATTTTTTTATTTGTTTCTATAGGATTTTCTTTCTTAAATATTACCCAAAGCAGCGAAATATTTAGAGTAAAGCCAACCATAACATTCGCTTTTTTGTTCATCCTTTCAATCATGATTTACTTATTTATAAGGCAATACTTAACTGCCACATCAAGATATGTAATAACGGATTTACTCTATCTCTCACCAATATTATTAAGCCTGCTATTTATTGAGTACTACAGCATTGACTTAGCACTTAGTATCGGTGGACTGATTTCAGTTGTCTTCCTGACCTTACGGTTATATTGGGAATGGAGTAAAAAAGGAAACAAAAAACATGTTAAGCAAGTTGTCCTTGGTATGGTATTCATGGTAATTCAATTAGCTAGTATAACATTAACCAACTCACTCAATTTATTTAGCGACTATATACAGAATATATTCAAGTATGGAAGTTGTGTATTAAACTTGTTGATACTAAATTACTTTCTTTTCAAATCGATCACAAATAAGGAAAATTTCACCACTTATTATCAACCAAAAGACAAAAATATTGATAAAAATTCTATCAATAATCTTGAAGATGATTTTCTACAGACTATCTTTGATGATCTACACAAAACCGTAGTCGAGAAAGGTTTATACAAAACCCATAGAATATCCCTGCTGGATGTGTCACAACAAACAGGCTTTAACGTAAGGGAAATTTCCCGGGCAATTAATATCTACAACCAAACTAGTTTTAATGATTATATCAATCAGTTACGCATAGATTCAGTCAAACAGATTTTTCTGCAAAATGACCAACATAATATAAAAATTCTAGATGTTGGGCTAAGCTCAGGATTTAGCTCAAAGACTACTTTTAATGTAGCATTTAAGAAATTTGCAGGTTGTACCCCTTCCGACTTTGTCAATCAAGTAAATAATTAAGGCGAATAAGCTCTACATAATTTTATCTTTCATTCCTTTTATTTCCACTATTTAGATCTGCAAGGAAGGTCACATCCCCTATTGTCCCAATTCAACATTAGCTATCTTCGCTAATCGCTCTTCCATTGTTACCTAAGTCGTTAGTTACGAACAGCATAACGCTTTCTATCAACAAAACTCTATGTCCGAAAAGAGTGTTACTTATCTTGTTTTGAAACGTACGGTATCTTGTTTTGAAACGTACACAATCTTGTTTTAGGACGCAAGCACACTGAAATATGGCTATTATGCAGCGACATTAAATAAATTTAATCGACTGTATAAAAAATCTGAATAGAACTGCTAATAAACGTAAATCCGCAAAGAATATTTTGTTTTTTAGCGTTGATAGTCAAATATATTTTAATATTGTTGTATGACGCGTTGTACTTATTACGCATTCTAAATAAAATTCTTTTTTGCTGAAGCATGCTCCGAGCAATTTTGTGTGGGAGTAAATATTATAGTTAACTGAACAGAAAGTAGGTATCAAAAATGTATAAAAAAAACAAATCTAGCCTAGCTGTCTCCATCGCTTGTTTGCTCATGTCTACTGGTGCCCATGCAGATGACGATTTACTAGGTGAGTTAAGCCTTGAAGACTTATTTTCTATCGAGACAGATATAGCATCGAACACTTCTCGCTCAGTGTATGAACAACCGAGTATTATATCAGTTATCACCCGTGATCAAGTACTCAACTCAGGTGCCCGTGATTTAATTGATATATTACGTATGGTGCCTGGTTTTGGTTTTGTACATGATACGGTAGGTATTAATACATTAGGCTTCCGTGGCATCTACGGCCATGAAGGCAAAGTGATGCTACTGATCGATGGTGCCCCGTTTAATGATGCAGCTTGGGGGAATTTGCAGCTTGGTAGTCATTACCCCGTAGAGTTGATAAAAAAAATAGAAGTAATACGCGGACCAGGCGCGGCAAAATTTGGTAACTATGCTGAATTAGCTGTGATCAGAATAACCACTGTTGGCAAAGAAATGAATGGCGGTTTTGTTGACAGCAGTCTAAGAGCCTTTGACGATTCATTTGGCGGCAGTGAGATTACTGCTATGTATGGCGAGGAGTTGGATTCTGGCTGGGGATATAGTACATCCTTGCACGTGAAGCGTGCTAATAGAACCGTTTTACCTCTAAAGACGGCTAATGGCAGTATAAGTATGGATCAAAACAAGTCGCCAACAAGTGTATTCTGGGCGGATTTAAAAGTCAGCCATGGTGACTTTCAAATATCGACCTTGGTCGAACGACATGAGTTTGAACATCAAGAGAGTCTTGGCCAATATGCTGACCCAGATATGGACATGGTCACAGGATATGAGCGTTTTCATTTAGCGGGCGATTATTCCACCGTCCTATCTGAAGACTGGTCACTTAATGCCAATGCGCTTTGGCAAGAGACCCGCGCTCATGATATGCAGGTAACTCACAGTCGCCCTAATGAGAACTTCCCTCGGGGTGAATTTGCACTTGGCTCGCACTATGCGATAGACACTGAAAGGTTTATTGGTTCAATCGACACCACTTGGACTATATCAGAAAATGACAGTGTTAGTTTTGGCGCAGAATATTTTGAAGTGATCGCATTCAGCAAAAAAATTGGTGAATTCTTCGCCGACGCTGGTCATGCTGTACCAGGAGACTCTTCTGAACTTGCCGATGTCTGGTTTGCCGGCGCTGATGAATTGACCTTCGATCAAAAAAGCATTTTTGTGCAATATGAAAATTACAACGATATCATCAACTTTACTCTAGGACTGCGTCATTCTGACCATTCAGAAGCAAAAGAAGCGATCACTGTTCCGCGCATAGGCTTGAGTAAAAAATGGGGAGACTTCGGCGCTAAGCTTATGTATAGCGAAGCATTTCGTACTGGTGACGCTGAACATCTTAACTTGGCCTCAACTCAGTTAGAGGCGGAGACTCTCGATTCGACTGAGGTAGAGTTTCATTACTTACATGAAACAGGTTTATATACGGTTAACTTCTTTGAAATGAATATGGAAAATGCCATAACTTTCAATGCCGACGCACTAACACAAAACGCGGGTAATGTCGTCAGTAAGGGGGTTGAAGGCTCATGGGCAACAAAATCAGAGCAGTATGATCAAGAATTTACTGTTTCATATTATAAAGGCGAAGCGGGGTCTATAACTGCTAACTTAGCGAAAAGTGAAGATGCCTACTTAGGTTTTCCTAATCTTAAACTGACCTGGCGCATGGATTATCGCTTATCCAAAGCAACCACTATACATCCGACAGTGATGTATGAAGGCAAAAAATGGTTGCGCCGAGATAATATAGACATTAGTCAGGATACAGAGTTAGACGCGGTGATACTCATGAACCTGACTGTTAGCCATAAAGTCAATGATGACTTAACTTTTCAGGCAGGTGTACATGATTTACTTGATGAAGGCTACAGATTCGTTCAGGCCTATGGTCCAATTAACTACCCAGGTGACAGTAGAGAGTTTTCTGTAAGTATGCAATATAAATTTTAATTGAAATTTTGAAATTTTGAAATTTTGAAATTTTGAAATTTTGAGAAGGAGCTTAGGCCTATATTAGCTAGGTTTACTTCTCGCGCAAAATATAATTTATTCTGATAAATGTATCTGTATTTGGTACAAAGCAGGGGCAAAAATTGAAGTTTACAAGCATTCGTCAAAAGCTTATATCAAAAGTCAGTATCATATTCACATTAAGCTTTATTAGTGTATTAACTATAGTCGCGTTGATGAATTCCAAGGATTCTGATCAGCATCTTAAACAATCAGAGACGAATATTCGTGATGCCTTGATTGCTAAGGGTAATACTCTGGCCAATAACAATAGTCAAGCCTTAAAAGGCATGGTCGAAGATAACGCCTTTTCAGCCGTGGGTGAACTGGTATCAAGCACCGTACTTGAAGATAAAGATATTGTTTACGGTATCTTTATGGATGTTGATATGTTGCCGTGGATCAATGCAAATCTAGATAATCCATCAGGCTTGGTGTTACCAGGTACAATCATGGAAGATAGTATCAGTCAATGGGCAATAGCGCTAGAAGAACTCAGTTACAAAGCTATGAACTTAGACGGTCAAACCGTCTATGAATTTGCCGCACCAGTGGTTGTTGAAGAGGAACTGCTCGGCGTTATTCGTTACGGTATCACAACAAAAACAATGGATGAGCTCTTATTGGTTGCCTCTACGGCGGCACAACAGACTTTCAGAGAAACGATGTTCATACTCATGGGGGTAGGTTTAATCGCCGTATTAGTTGGTTTCTTTTCTACTCGGCGTATTGCCGGCACCATTACCACACCACTCAATTCATTGACAAGCACAGCCGAAAAAATTGCTGGAGGTGATTATAACAATGCGGTGGATGTTAAAACCGATGATGAAATTGGCATCTTAGCCGAAAATTTTGAAACCATGCGAGCCACCATTAGAAAGAAAATGGCCGATTTAGCCAAACTCAATAGTACTGGCGAAGTACTAGCATCATTACTGGATCAAACAACCGCCTTAGAAGAAGTGCTGCAAGCTATGCATGAACAAGTTGGAGTATCACACGGCTCAGTCTATTTAATGAACGACCAAGAAGAGCTAGAAATTAAGGGCCACTATCCACCTAAATCTGTGGATGCTAATAAGTTACCTCGAAGATTTAAATTAGGTGATGGTATTTTAGGGGCCGCAGCACAAAAAAAAGAACTCATATTTGTTGCCGACACATCTATTGAATCAGACTTTGTGTCAGCTGACAAACAACAAAAGCAAAGCGCAAAATCTTTACTCTGTATACCGCTAGTAGATAAAGATATTTTAATCGGTGTGATGAATTGTTCCGGAGAAATTGGCGAAGTTCATTTTGAAGATGCTGACAAAGAATTCGCTCAGGCCATTGCCCGTCAACTTGTTATCACCATTAAAAATATTCGTATGCGAGAGGTAATTGAAGAGCAAAACCGCACCTTAGAACAGAAGGTTGCTGAGCGTACCTCAGAGCTAGCACAAAAAACCAATGATATTGAAAAAATGATGGCGCATATGCATCAGGGCTTGTTTACCGTGATGGATAATGGCCTAGTACATCATGAATATGCTAAATATCTTGAAGAAATTTTGGAAACCAAACAAATCGCCAACCGAAACATTATGGACTTATTGTTTACCAACTCGGATCTGGGCGGTGATCAGCTTGATCAAATTAAAGTTGCGTCTGAGGCTATCATAGGCGAAGACGAAATGATGTATGACTTTAATTCGCATCTATTAGTCAACGAATATACCCGTGAGTTTAAAGACAGTGGGCAGAGTAAGGTGATTGAGCTAGATTGGGATCCGATAGTATTAAATGGTCAAATCGAGAAACTCATGGTCACGGTACGCGACGTTACCGAAATGAAAGCTTTACAGGGACAAGCAGAAGCACAGCGCCAAGAGCTTGAAATGATAGGACAGATCCTAGCGATAGATAAAAGCAAGTTTGATGAATTTGTTCAATCATCCAAGGAGTTTATTGAGCTTTGTCGTTCGCTTATCGCACAAACCTTGGTAAAAGATTTAGATGTTGTCTCCTCATTGTTTAGAAACATGCACACTGTGAAAGGTAATGCCCGTACCTACGGCTTTTCCTACATTACAGATTCCGTGCATGAAGTCGAAAATAGTTATGATGCATTGAGAAAAGATGCAACCACCATCTGGCTGCAAGCAGAGCTATTAGCGGGATTAGACTTGGTTGAAACAGATCTGAACCGTTATCAGACGGTAGCAACCGAAAAATTAGGCCGCGAAGAAACCGCTCAAAATGGTGTTGAAATTGACCAGAGCAATATCCAAAATATACTCGAACAATTGCAAAGTACACAGAGTTTACCAGAGCATATTCAACCGTTATTTAGCAAAATATTTTCTACCCTAATTGTCAGTCAGGCACAGCCATTATCTAGTGCCCTCGACGATGTTATTAAATCGGTCGATTCATTGGTAGCACAGTTAGACAAAACTGCGCCTATGATAATGATCGAGGACGCTGATCTATACATAAAAAATGCTATCTGCCCGATGTTGAATAACATCTTTATGCATATTTTGCGCAATGCCATTGACCATGGCATTGAGGGCGCTGATGAGCGCTTAGCCAATGGTAAATCCGCCGCTGGCTCTATCTACTTTACCATTGCAGGACAAGGTGAAATTGTAACTATCACAGTACAAGATGATGGTCGTGGTTTGGCATTAAATAAAATCTACAATAAAGCACTAGAAATGGGAATCTATAAAGAGGGTCAACAACCAACGGACGACGAAGTGGCTAATTTAGTCTTCAGCTCTGGTTTTTCTACGGCACAAGAAGTCACTCAAGTCTCTGGGCGTGGCGTCGGGATGGATGCAGTCAAAGGATTTTTAGAGCAACAACAAGGCAGTATAGCTATAGTTTTAGATGATAAAGTCGATCAGGGAGAATACCGTACCTTCACTACTAAAATTAAACTACCGGGTAAGCTATTTATGCAACAGCCAGTGCTAGGCAGCATCAATGAAAAATCAATCTGCGCTTAATTCACAACGATATAGAGATGACAATGAAACAAATTTCACTTCAGCATATTTTTACTGTATTACTCACCCTCTGCTTATTTGGTTGTGTGGATAAAGAGCCGATACAATCTGAATACGGTGTATTTTACATGGAAACCCAAGGGGATTTTGTTGTGCCGGTGGGCGCTGACGCGCCAGCAGTCTATTCATGGAGCACTTCAACCCGATCAGACAAAGGGGATGTTGAATTATTATGGCGTACCTTAGGCATCAAAGAAGATATCGGCTATTCGTTTTCCTATGTTGAAGTTAGCGTGCTTAATCATTTGGCAACACAAGGCTGGCATTTAGAACTCATCGAAATATCGAGCACTCCGACAAAAGGTCAAGATATCCGCACAGCTTATCGTTATATATTTACCCGTAACCGAGTTTAATATAATGCTTATAAGTTTAATATTCATGATCCTCATGGTTTTTTTATTAGGGTTTTTACTTAATAACAGAAGACGAGAAGCTAACTTACTTAATCAACAGATAATACGAAAAAACTTACAAATGGACACCATGGTTGATAGTACTGATGTCGATAAAATGAGACAAGAATTGTTGATGCAGCAGCAACAAGCTAATCAAGAGCTAGTGACTATAAGTTTGGAGTATCAGCAAAAGTATGACCAAAAAAGTGATGCCTTAATATCGGCAACTAACCAAGAGCAAGAGCGTATTGACCTGTTATTAACACAACAAAAAAGGCAAATTCTCGCTGATTTAGAAAAAGTCAACGCCGACTTAGGTGCCCTTACCGAACTATTAATAACCTTCGAGAGATGGAATGATGCTCTCAATAGTTTAATGGCTCATAACAAGGTGATGCATACACAGAATGCTGAATTCTCTAGAATAGTAAAACAAACCATATTGTTAGCCCTAAATGCAACAATCGAAGCAGCACGTGCTGGCGACCATGGCAGAGGTTTCTCGGTAGTTGCCGGTGAAGTAAGGATCCTGGCACTTCGCTCTGAAGGGTTAAGTAAAGTTTATGGTGATAATTTACGTAAGAATGACTTACTCACTACCTCGACATTTCAGGATATCCAAGCTTGTAGCAAAATGATTTTAACCGAAGTATTTAACGGAAAAAACGAAGTAGAACAACTTATATTGAGAATTAGCGAGGACGCTTCAAATGTTACATAACGACTTTGAAGTCTATTTAAAGTCCATAAGTAAATCAGCCTTAATACTGACTTTTGGCAAAACAAACGACACAACGCCATGGACAATAAAAGAAGTAATAACTGACGATTATGCAACGCAAGATAAGGCTATATTACTCACCATAAGTAGCCATAGATTCAAAGTACTAGTTGTATTACATTTTTCCGCCAGTAATCAACTAGACCTATTTATCAAGAAAAAACTCAATATTTACACCACTGAACGGCTTAACTCAGAGCAACGCAACGACTTCCTTTGTGAGTTACTAAATGTTTTTTGTGGGCACATAAAAAAAGAATTACAACAAAAAATATCGAGTTTAGGCATGTCGATCCCTAATATCTTAGACAATGCCAGCATAGCCTTTATAAAAAGTGTCGATTTGCAAAGCGAGTTTTACTTTCAAGCCCAAAAAACTAAAGATAGCAGTATACATGCTTCTTTTTTTACTAGCATATATGGCGAAATAGTGATCGATGAGACCATTATTGAGGATACATCCGAGGTGGGTGTAATCGAGTTTTTTTGAAGCTAAAAACGAACAACAGGAAATAAAAAATGAATATCGAAAATGAGTTAGTTAGTAAGATACTGGTTTGTGATCTCAACGACCAAGCCTGCAATACCCTGAAAACCTTTTTTGTTGCAAAAGGTCTGGTTGGCCTCTCCTGCCAATCAGACGATGTCCAAAATCTACTTGAACGCAGTACTGATTTAGGTGCAATTTTCTTGTCGCATGACTATCAATTCAAGGGTATGCAAGGACTTGAATTAGCACGTTACTTTCATCAGGGCAGGCCAGAATTACCACTTTTTTATCGCATTGAATCAGGACAAAATATGACGTTAGAAGCAGCTGAAGTGTCTGGTGTATATAATATCAATAATTTAGACTTTTTGACAAAATTGGTTGATGAACACCTCTTTAGCATGATCTATCCAGTACCGTTGATCCGTGGCATCCAAGAAATATCTCAAGGTGCATTTTCGACAGTTATTAACGGCGTTAATGTAACTTGTGACAAGCCCTATCTGGTAAAAGATCAAATTATCTATGGTGAATTACTCAGCTTGATCCCATTAGAGAGTAGTTGGTGCCGTGGTTTTATGATGCTACAAACCACTCAAGTACAAATGATGGAACTGATCAAGCAAGGCAAGACCCAACTTAGTAATAGAAATGCCGGCTTTCGAGACGTTAACGAATTACTCAATGAGATAACCAACTTGATATGGGGGAAAATAAAGTCAAGTTTTTTCAAAGAGTCAAAAGAATTATCAGTACCCGTTACTCGGATCCAAGTACCTATCTTGGTAAACCATTTGGAAAAGTATATTTCATTTGGCAGCAAAGAACCACAACTCTGTTTTCGATATACTCTGACCAGTGAAGACGATCCAAAAACTTCGATTGTGATATTCCAAAAAATGGTATTTAACCTAAGCTGGAACCCCAGTGAATTCCAAAAATGCGCAGAAGAAACCGATGAATTGGTTGATTGCGGCGAACTTGAATTTTTTTAACCAACTAGAGATGTATTTATGAGCAAAGTATTAATAGTGGATGACTCCGCAACTGTAAGAAATGAGGTTAGTTCTTTTTTAACCAAAAATGGTATAGATATTGTGGTTGCCGAAGACGGCAAAGATGGCCTAGTAAAACTGAACCAACATAGCAATATAAAGCTAATTATTTCTGATGTGAACATGCCAAACATGGATGGTTTGACTATGGTTGAGGCAATCAGAAAGTCTGGTAACAGCACGGTAAATATCATTATGTTAACCACAGAAAGTGACCCTCGTATGAAGGCGCGCGGAAAGGCTGCTGGTGTTAAAGGCTGGATAGTTAAGCCCTTTAATGGCAACGCTGTTCTCGGCGGCGTAAAAAAATTATTAGGAATTTAAGGGGGTATTATGTCTTGGTATAAATATATTGCATTATTCACGGCTTTAAGCTCATTTACAGCCATCGCCGAGTCGGTATTTGTTTTTGTGCCTACCGAAAACAGTGCCAAAGCAGTGCAAAACACTATCACTCAGAACTGCCCTGCTCTTGATATCACGGTATTTGGTCGCTCTAAGGATTTTCGCAAAGAAGTCGTCAAAAATAGACCCGATGCAGTGATCTCTCTACAAACGGTTGTTGAAGCTTTAGATGCTTTTTCACCAATTTTAAATGGCATAAAAGATGACCGGCAAGACGATGACTATGTGCTTGTTTCGGTAGATACTCAATTACAACTGGCACAAATAGACAAGGAAAAGATCGGCGTTATTGATATTCTAGGGCGAAAGCCGATGTCTGATTATGTCTCTACTTTGTTTGGTAAGAAAATCAAATTAAAAAGGGTTACGAAGGTAGAAGATTTATTACCGTTACTCACCTTTGGTTCAGTCGCTGGCCTATTTATTCCACAGGGATTATTTAAGGCTATTCAAGCAAAATCTAACCTTGAGTTAGTTGCACTCCCATTGGACATGAAAATGGGCCTGCTCAAAATAGCGACAAGTAACGTGTCAGCAAATAAGCAAGTAATAAAGTGTGTCAACAGTTTTGATACTAAATTGAATGCAATGTTAGGAATGGATGAATGGGTCTCTCTATGAAAATGATCAATATTATTAAATGCACCGCTTTTTCTTTAGCCTTTATGTTTACCCCTTTGAGCATAGCAGCAAAAGTGTTAAGCCTATCTCCCGCTGGCGAGCAATTTAACGAAATTTTAGAGGGGCTGAAGGGTGATTTGGATGGTGAATTGAGCTTTGTCAATTTGACCATCACCAAAAAAAGTAATATCAGTGAGATAAAGCAAGCCCTTAAAAAACATCAACCGAATATTGTTGTACTTGTAGGCAATACCAGTGTTAACTTGTACAGTAAATATCAAGCCACTAATAAAGGGCAAGAATTCCCCCCTGGTATCGCGGTAGCAGCATTATTTTTAGATCAGTTTATTGCCAAACTTACTAATGTTACGGGTATAGCCTATGAAATACCGTTGGTGACCAGTATGGTTAATGTTAGGAGCGTGGTTAAAAATAACATCAAACGTGTCGGGGTGGTGCATAGGGAATGGATGACTGATTTTATTCAAACTAACAGAGAATTTACTCAAGCGGAAGGCATTGAACTAATATCCATTGCCTTGGAAAATAAGGATAAAAACAGACCAAAAAATTTAAGAAAGCAATTAGCGACGCTGCTTAAAAATGATATCGACGCATTATGGGTGATCAATGACAATAATTTGCTCAACGCTAAGACCCTATCTAAAGCTTGGCTGCCCGAAATACGCAAAGCCAAAATCCCCGTTGTTGTAGGTATAGAGAGTTTATTGACTAGCAAGATTAACTTGGGTTCTTTTGGCATCATACCAGATTATTATGGCTTAGGTGTTCAAACAGCTTCATTACTTATCGATATTATGGACAACGATTGGCAGATTGAAGAGATATCTATTGAACAGCCGTTATCGGTGAAAAAAAGTATTAACCTCACTGTATTGAAGAATAATAACATAGCCATCGACGCTGAAAAAATATCCGTTTTCGACCATGTAATCGATTGATTTTAAAAAACACACCCGAGATCGACTTATTTCTGCTCGGAAAGTGTAAAAAAAATCGCTTGAAAATAATCCTAGCATAGCAGCGAGCATACACAAATAGGTTAAAAAACAGGATGTTCTCGTTCACCATTTTTGGCATAATCTCGTTTGCTATTTGATTCACCACCATAAATTAGAGTCTGTCATGCCAAATTTATTTAAGGTCTGCCACATAAAGATTAAGATCATTCTGTTAGTCGCCATCATGTTTTTAGTTCTATTGGCCATGAGTGATTATGTTGGTACCTCATCGTTAAATTTAGCAAAATCAGCCTCTAAAGAAGTTAGTCAAACCACCTTGTTATCTCAGGTCGCTGATAACCAGAGTAAAAATATCAAAGTACAAAAAAGATTATTGGAATTGCTGTTTAGTAATGTCGCTAGCGACGTAAACAATCTACGCAGCTTTACGCAAAATTTGTTTGCCAATAAAGACATAATTAATACTAAGCTGTATTGGGATAGTAATGTACACTTGATCCACCAAGACAATAATCAGTTAATCAATATCAACACTGATATATCTTCACTTTGGTCACCAACTTGGATGGATGTCAACCCAAAAGTATTAAAAAAAATCGAAGTCAGCGCCTATCTTAATGAGTATTTTAAACCCTTATTAAAACGCAGCAAATACACCACTGCTAATTATTTTATAGGCAAAGAAGGCTTTGTACGTTATTACCCTAGAACCAATATGATTGACCTCTTTACTGAAGACTTACGTACCCCTGACAGTATCTTCTTTAAGCCCGCTACACCTGAGAAAAACCCACAAAAAAAACTAGTTTGGACGCCACTTTACAAAGATCCTGCAACCCAACAATGGATGATTAGCGCTATAGCACCGATTTATGTCAAAGGAAATTTTGTCGGTATTGTCGGCACAGATGTGACTTTAAAGCTTTTATTAGAGCTCTTTATCAATCAAGCAAACAAAGGTCTAAACTATTCAATTTTACTTGATAAGGAACTACGGCCTATCGCTCTACCCAAATCAGCAATTCTAGATATTTATGACAAAGACAGTTTTCTTGACAAAAAGCTTACTCAACAAAGTTTACTCGATTATGACTCTGACTTTAAAGCCGTATTAAACGAGGCAGCACCACTAGAACAAGGTTTTCGCAAAGTAACCTTTGAGGATAGAAACGTCTATATTTCTTTTACACGCTTGACTGAGCTTGATTGGTTTTACGCACAAGTTATTGATGAAAGTGAAGTAATGGGAATCAGTCAGATGATCAATTCGAAGATAGACAACATAATAGATAATCTAAAACCTAAATTGAGTGTTCCTATTTTTATCTGTTTTTTTATATTAGTCCTTATGGCAAATAAGTTTGTCAAGCCGATTATATTGCTCTGTAAGCTCACTAAAACAATAGCATTAGGTAATTCACATCAAAAAATTGAGATAAGAGCCAGCAGTGAAGTAGGACAACTCATCGAAAATTTTTCCTTAATGCAAAAATTAGTAGAGGATAATAAAAAAAATTTAGAAACTCAGCTAGAGTTTCAACAACTACTGATGAAAACTGTTAATACACCAATATTTATCGAAAACAATGAAGGCATACTGATTGACTGTAATCATGCGTTTGCTATTTTCGTTGGCAACTCAATCAATGAGATTAAAGGCAGGAACATGAGTGAAGTAGTTAAGTTCGATTTCTTTGAGGTTAACAGGAATAGCGATAAACATTTAATAGCTAACGGAGGAGCTGATTCATTTATTAGCAAAGTTTATAACGCCGTAGGTGAATATAAAGATCTTGTCTTTGAAAAAAATGCTTATATTGATAACAATGGTAATGTTAACCTGATTGTTAGTACATTTTTTGATGTAACAGAGTTAAATGATGCTAAACAAAAAGCTGAGAGCTTTAATGAGCAACTTCAGCTCAAGGTCGATGAAAGAACTCGAGAGCTAGAGTTTAAGATCTCAAAATTAAGCAATTCTCTAATCAACTTAAACCAAACCCAAGGTAAGTTAGTAGAATCAGCAAAAGTGGCTAACTTGGGATCTTTGGTTATAGGTATTTCACACGAGTTAAATACGCCGTTAGGAGTCGCTTTAACTGGTATATCCAGCATTATTGAACAACAAGAAAAAATGAAGTGTCGCTATAAAAATAACGAAATAACCAAGACTTACTTTGATAAATATTTAGATTCATCAATGGAACTTAATTCAATAGTTTTATCCAATATAAACAGAACTGCAGCTCTGATAGACAGCTTTAAAGATGTATCGGGAGACCATACTTTTGAAAGAATCAGCACCATTAATGTATCTAAATATATGCAAGAGATCATCAAAAGCATCAGTAATACTCTTAAACGAAATCAAGTGCAGGTGAATATTCAATGTGCACAAAACATTACTATTAAGAGCTACCCTCAAAGCTTTTCTCAGATGATCACTAGCTTGATAATAAATGCGACCACCCATGCTTTTTCAGAGCCAATTAATACAGAGAAACTAATAAAAATAGATATTACAACACATAATAATAACCTTAGGGTTAAATTCAACGATAACGGTAAAGGTATTTACGCAAAAAACATACCGAGAATCTTTGACCCATTTTTTACCACAAATAGACGAAATGGAAGCACTGGTTTGGGGCTAAGTATAGTTCACAATATCGTCACAGTGAAGCTAGATGGCACGATCACGTGTTGCAGTCTGTTAGGTATTAGTACCGAATTTGATATAATGATCAACTCCTGTCGGACTAATAATACGACAGTTTCATAAATATGTAATTAGGATGATTAAATATTTCGCATTACTAACATGCCATCCCTTGAATTAAGAGGCCGAAATTTGATTAAAATTGAGCATGTTATTTGTGCGTCAAAACATATATAAATAAATTTGGGGCTCCAAGTCACCCACGAGAATTGAGCATTCATAATTGCATATATCTAGGTGAGACACCTCAGCCAATTCAAAATAGCGCTTTAGTAAAGAACAAAGCTCTGTCCTTGTTCAAATATATCGATGTGCCGAGTATTCAAATTACATCAAAGTAGCTTTTATGCTTAGTTAAATAAGACATTAAGCACAAGAGAAGCTGAAGGCACAAATAGGTTATAAACGTCTCGTATTGCGGATAACCTACTTGCGCGTCAATTCAATCCTCCAGCCCCAACCAGGTATGGGTCAGCGACATCACCTATGGTGTGCCCGGAATTCAGCACTAGCATGGAATGCTTTAATGAATCACGAGTCTATCTGAAATACATGAGCAATGCGGCAGGAGCCAAATTGTTTATGACACTATCTGGTTGTGCAGATAGTTGAGTCTGAGCGGCGGTGACTTATCGTATGCTGGTAAGGTGATGTAACTCGCTGACAACCGGGAGTGAGGCGAATTCGTTACGCCAAGATGCTCTTCTAGACTAAGTATTGGACGGATGAAGAACATGAACCGATTAACCCGCATCTATGGGCTGAAATGTCGCCACTGCCTACACGAATTAACAGGCAGTATGATACTACAATAACGCTACAGGTAGCAGTTTTATTGCCGACTTGATAAATCACATGTAGGTATTTATCAAAGGATAAACGTTTAAATCACAATTCTTCGTTTAAGCATCATCTCCTTACAGTACGATAAGGTTAAAGACTGCGATCGGCATCCACCCCAATATGTTCGAGTTCAGATAGGTAAACCGGGGAAGGTTTGTTTGAATAATAAGGGAGCACGACCCCGATGACAAAAAAGCTGGCGGAGCGTTCGTAGTAGTCTGAGATGGGGAAAGCCCATTACATGGCAAAGGGATGCAGTTTAATTGATTTGCGTAGGCAAATTATCTGACCCTAATGAGGTGAAGGCCTTTGATAATAAGCGAACTGCAACGTAAATTAGCAACATGGACAGCAACCGATAAATCGCGACGCGTTAATCGATTATTGCGCCTGATCAGTCACCCGTTATGGCTTTGCAAAGCGGCTGAAGTAACACTTTCCTCAAAGGGTGTCAAAACACCTGGCGTTGATGGAATAACTAAAATTCACTTACAGGCTAATTTGAATGGTTATCTGAATGAAATCAGAAATGATTTGCTCTCGGGTAACTATCAACCTATGCCTGCAAGACGAGTTTATATTCCCAAAGCCAATGGAAAGCAACGTCCTTTAGGCATACCAACCTTGAGAGACAGGATAGTACAACGTGCCATACTCATGGCAATGGAGCCAATATGGGAAAATGATTTTCATTCGTTATCCTATGGCTTTAGACCTGAGCGCAGCGTTCACCACGCTATCAGAACTGTTAAGTTGCAGTTAACGAGGTCGAATGTGCCTAAAGGTCGTTGGGTAATTGAAGGAGATTTATCAAGCTAGTTGTCGCCTAAAGTTTAAATTTATGCCGCCTTACTCTCTTTTACCGTAAGCGGTCATTTTAGACCGTATTCCATCCTAGCCTAAATCCTATAAAGTAAAGCCATTGTTTACTCACCGAGAAAAACAATGGCAAACATTCACAGAACACCTGAAAAATGGCAGCAAATATTCAAGCAACACGCCGCAAGCGGTTTGCAGATAGCCCTTTTTTTGTAAACAACAAAAAAT
>JBLHVH010000021.1:0-26732 GCA_047628385.1 Oleiphilaceae bacterium
TTGTACCACGGACAATAGAGTCATCAACAAGCATGACGTTCTTGTCTTTAAATTCTAATTCAATTGGATTCAATTTTTGACGAACAGACTTCTTACGCTGACTTTGTCCTGGCATAATAAAGGTTCGACCAATATAACGATTTTTTATAAAGCCTTCCCTAAACTTAACCCCCAAAGCAAAGGCCATTTCCATAGCCGATGTTCGACTAGTGTCTGGAATCGGTATAACAACATCAATATCGTGTTCTGGCCTCAACCGTAGAACTTTTTGAGCAAGTTTTTCACCCATTCTAAGTCGCGCTTTATAAACTGAAATATTATCAATAATTGAGTCTGGTCTAGCAAAGTAAACATGTTCAAATATACATGGGTTCAAGCGAGGATTTTCAGCACATTGTTCAGTGTGAAGGTTCCCCTCATTTTCGATGTAGACCGCTTCACCTGGCGCAATATCTCGTACTAGCTCAAAACCTAAGGCACCTAATGCAACGCTCTCAGAAGCGATCATATATTCAGTACCCAAATCTGTTTCGCGCTTTCCATAGCAGACTGGGCGAATACCATGAGGATCCCTAAAAGCCAAAACGCCATAACCTGTTATCATCGCGATGACCGCGTAACCACCCTTACAGCGTTTGTGAACTTCTTTTACCGCTTTAAAAATTTCTTTATGTGTTGGTACCAACTTGCCCTGAATTTGAAGCTCATGAGCAAAAACATTTAACAACACTTCTGAATCAGAATTAGTATTGATGTGTCGAAGGTCAGACTTTAGCAATCCATCTGCCAACTCCGCAGTGTTTGTTAAGTTACCATTATGAGCCAGAGTAATGCCATAAGGGGAGTTCACATAAAATGGTTGTGCCTCAGCAGAGGTAGATGAACCGGCAGTTGGGTATCGGACATGCCCAATACCAACATTACCGGCCAAACGCTGCATGTGCCGTGTTCTAAAAACATCGCGCACGAGACCGTTATCTTTCCTAAGAAAAAAACGGTCATCCTGACATGTTACGATTCCTGCAGCGTCTTGTCCGCGATGTTGCAATACGGTTAATGCATCATATAAAGATTGATTTGCATTGCGCTTTCCAACAACGCCAACGATGCCACACATAACACTACCTCTTTAATTGTAATTTAGACTTTAGGATTTGAACGACTTTCAAAAACAGACCTTGACCATTGTTCTAAAATAGCCAAGTTTTCAATCATTACCGAATTTAGCCACCAATCGCTTAAAGAAATTGGTGTTAATCGAAGTACAGCAACTATAACGACCGATAATATCAAACCTCTTGCTAGCCCAAACACAACGCCTAGCAAACGATCAACTGGAGTCAATCCGGTCAAACGAACCAGCGCGCCAACGATATAATTGACGCCAGCCCCGACTAACAAAGTACCAACAAACAAAATACCAAATGCAGATATAACCCGTAACATTGGCTCTTCTATGGTGTCTATAAGTAAGGTTTGGAAATTGGTGTGAAAGGTTCTCGCAACAACAAAAGCAACAACCCAAGTTGCTAAAGAAAGCGCTTCCTTTATGAAACCGCGCTTTAAACTCATTAAGCTGGACAGCGTTATGATAACAATAAGTGTCCAATCTGCCCAATTCAAGCTTGTCATTTAACGTTGTATTACCTTTAAAGAAATTTGCAGTTTTGTTGGTATTTATAACAGGCGCGCATCATACCAAAGTTGAACCCATTTTCGGTACTATTAATTCGAAGAAAGATAAATTAGCTTAATACAATTACGCATCGAAGTAGATAATAAGGCTTTTAACTTTGTACTTCTTATCTAATTTCTTTTTCATTTTTTCAGCTAGGCTTCTATTCACAAAAGGTCCTGAAAAAACCCTAACCGCCTTTTTACCTTTGATTTTGATGTCTTTTGCATGACCACCAAAGCCGTCCTTTCTCAAACGGTCTCTTAATTCGTAGGCATTTTTCGTTTTAATGAAGGTACCAAGTTGGACCATCCAAATATTTTTAAATATTGGTAAATGCGATACTACTGGTTTGATAAGTGCAATTTTTTTAGAAGCTTTTACAGGCACTACTTTAGTGATTTTTCTTGTCGCATCTTTTGTGACAGTTATTTGATCTACTTTTTTAACTTTATGGTCTTTAGGGTCAATATCAACAACCGTAAACGTTGGCTGTTTAGGCTTTTCAATCACAATATTTTGAAATTTAGGTTTGGGAGGAACCGACTCAATCGTTACTTTTTTTACCTCATGGGGATCATCAAAAATCATCGGCAAAAAAATAACTGCCAAAGAAAGTATCACGAAAGCCCCAACTAGGCGCTGCTTTAAACCATCAATAGTTTCGCTCATAAACCTTCAAAATACGCCTTTGCGGCATCAATCACATAAAATGAACCAAATACAAGTGTTATCGATTTTGGCTCTAACCCGCTTTCATCTGGTCTACGCGCTAATGCTGAATGTAATGCTTCATGTAAAGATCCAAACGATAACATATTTCTTGTATACCCCCCTACTGCTGATTCTAGCTTAATAATATCAAGAGCACGGTCGTCATGCAGGGGTGCTAGAAACCACTTATCAATTACCGGTGATAATATTTTAGCAAGCGCATCAACATCTTTATCCGCTAAAGATGAATAAACAGCATTAATCGTCATACCTGGTAACTTTAAGCCTTTCAGCACACCTAATAAATAACTAGCAGCATGAGGATTATGCCCAACATCTAAAAAAACGTGTTGATTCGAACCAAGCGTTGTATGTTTTACTTCTTCAAGCCGACCTTCAATTTTCACATTATTAAAGCATTCAAGCATTAAATTATAGCTAAAAATTGATTTACTAACCTGAGCTAAGTTTTCAGAAATTTTGATAAGCGCTTGAAACGCGATTAAAATATTATTTTCTGGTAGTCGGATACTAGGAAAACCTTGAAATTTCTTTTCTCCCGTCTCCGTTAACAAAGTAACGCCCTGCTCGTTTCGAATAATGTCCTGATGAACGGTCAACGTTTTACAATCAAGCGATTTTGCATGTAGGCTAACACTATTTGGTAATTTTTCACCTAATATAGCCTGCCCATTGGCACGTAATATACCCGCTTTCTCAAACCCAATCCCTTCTAATGAGGAGCCTAGCCAATCGGTATGATCCAATGCAACTGAAGTAATAATTGATAAATCTGCATCGATAATATTAACCGCATCTAGACGACCACCAAGACCAATTTCAAGAATCAGTACATCAAGCTGACTATTAAACAAAACATCAAATGCAGCTAAAGTACCAAATTCGAAATATGTTAGCGGAACACCTGCTCTAGCATTATCAACTTGTGTAAAAGAATCAATTAGAGTTTGATCTGAAATAGGCTGAGCATTAATTTTGACTCGCTCATTATATTTTCGTATGTGAGGCGACGTATAGGACCCGACAGTATGCCCCATGGCGATAAGCCCAGATTCAATCAATGCAATAGTTGAACCCTTACCATTTGTACCCGACACTACCACTATTTGTTTAGGTTTCAAGCCATTAGAACGTTGTAATTTCTTCATTTTTTTAAAAACACGACGAATACGGTCGAGTCCCATTTCAATTTCTGAGGGATGGGTTTTAGAAATATAGTCTAACCACTCTTCAAGCGAATTCAATACGGTATCACTCTGTGCCAATTTGAGTCTGATTTACATCCGTATTTTCAGGAGAAACAGCGACCAAGTCTTCCTCACTTTTTACTAACTCAAGACGACTTTTCTTTGTATTGACTGAATATAATAATTTCTCAAGTAATGATGACAAACGTAAACGTAATTGGTCTCTCGCTAAAATCATGTCTATTGCGCCATGCTCTAACAAAAACTCACTGCGTTGAAAGCCTTCAGGTAATTTCTCTCTAACAGTTTGTTCGATAACCCGCGGGCCTGCAAAACCAATTAATGCATTAGGCTCCGCTACATTGATATCCCCAAGCATTGCAAGACTAGCCGAAACACCACCAAAAACAGGGTCTGTCATCACAGATATATAAGGAAGTCCCGCTTGTTTTAACTTCTCAAGTGCCGCAGCCGTTTTAGCCATCTGCATTAAAGAAATTAACGCCTCCTGCATTCGCGCGCCGCCACTTGCACTAAAACAAATTAAAGGTTTATGCTCATCTAAGCAGAGTTTAATTGCGCGAACAAATTTTTCTCCGACGACAGCGCCCATAGAACCACCCAGAAAAGAGAATTCAAAAGCAGCCACAACCACTGGCACGCCTTCAACTTCACCTTTAAATGTGATTAACGCATCTTTTTCATTTGTTGTTTTTTGATTAGCGACCAAACGGTCTTTGTATTTTTTAGTATCTTTAAAACGTAAACGGTCTTGCGGTTCAAGATTTGCATTTAACTCAACACGGTGATTTGCATCTAAGAAAATATCAATACGTTGTCTTGCTGAGACTCGCATATGATGCTGACACTTCGGACAAACTTCAAGGTTTTTTGCTAGCTCAGGCCCATACAATGCAGCGCCACATTTAGGACACTTTTTCCACACACCTTGTGGAATGTTCCCTCTTGTTTTTGCGTCCGATCGAATTGAGCTTGGTTTAATTCTGTCTAGCCAGCTACTCATGAGGTTTTCCTATTGTGAGTACCAAATTTTTGAACTTATAGTAATATTAAAATATACTAAAAAGTTAAGCATCCATTGCTATGCGCATGGAAGACACTAACGCTTTTATTTCACGATTCATGGCAACTTTATCATCTTTATTTTTGGCAATTAAATTTACAATTACACTGCCCACAATCACACCATCGCCAACTTTTGAGACTTTAGCTGCTGATTCAGCATTGTTTATACCAAAACCAACACACACAGGTATTTGATTATGAGCTTTAATTTCAGTCACTTTCTCTGCAACTTCATCGACGTTTAATGTTGCCGATCCAGTCACACCTTTAACTGAAACATAATAAACATAACCACTACTTTGATCGCAAATAAACTTAACGCGATCGTCAGTCGTTGTTGGCGCAATCAAAAAGACGGAATCCAAATTATTTTCTTTTAAAAATGGAACCAATGAACGCGCTTCTTCCGGTGGAAGATCTACGATTAATGCCCCATCTGCACCCGACTCAGCGGCTTCTTTCGCAAAACACTCATAGCCTTTAATTTCTAATGGGTTTAAGTAACCCATCAGCACAACAGGTGTTTTTTGATCTGTTTCACGAAACGCTTTAACCATTAAAAAAATATCATCAAGGCTCGTATTATGTTCAAGCGCCCGTTCACAAGCTAATTGAATAACAGGACCATCAGCCATAGGATCAGAAAAAGGCACACCTAACTCAATAATATCAGCGCCCGCCTGAACAAGAGTATGCATTAGTTCGACGGTCCAATTAGGACGAGGGTCACCACCGGTAATATAAGGTATTAACGCTTTTTTACCTTGCGCTTCTAAGGCTACCATTACTTCTTTTATACGACTCATAATTAGACCTTAATACCATCAATAGTAGCAATTGTGTGGATATCTTTGTCACCACGTCCCGATAGATTAATGATTAATATTTGATCTTTTTTCATCATGGCTGCTTTTTTAATGCCATAAGCAATAGCATGACTTGTTTCCAAAGCCGGCATAATGCCTTCAACTAACGTTAAACGACGAAAAGCATCTAAAGCTTCAGTATCGGTAACCGACACATACTCTGCTCGCTTCATGTCCTTTAACCACGAATGTTCAGGCCCTACTCCAGGGTAATCTAGGCCTGCAGAAATTGAATGTGTACTTTGAATCTGACCAGATTCATCTGACATTAAATATGTACGATTACCGTGTAATACACCGGGTTTACCTGCACATAACGGTGCTGCATGTTGTCCGGTTTCAATACCATGACCACCGGCTTCTACCCCGTACATTTCGACGTTTTCATCAAGAATGAATGGATAAAACAGGCCTATTGCATTTGAACCACCACCAACACAAGCTACTAAAGCATCAGGCAATCGCCCTTCTTTTTCAAGGCATTGCGCTCTTGCTTCACGTCCTATAATTGACTGAAAATCTCTCACCAACATTGGATAAGGGTGCGGCCCTGCGACGGTTCCAATAATATAAAAAGTATCATCTACATTGGTTACCCAGTCACGTAACGCTTCGTTCATAGCATCTTTTAATGTTTGAGTCCCACTTGTTACCGCCTCTACTTCAGCACCTAAAAGCTTCATTCTGTATACATTTAAGGCTTGTCGCTTAACATCCTCAATGCCCATGAATATTTTACACTTCAAATTAAGTCTGGCAGCAACAGTTGCTGTTGCAACACCATGCTGCCCTGCACCTGTTTCAGCAATAACGCGAGGCTTACCAAGACGCTTCGCTAACAAAGCTTGGCCAATCGTATTATTGATTTTGTGAGCCCCTGTATGATTAAGGTCTTCACGCTTAAGATAAATCTTAGCACCACCCACTTCGCGCGTTAAACGTTCCGCTAAATAAAGGGGTGAGGGTCGACCAACATAGTCAGCCATATCCTTATCAAATTCTTTTCTAAAAGTAGGATCATCTTTAAAGGATAAATATTGCTCTTCAAGTTCGAGCAAAGAAGGCATGAGTGTTTCAGACACAAAACGCCCACCATATGGTCCAAAGTGCCCTTTGTCATCGGGCATCTGATTTAGTAATTCTTCGGTAATACCTTTATTTGTCTTCGAACCCACGCGACACCTCTTTTATAAATTGACAAATTTTCTCATGGTCTTTAATACTTTTTTTAAACTCAACGCCCCCACTCACATCTACGGCATAGGGTTGAACAGTCTGAATTGCTTTTCGAATATTATCAGGTGTTAAGCCACCTGCAAGAATTAATGGTTTTTTATGCTCTAAAGGCAATAAAGACCAGTCAAATAACTCTCCTGTGCCACCGACCACACCTTTCTTGTAGGCGTCGACCAAAATAGCTTGAGCACTTTTGTATGCTAATTCCGCTTTACTTACATCCGAATCGAAACGCACTCTAATCGCTTTAATATAAGGAATACTAAAGCCTAAACAATCTTTTTCAGACTCTTTGCCATGAAACTGCAATAAGTTAATAGGCAAAGCCTGACATATTTGTTCAATAACTTCCCGTTGCTCATCAACAAATAAAGCAACGACCGTAACAAATGGGGGAAGCACTGCACAGATTTTTTGAGCCTGCTCGACTGATACATTTCGAGGGCTTGGCGTATAAAATACTAAACCAATCGCATCAGCTCCAGAATTTACAGCACAAATCGCATCTTCTACACGTGTAATACCACAAATTTTAGTTCTAACACGCAACATAGTTCGCCATTATCCATTGATGAGCAGAAGTTTATCTAAATCAGTCTGTAAGTATATCGATTTGAAGCACCTGACTAAAGGATTAATCGACATGATTCTCAATCAATACCAACTTAAAATATAATATAAATAGAAGAACGACTAATAAGTCTGCCTCATTCGAAGCCTTAAACTAGACAAGTAGTCTGTCAGGTTTAAGTGTTCATAACAAAAACTCGATAGATCGGACTAGATTTCTCGATTAATTGAGGCGAACAGTTGTCCTATTCAATGAACTTGATCGGAAAATATGACCGACATAGCGACTTACAGTAGAACAGACTTATATCCGACAGCCTCACAGCACTTACTGAGACCATAAAAGATGACGACCGCTACTCCTCTAACTATTTAGTGTTTATATCCCATAAACCTACCTGATCAATCGTACTATGGCCGCTCGAAACGAGCATTCCCTGAATAAGAGAAGGCGCACCTGCAGACATGGGAATACCGAACTCAATTGGGTATTCAACATGCGTCAAATACAAACCTTTAGGAGAAGCAGTTATATCAGCCTTAGTACGATCTTTACGTTCCAATACTTCTTTGCACCACGCAACAGGTTTCTTATCGCTTCCGATAGCAATTAAAACACCAGCAATGTTTCGTACCATATGATGAAGAAACGCGTTGCCCTTAATATCAATCATAATCATATTCGAGAATCGTTGAACATTGACATACTCTAGACTTCTAACAGGCGAATTAGCCTGACACCCTACCGCACGAAAGGAAGAAAAATCATGCCGCCCAACCAAAGATTGTGCCGCTTGATGCATCTTTTTTTCATCTAGCGGGTAATGAGTCCACGTCACTTCTTTGTTAAAACTGGAAGGTCTGATCGGATGATTATAAATCAGATAATGATAACGTCTACTTATGGCGGAAAAGCGAGCATGAAAACCATAATCAACCTTTCCCGCCCAAGACACGCTGATGTCATTAGGAAGATATGTATTACAACCAAAAACCCAAGCCCTTTGGCTTCGTTCAACTGTCGTTTCGAAGTGTATTACTTGGTAAGAGGCATGAACCGTAGCATCTGTTCTTCCTGCACAAATCACTTTAACAGGGTGACTTGCCACCCTTGAAAGCGCTGCCTCTAAATATTTTTGCACGGTAGGAATACCGCTTTTCTGCGCTTGCCAACCGTGATAATTAGCGCCATTATACGAAAGACATAACGCAACACGGCCAGTGACTAAATTGTCACCGGCCGTGTGTTTTTTCTTCGTTATAGTCATCTCAGGCTCAGTTATCTTTTCTAGCCTAGGTAATTTACCTGGTTGAGATTCTACTGCCATCAGTTGTTTACTTTCCTAAATCATATTTATAAAAAACAAACTAATCACTAGGCACCCAAAGAGCCCAATAAGTCATTTGCTTCTGTTTTCTGCGCCTCAGATCCCTCTTTCGCAACTTCCTCCAAAATATCTTTAGCACCATCAACATCTCCCATATCAATATAGGCTCGCGCTAAGTCCAATTTAGTCGATGCTTCATCCGTACCATCTAAGAAATCGAAATCATCTGTATCACCAAGCCCGTCTACTAATTCATCATTACCACTAAAGGCTTCTACCGCTTCATCTAAAATTTCATCGCTAACGGCATCTTCTAAAGGCTCTTTAGACAACGAAAGCGCTGATTCTAACGACAAGTTTGCGTATTCAGATAAGTCTAACTCAGCAGATAAATCATTAGAGAGCTCTATTTCAGTTTCTTGGTTAAGTTCACCCGATAGATCAACATCATCAAGATCAATATCCAATATATCAGCACTTCCTGATAAAGGCGCTGCAAGTTCATCATCCAATAAACTACCACTATCGATCTCCTGAAGCAGTGTTGTATCATCAAGATCATCTGCCTCAAGTTCTAAATCAGCGGCATCAAATTCCAAGTCATCAACTTCAGCCGCCAACAATTCGTCTTCTTGAGCAAGATCTAAATCGACATCTAAATCTAATTCAAGCTCATCTGAACTAAAGTCAACACCTAAATCCACTTCACTCGTTTCATCAACACTGTCAAAATCAAATGATTTAGTATCATTTTCTAGCGCTTCAGCTTCAGTTTCAAGCACTGCGCCATGGTCGTATTTAGACTCTAACGCTTCCTCAAGTTGACGAGATTCAGCAAGCTCTTGCTCTTTGTCTTCAAGTGAAACGAGTTCATTTTCTAATAGCTCCGCTCTAATCTGAGTCGCGTCTTCGATTGCACTCACATCCTGAATTGCCTCTAGCTCACTAAACTGTCTATTAAATGCCTCGGTATCATTACTATCTTTATATACTTCCAACAGCTTTAACCGGTAATCAGTTCGGACAGGATCTGCTGAAACAGCATTCTCTAAAATATTTGCAGCCTGATCTAAACGGCCATACGCGATATAAACATCGGCTTCGGCGATAACATCTTCAGATTCGTCTTCTTCCTCATGCGAATCAAAATCCGAACCATGACCTTCACCAAGTGAAAAATCATTATCAACCAGTTCACTTTCATCGCTGGCAGCAAGGCTATTCATTTCATCTAGATTTGCATCAAATTCTTGAGATTCACCTCCATTTGTTTCAAAAAAGTCCTCTTCATGATCTTCACTCTCATCGTCTACGTTCTGCGCGTAATACTCTTCTTCTTTTAAAGCATTATTACGTGAAACCATCCAAAGTACTGCAAGTAAAACAATCACACCAATAACAAGAAGACCTAGATACAAAGGATTACCAAGCACCATTTCAACTATATTTTGAGTCTTTTCCGGTGCACGGCTAGAAACTGACGCCACTACTTCTTTAACTTCTTCAACCTCAGCTTTAACTTTATCAGCCACTATAACCGGCCCAACACTTTCTGCTTGGTCTGAAGCAGGTTTGTCAATAGCCGCTTGATCAGCATTTTTTTGAACAGCGACCTCAGCATTATCATCAAGTTCAGCAAGTTCATTCGCTCTCATTTGCCCTTGAATATTAGCAAGTTGATCATTTTTAAGCGCTAGAATCCGTTGAAGTGTTTGTAATTGCTCTTCAAGATCCGTTACTCGACCATTGAGTTCCGTATTTTCCAAATTCGATTTATCTAATTTCTCGAGGGCAAGCATCATCTCTTCGTTTGATTCAGCCCGGCCATTTCCTGCTTGCAAAGATGAACCAGAGTTTGCTGTATTGGAGGCATTCGCTTGGTTGCTTGCAACCACCAGCTTAAGCTCATCTGCATTCGAGCCCGAAGCTTGACTAGCTTTTGGGGGTGATTGTTTAGCAGTTGATGCAACCGATCGCGTACGTTTTGGCCTAATGGCTTCATTTTGAGCAATCACCTCTACAATCGCTTGGTTACTCGTTCTTTCTTTCACTTGCTCAAGTGTAGGAAGCCTTAATACCTGACCTGCTTTTAATTTATTTATGTTTTGATCAACAAATGCTTTCGGATTTAAATCTTGAATCGACAACATAACCTGCTGCGGTGTAACACTGCGATCTGGGCGTGCTTTAACGGCTATTTCCCACAAAGTATCTTTAGCATTTGTTGCACCATAAGTTCCTCCAGTCTGACCGGAAGCGTTAACCGCAACGACTGAAGATTTTGTTGACCCTGTGACATTTAATTGATCACCTGAACTTAATTTCTTAGCCGACGCCATATCATCAGCACGCTGACTAGACAAAGGTGTTTGCACTGGCGACGCTTTTTCTTTGCTATACAAGGGCGGGTCAATCAGTAGCGCATATTCTCGTAGTAACCGGCCACTAGGCCAAATAACTTCTACAAGAAAATTTAAAAAAGGCTCTCTGACTGGTTTAGTCGTCGTTAATACAACCGCCAAGTTACCTTTTTCATTTTCAATCACTTCAAAACGAAGGTCTGATAAAAAATAGACTCTATCTACTTTTGCCCTCAGAAACTCTTCTCTCGTTGCAAGCCCTGGTAGAATTTCATCTATACCAAGCTCACCAATACTTACTAATTCGATTTCAGCCGTTAACGGCTGATTAAGCGAAGATTTAACTGTCGCCTCACCCAGACCTAATGCATGAACTAACCCAGTAGAACATACACCGAGCAGTGAGAGAGCAAAGACAAGCTTGCGTATCATCACTTTTTATCCTTTATCGTTTATTTTTTTAACACAAAAAACAGCATCTTCCATAAACCTAGCCCAAAATTGATTATTTTATGGACACAAGAGATTAAGAAACCGCCACATATGGTTGCTTTTATTAATAAAAAACTTTCACAACTGTAATCAAAGTATTGATTAAACAACCCGATTTATCAACAAAACTTTATGTTTAGATTTGTTAAAGAAATAATTGCTTATACCCTGTCGTTGAATCAACAATTTGTTCACATACTTATTACCTTCAAAAATAGGGCTATTGATAAATAACCTCTGCTCTCATTGGCGCAATAATCGCAAGCAAACGGTTACGATCGCCTATAGAAATTTTTGCTACGTTTAATGCTCGAATCATTGCATCTGTCATCGCATTAAATTCTGCTTCAGATATATTCATTCCTTCATGCACAGGTCGCATTTCATCTCCCATGTAAGTACATGGGCCACCAGCAAGTACACAAATATGTTCTATTTGCTTCTCTCTAAACCGATCGATATCAGTATCCTCAAAATGATGTACCACTTCTTCTGTCTGACCGATTTCATAAATAAAAATATCTATTATTTTAGAAATACCCGCCTTACCACCTAAAGCAAGATATAAACTATCATCTTGCTCAGGAAGTGACTGACAGGCCCCCAACATAGACACCAAAAAACTAGCTAACAAATACCGATACATTTTTTAAACCCGTCAAAATTAAGCATAAGTAAAAATTCACTTGATCAATAAGCAATTTGTAGCGATAAATAACCGCCTGTTTGTTTCTTTCTACCGCCAATTCGACCCAGATCTACCACAGCAAAACTTAATGCTGCTTTTTTATTCGGAATATATGTAACAAAAAGATCTTTCCAGTCATCTTCTTTAATCGCATTTAATTGATTCGGTTTTTGACGATACTCTGCGCCCAACGCCCAGTGTCGCGTAACAAATATTACAGCACTCGCCTCAAGTAACCCTAGATAGCCGTCTTGCTTGTCTCCACCAAAGCCGAGTAAACCTAACTGATTAGCTTTGCTATAGCGCAACGTTGTGTTTAATACAAACGTTCGATGTAAGGGACCATCCAACCAAGCTTTAGTGACTGCAAGATAATAATCTACCCCATGATCTTTTTTTGCGCCTAGAAACCGAATAGCATTAGAACTACTTGCATTTTTGTATTGAGCACCTAACGCCACTTGTGGCCAAGGTGTATAAACAAGATCACCAAATAACCGAACTTTCATACCTAATACATTTTGGGCAAGCTGTACTGTTTTATCATCACTTCTAAATTCTTGGTGCGCGACAGATACTTCAACTCGGTCACGGAAGGCATATGACACGCCATACGCCGACATTCGAAAATCATCTACACTAACGGCACTAAAGAAAGCTGAACCACTCACCTCATCTCTGGTACCAGATCCAGCTAACGTCGCCCAAGGTACAATTCCACCACCTCCACTGCCTTCAATTTGTGTTACACCAGAACTACCAACCAACTTACCTCCGGCAAAAACTCCACCAGACAACAGTATTAGCCAGTTAATCACTAATAGAATAAATAACTTTTGTAACATCACCATAAATTACTATTTATCTACCTGATAGCTTGAATACCATCGTAAAAAGTCTGATGGTGCTTGCGGTTTACTAATAAAGTACCCTTGTAATTTATCACAACCATACGATTCGAGCAGATCCCAAGCAGCCTTGGTTTCAACACCTTCAGCCACAATCGTTAGCCCAATATTATGACCCATCTCAATGGTTGATCGAACAATCACCTGATCATCTTTATCCTGTTCTAACTTCAACACAAATGACTTATCAATTTTAAGCTCATCAACCGGCATATTTTTTAACTGCCCTAACGATGAATAACCCGTACCATAATCATCAATAGCCAGCTTGATACCAGAATCTTTAAATCGATTCAATACACGCATCGCTTGTTCTGGCTCTTCAATAACAGCACTTTCGGTTACTTCTAAAATCAAATGCGTAGCAGGTACGTCATATTGAGCTAATAATTCATCAATATAATCAGGCAGATCATCATGCGCTAAGTCATAAGCAGATAAGTTGACGGCCATAGCGACATCCACACCACTTTTTAACCAAGCACTTAACTCTTCTATCACAGTCTTTAATACCCAGCGCGTTAATACCGGCATCAAACCCGCTTGCTCAGCTAAACCAATAAACTCTTCAGGTGAAACAAACTTTAGCTCTTTATGAAACCATCGAATTAAGGCTTCAACCTGAGTAACTTTACGTAGGTGCAAGTCAACCTTAGGCTGATAAAACATCACTAGATCATTATTTGAAATTGCCAATTTCAAATCATTTATCAAACGAATCCTATTTTGGTGCCTCGCATCACTACCTTGCTCGTAAAACTGAATCTCTCTCTTTTTTTGCTTAGCATCGTTTAAAGCGATTTCGGTTCGACGCAGAAGTTGCCCTGTTTTATCTCCGTCTAAGGGATAAATAGCCACCCCAACCCTTAATGAAACGATGACTTCAAAATCATCAATAAAATAACTCTTACTTAGAGATTTAACCGAGCTTTCTACCAATGAAGAAAAATTCACATCACCCTGACTCTGAATCAATAAAAGGAATTCGTCCGCCCCTAATCGAGCACAAAAATTTACTCCTTTATTTATCTCCCCTAGACGCGTTGAAAATGCTTTTAAGAGACCATCCCCAGTCTGATAGCCAAAGGTGTCATTAATCTGTTTAAACCGGTTAATGTTCATGGCCATTAATGCAAAGCTCCCGTCAGTATCGTGACAAAAGCTAATTAATTTTCTCATTTCTTGTGTTGCTAACATTCTATTAGGAAGGTTAGTAAGCGTATCGTGATAGGCTTGATGTAATATTTTTTCTTCGCGGTCTGCAATGCCTTTTTGCATTACATTAAAACTACTAGCCAGCACATTCACTTCATCTTTAATATTGTTAACCAAGGGCAAGTCAACACTATAATCACCACTACTAATTCGCTTTGCCGCATCCACTAAATTTTTTATCGGACGTGTTATGTTTCCTGATAGAAAGAACGCACCAATAAAAGAACCAATTAATGACAGAATCGCTACCAGTAAAATTTCTATTTTAAGCAAGTAAAAGTTATTACGTTCTTCACTCAATGATGCGCTTAAAACAGCGTTCACTTTATACTCAGGTGTGGCGACTATTGGTACATATAAAGAAAGATATTCATTCGGCCCAAGCTGCATACGCTTTAGTTTGTCTATGGCTTCAAAGCTTTTTAGATAATCAGATTGCATTCTTTCGTTTAAAATACCGTCATGCGTTTCCTTTTGCATCGTCGAGATAACAAAATTGTCGTTAAAACTATCCACCCCTAAATAAGAAACCTCAAGATTTGTTAATGATTTCAATTGATTCGCTAACGACTGATCAATTATAAAACCCATTGCAGCCCATGCAATAGGCCTAGGTGCTGATACTTGCAGCAACACTAACTGATAAGCTGTGCCATCGACCATTGCCACCGTCATCAAACCATTATCTATCACAGCTTTAGGCAACAGGTGAACAAATGGAAAGCCTTTCGTTGACGATATCGAAGCATCTGTGCGCGCAATCAATTCACCATCTAAAGAAGCAAGCATCATTAAATCGGCACCTATTCTGGCACCATGGTTTTCGAGCACCGATAGAATTGTTCCTTGGTCACCTTGTGCGACAGCACCTTTAAAGCCGAAATCTTCGGTTAGTAACTCCGCAGATCCAAATAATTGCTGACTACGATTCTGCATCAACTGCTCAAACACACGCCGCCCTATGTCTAGTTTATCGCTTGATTGTCGCTCTACACTAGCATTTGTAGCAAATAGTACAGCTGAAATGGTGGCCACTGACGATACAATCATCAAACCCAGTATTAATCGGAGAATTTTGTTCCGTAAGCTTAGATTCATAAATGTTATCTTTTACTATTTGTAGTATTTTTTGAATTTATTTTTAAGCTTTATAATCGGCTTTGGTGGTGTTAATAATAATGTAGTCTTAAAATTATTTTTCTCTAATTCGCTAAATTTTATCTGTTCTGGTTTCTCAAGACCCTTAACCCACGGATGCCAAATAGCGACTTCTTTTGGCGCCCCCTCAAAAGAGACTTTGCCTGATTCATTTGAAACCTGAAAGTTAGACCAAGGTGATACAAAAATGTAACCGATCATTGAATCATGAATATTACAACCTAAAACTACGATACCGTCTTGATCGAATTTTATTGGTTTTTTCGGATTATCTTTATATAGTTTTATTTGAAAACTTTTGGGTTCAGAGAAAGAATAAACGTGATGACGAATGTTATCACTATTTGGAAATACGACCTCTCGTCCTTTTTCAACCGCCAACACCAGTGGTTTGAACTGTCGCTTTACTTGATCCATAATAGCCGGCGCGGGATTTACTGCGTCAATACTACCTCCAGGAATACTAACCACAGCATTGGAAACAGGCGTCCCGTTTTGATCAATGACCTGCATCTCAAAAGCAAATACCGTGAAGGGCAGAAATGTCAGCAGCAGTAAGGTTTTTAATAAAAATAACTGAAGCAACATATACTCCTACGTAATAAATTAGACCGACCTAAAGTTTATACCCATAAGTATAGGAAGAAATTTTACAACAGGAGCAGTATTTTTAACAAAGTCTGTCCTCAGACTAAAATCAAGTCTAAGAACCAACAAATTTTGTCTCTCAAACTATAAATTCAACTCTTTTAATTACTACACGGTATTATTATAAAAGCACAGACTTTATAAAGATTTAGAATATTTTCTTAAGCCTTTAGATATTCCACTTTGAAGCGCTGACTTAATTATACTTGAGGTAAATGGAATTTTAGATTCGAGTTTTATCACGTAATCTAACTCTGTTTGATTGTTTTTCTCAGAAAACTTCAAGGTACCGACATGATTCTTAATCGGACTACCTTTTGTTATTTTATATTCGATAAATTCATTCTGAATAAAGTCTGTAATCGTTTCTTCAAAGGCAGGCAATGGCCCAATTTTAATCGTTCTAATAGAACCTTTACCATTCAAACCATCTTCACCATCTTGGATACGCGTCATATTTATGCCGCATATCTCGCCAAATTTCTCATGGTTACTTAATATTCCAAATACCTGAGCAATGGGTGCATTAAATTTTTCATGTATTGTAATTATTTTCAGACTCATTATTATTTCCTATGTGTGGTCATTCTAATGTTTATTTTTGGTGCGTATTAAAGTTTAGGCTTTCATATCATTCGATACTATTTCAATAATTAGAGAGTACAACATTTCGTGACCAACAGTCACTACCCATTTTACAAACAGTTAAACACTTACTTTGTAAAATACTCATAGCACTTTGTGTTTATATTCAATAAAATTCTATGTATTACCCCTTCTAACCACCCTATTAAATTGTGAGCCGCTTATGTTTGACTACCAAACACCCGAAAACCTTCTTCAAGACAAAAAGATTTTGGTTACCGGCGCTGGTGCTGGCATTGGGCGAACAGCGGCAATCACGTTTGCAAAATATGGCGCTACCGTAATTTTGCTTGGACGAACGGTATCAAAACTAGAAGCGGTATATGATGAAATAGAAGCTAATGGTGGTGCTAAGCCTGCAATCATTCCATTAAACATGGAAGGTGCTGCTGAGAAAGATTATGACGATGTAGCGGTATCTATTGAAAATGCATTTGGAAAACTAGATGGTATATTGCATAACGCAGCCTTACTCGGTTCATTAACCACAATAGAGCAGTATGAAGTGCCTGTCTGGAACCAAATAATGCAAGTAAATGTCACAGCACCATTCATGATGACTAAAACACTTATTCCACTATTACGTTTATCCGAAGATGCCTCAATCATTTTTACATCCTCAAGCGTAGGCCGAAAAGGCAGAGCATTTTGGGGCGCTTATGCCGTTTCTAAATTTGCCAATGAAGGCATGATGCAAGTCTTAGCGGACGAACTTGATGACGAACAACATAATGTACGCGTAAACAGTATAAATCCTGGCGCAACAAGAACAAATATGCGAGCAAGTGCCTACCCTGCCGAAAACCCTATCCATAATCCAACGCCAGAAGATATTATGCCGATTTATCTTTATTTGATGGGCGAAGCGAGTAAGGGCATTACAGGCCAAGCATTCGATGCGCAAAATATCACCCATACAACGTAACCTATACAACCTTGAAATCACCTGGGGTAAAAAGAATTTACCGGCCCTTTCCCTATCTTGACTTAAACTTTATCTCGGGATAATTAGTCTACAAGCCCCCTCCTTTGTTACATGAAATGCTCTTGAGACGATAAGTTGGCTGCCATTTTTGACTATACTTTGGCCACCCCTCTTTTTTATTTTAAATATATTGAATTCATTCAATGAATAGTCTTGATACAGAAAGACTTTAAGAAAAAAGCTTTATGATTCAGGATGACTCTGAAGTCGTCCTCTGCTTAAGCGGCTTGGTTTGCCACTAAACCGCCTTTTGGCAAGATCGCTAAACTCAGGATAATTCAGCCAATTTGAAATTCGTGATAACTAACGGAAATGAGCAAAAGCCAAACCTTTTGGAATGCCAGAAAAACGCTGGCTTTAAGTATAAAGCACTAGTTATCAAGAACTGCTGTTGAGACATAGCCAATCACAAGCTCGGCCTGAAATCTCATTAGCATGTATACGATAACAGACAATCACTCTTCTTGATCGTAGTAGATAGAAACAACCTATTCAAAACACTCACCAAATGTTCTACCACCACCATCACTCGGGGCACATGACTCATACTCTTGGCGCACACAATGTAAAACTTTCTAGCTGGCAGACCCACCCCGACATCAATCTCTACCAACTCAGATTGTTTGAAGTCTAATGGCTGGCTTAATATCATCGCCCCTACACCCGCTGCAACTGCTGCCTTTTGAACCCTTTAGTCGTCACTCGAAAACACCGAGGTAGAGTCTAGAATAATTCGTTCCACCATGGGGCTGGGAAGTACGTGCCGAAATTGACTTGACCAAGCCACACAATCTAAGTCAGCCCAGCTGCAAGGCTCTTGTAAGGTATCTGCATATTGCTTGGAGACATAGACTCCCTGTTCGGAAATTATTTCATGTAAGCAAATCAGCTCAGGTTGATTGGGAGGTTGAGCGCGAAGTGCTATATCAGCGACACCTCGCGTCAAATTCACGTGATAAACCGATGATAGGATTTCTAAACAAATTCCTGGCTCTAGCGACTTCAGCATGTAAGCAAACGGCGCTAGTTATTCAACAGATACACCGGGAGGTGCTGCTATTTTCACTAAGCCACTGAGTTCATCATCGTGGTGGAGTGCTAAGCGACTAAATTCAGCTGCACACTTAGCTATTTGCTCCGCCGCCGGCTTTAAATGGTGCGCAGCATCTGTCGCTTCAGCGCCATGTTTGCAACGGATAAACAACTGCTCAGATAACATCTCTTCTAAATTTTTAATTCGACGACTGATGGTCGGTTGTCCCATCCACAGCGAACAAGCTGACGCACTAAAGCTAGTATGCTCAATAACAGCCAAAAAGGTTTGCGCGTATTCCCAAGACAGAAAAGATTCATTCATCGTCTATTTAATCTAACTTGATCCAGTAATCCATACATAATCGTATAGCTGCATGCATTTTTAGCGAATATACATCACCTTTCTGATAGCTAATACTCGAACTCTACTTTTTACGAACGATAGAAGGCCCATGCTCAAATGCATGGAAAACCTAATTATATCGGCTGGTTTATCCGTAATTCGACGATTTTAAACATAATTCTGGAGTAAAATTTATGAAGAAACGCTTGTTACTACTAACGACAGCATTAAAACAACGAATGAATGGAGAGTAGTATTGTGAATAGCGTCAGGGAACTTAAGTTTCAAAAATCAGATCTGAGCCCACAGCAAAGAGAATTGGAAGTTCGTGCCTCAATAGCCAGAAAGGAAAGCATCTGCCCTTACGCTCCAGGCCTTGCACGCTTTGTTCATCTTCCCGAAATTTATTCACTGAAGATGGAGCATGTATATTACATGGCTAAAGAGCTTAAAGCGTTCTATGAAGACAAAGAAAACGGAAAGCGCGTAGGACGCTGGATGTTAATGCCCAATAAAGAATGGCAAAGCCATGAAGAAGCACATACTTACTCAGAACAAATATTTTGGCTACTCAACGCGGCCTATTACCACTTAGTGAGAGACAAGCAGTCCGTAAGAGCGGCTCTCAATAAAGATCTTCCTGATTACGACAGAGGCCATAACGGCGAGATTTTAGTACCAATTATTGGCAATCAACCTAAGCGTAACAGCAACGTAATCCCTGCAAAAAGTTTATTCTATTCTGCATTGTCACCGCTCTATAAAAGCAAGCAATTTTATCGTTATTCTTCTCACTGTATTATACCTTTAGTTTATGCCTCAGAGTTTGAGGAGCTTCGCGTTAAGCATTCAAAAGTCACCGAAGATGTGACCTTTAAAATGGCCTATGTTGGATTGTATGAAACATTTCGTGAGGGCCTAGAAATAGACCTGAATGAATTTCGACAAGAGTTACCAACTTGGGGAGCTATTATTGATCGTGTAGCGGCGATCATGCGAGCAAAAGTAACTGGCACAAACTCCCTATCACCTAAAAACAGAGGCTGCCCTTCAACTAATATACTTTTGTTTCGCCAGTGTAATCCGCAGCTAATTACCACTTTATACTCAAAATATATTGGTAGACTCAAAATTCTGAGCAATCTAACCAAACAAACAAAAGCTCATCCAATGGAAATAATCTGCGCTAGTTTCGCTGGTAGTGGATTATATGTCATTCCTAAATACCATCACTAAAGCCAAGTTTTCATAATGCTAATAGGCAATACAAGGCAATGTATTTGAATAGTTGTCGCTCTCTAATTGTTTAAGCACAAAGTGCTGCTGCATTAAAGCGGGATATTTAAAAGAACACAAATACTTAGCGGAACTAAAACCATGACTATAGATTCCTGCTAACCTCCCATCAATAAGTTTTGCAGGCCTACTCATTATCCTGTCCAGATCACTGTTTTGTATACCCGCTCTTGTTGAGAGTGATCTCGATACAGGTGATGTACGATTAATACGCACCTGCTAACTATTGTATAATAGCCACATTGCTATATGAACGGTCCTTTCACGTTGATTCAAATTAAATACTCTGGTTGTCAACGTTTCTTTTTCATCTACAAGCACATACCAGGAAAAATCACACATAAACTTCTTAGCATTGCGTTTTAAGCAATCATATAGGGGATATACCGCTTAGAGACATGCCTAATAACTCTCGATAGAATATTCGGCAGCTTTTTTTGATGCCTTTAGCATTATTCTTTCTGAAGTCAGCAATGGTTTTAAAATCTGGTACAAGTCGTTCTGTTAACCACATTAGTTCAATATTACGATTCGCTTCCCACTCTAATCGACGCGAATATTGAATGTGATTCAGGTAAACCTTAGAGGTATAACTTAAGCAGCATCATTAGATGATAATTGGGGCGGCCAGTATCTTTTGGTACTACGCCGAGAAAGCCCTGTTCGCTAACAGTCGAGTTTATTAACAAAAACCTCAACCACTCTGACAGGGTTATCTGTACTGACGAAGTCATCTAGAACTTCTGGAAAAAAGATAGCTTGAGAACGACTTTGGCCTTGAATATTTTGAGACATAATAGCTCACTATTATTTACGTGATATTTATCATACTAATAGGTCATATAAGTAAATTGGTTATAGCAAAAAATAAGCCTTGGTTTTTACACAGTATGGAGCAAAAGCACTACCTTTCTCTAGGTTCTCAAACCCCTAGTTATGAGTTAAAATCAATACCTTTAAAGCTCAAGAAAACCGTGAGTAAAGAGCAACAAGCTGTTTGGTATTTCGAAGATAGTCGGCTTAATATCGGCAATAATCGTGTTGAAAGAGCAATGAAACTCTTCATGGTAGGTCGCTAATGGTTGTTATCAAACAAGGCGAGTGGCGTTCACGCCAGTAGTATTCTTTATAGTGTTGTTGAAACGGAGAAAGCGAATAACCTAGTGCCATTGGAATATCTACATCATGTTAGTTGGACGTCCCAAATTCCCACGCTAATCGAAGTTTGCTTCTACCCTATTTCTGCCAAGTCGTTTGGCCTTATAAAGCGCCTCATCGGCGTTCGATATTAATTGTTCCGGCTTAACATTATTGTTCATATTATTTATGGTATAGCAACCAACACTTATGCTTATAGATATGTTGTGTTCATTAACATTTAATGGATTAACTGCTATGTTCTGGCGAATTTCATCTGCGAACTCAATGCAGCGGGCTGCTGACATATTAGGTAAGATAATGCCAAACTCTTCGCCACCATAACGAGCCATGGTGTCACTAACCCGATGAAGTGAATCGCATAAACACTTAGCAATACGAATGAGACATTGGTCCCCTACAGGATGCCCGTATTGATCATTTATTAGTTTGAAATGATCAATATCAACTAAAATTAGAGAGATAGGATACTGATTACGCTTAGACCTCTGCACCTCCTCGTGTAGCTGTACATCAAAATATCGTCGATTTCGTACGCCTGTAAGCGCATCTGTATTACTAATTTCCTCAAGTTGTAAATTGCTGATAAGCGCAGACATATATTCTCGATGTGGATTCTTTGTTGCGCCTAATAAACCTATGAAAAACACAACCACTACCATTACGTTTTCGATTTGCATACTTTGCGCGAACACTATTTCAACAACTAAAATGGGTACCAACATGCAGCAAATATGTAACCAAGTGAAAATTCTGGAGGCGGAAAAAGAGATAGCACCACCTCCGCAAAGCCCTACCGTTGAGAGAAGAATAATGTCACTTTGGCTGGAAAGAGGCGTATCAAGAAAAGCGCAAGCGGCTAGCCCCCCCCATGATAAACTGCTCAGTACTAACCCAACGATCAAACAGCATTGACTGATATTAGCATGGGTCAGATACTTTTTTGCAAGCCATATCATAAGGCCTCGAGCGATAGAGGTAACAGTAATAACCACACTAACAGCAAGAAACCATCGCGTGAATGCGGGGTCTTCACTGTCTACATAAATAAGGTAGGCAATGCAGAACCAAACGATCAGATACATGAAAGTACCAGCCAAGGAACGATCAGCAAGATCGTTATTCACTTGAATGATAAAATTTCTTTGTTGTACAGCATTCAAAGAATCAAAAGATATGTTCTGTTGATGAATATCTTGCAAAGAAATGAATTATCCCGAATTAAAGACAGCTTTGGAGAAAGCTATATCTAGGTGAACATTAAAATTAAATGTAGCTTTCCAATCATTATTATACAAGTAAGATACTGTAGACTTTGGTAACATAATCAATGAATAACTGAAGCAAATATAATTAAGGTTTAACAATAAAGGTGTCAGATCTATTTTAAAGTTCTTGACTACTTGTTTATTCAAACGATACCAAAGCGAAGACTTGTGTATAGATTTTCGAAATTCTCGATGCCACCAAAGTGCAAATTTTAGCCCTTGTTTTAAGGATTTCTTTCATCCCTAACGAATAAAATATAAAATATAAAATACAAGAAACTATGGCTTTCGACCTTAAGCCAACCCTTTTGAATTTGAGTTTTTGCCATCGAATAACGAACGCTTTGCGCTTCAGCTAGGGGTTTGAGAGCCTAATGAAAGGGGGCGCTTTTACTCATTTTCGTTAGTTATCACGTATTTTAAACGGGGTGAATTATCCTAAATTGTAAAAGATCACTAAGAGGCGCATTAGTGGCAGCAGCAGATCTAAATTTAATCTAAAAAAACAGTTTCCATCACTGGCATTAAGCTAATCTAAGTTTAGTTTAACGACGGTTAAATACTTTTTGGTTAATCATGTGCTTAATTTGAAAGAATAAGGAGAGTTCAGTGTTAATAGAACACCAAGAACAAAAAATTTTAAAGGGCATCAAGATTCCTATTCGACCAAAAGTGCTGCTTACTGTCTCAGAGGAAGCAAAAAAAGAAGAACCGAGCTTTTCAATCATTTCACATGCCATTGCAGAGGATGTCAGTATTTCATCTGCTGTCTTGAAAATGGTTAATTCGGCGGCATTTAGCCGTCCTAGTCCTGTCAGTTCCATTGATCAGGCACTAAACATGCTCGGTTTAAAACGGGTACTGGCAATTGTTAACGCTGTTGCAGTACGTAACGCGTCACAATCTAATGCGGACTTAGAAGAATTTTGGAACCTTGCCTCAATTGTAGCGCATGCCAGCGTCATTATTTCTAAACAACTCAAGCGCTCCTTCCTTGGAGACGATGCATATACTT
Source organism: Oleiphilaceae bacterium (assembly GCA_047628385.1). GTDB lineage: Bacteria > Pseudomonadota > Gammaproteobacteria > Pseudomonadales > Oleiphilaceae > PZPK01. Next base: position 23,898 of record JBLHVH010000021.1, read on the forward strand.
TAGGCTTATTTCATACTGCAGGTGTACCCATCATGATCGCTCGCTTTAAGAACTATACGGATTTTTACCATCAATCAGAGAAAAAGGGATGGACGCTAAGTATCAATCGAGAAAAAGAAGCATTTCATACTACCCACAGCTCTATTGGTGCTTTAATGGCACAAGAATGGTGTTTGCCCAATTCAATTATAAACGCAATCTATAACATTCATTATGCAGACGGTATTTTCGATGATTCGAGCATGAGTGAGACGACGCAATCGCTTATCGGAATACTAAAAATGGCAAGACACTTATGTCACGAGTATCAAGAAATTAACTGTGAGTCTGATGATTGGGGTCAAGTTGAAAGCCAAGTTTTCGGCTTTTTTAAAATTAACGAAGATAATTGGCTGGTTATCAGAGACGCCGTCATAAACGGTCTAAGTCAGGGCAATTGAGCATTCCACTGATATCTCGCGATGCTTACTGAGTGGAGACTCCAGTCATTGAAAGATAGGAAACCTTTGAATAAATCTAAACACATTGAATATCAAATAGGATCACTTTTAATTTATTTCAAGCTTATTCGATGGCAAAAATCTAACTTCAAAAGGTATCGCTTTACCACCTCATCCCTTGATCTACTTTCACACCAAAAGGTATCGCTTTGTGCTCCTTCCTAGCGATTTCCGAGCACGGCAAAAGGTAGTACTTTTGCTCACTTTCGTTAGTTATCTCAAGCTTCCAACTGTCTGTATTATCCTAAATCATGCAAGGACCTTGAGTGTCTGCTTAGTTTTGCGACTATTTATACTTGCCGCTGAACCACCACCCTATAAATATAGCCCACCTTAAGTAACATTGTTATCAAAGTTGAGCCAAAGCGACCAACTTATGGTCGTAGAAACACAAATCATTATTCTGCCAAGATACGCTATCATAAGATGAACTTATGAAAATAAATACGAAACGGAATTCATGCTTAAATTCAGCTGCCAAACGTCTAAATTACTAGTTTCAACCCTATTGTTATGACCCTTATGGTTGACTCAAGATAGTTTTGTATATGGCTCAGAAACCAGCATGGCAGATAGCGTATTCATCAATACAAACGTATATACAGCAAACCCTGCTCAACCCTTCGCTCAAAGCATAGCGATTAAAGGCCAAAAATAGTATATGTAGGCGGCTGTGAAGGCGTTAAATCCAAAATTGGTCATAATACCGATGTAGTAGATTTAAAAGTCGCTCAAGTGCTTCCCGGATTTATCGACAACCATAACCATATTTTTGAAGCTGCATCTGAAGTGGGTGGAAACTGTCAGCTTTCTGCCTATTTAACTTCTTCTGAACGAATCCCACACCTTCGTCACTGCCTAAAAAACTCAAAGCCTGATCAGTGGGTCATTAGTTGAAGGCATACGATTGATTTTATAATGGATGACCAAGTAGAATTTAGCCCAATCGAAATTATTGATAGCGTCTTTAAAAACCATCTAGTCATTATTATGGAGCAGACATCTCACTCGATGTGGGTTAACTCGGTTGCATTACGCTATGCTGGCATTACATTAGATACACCAGACCCAGAAGGCGGCAAAATAATGAAAGATCCTGAAACAGGTCAATTACTAGGCATTTTAGTTGATAACGCCGGCGATATTGTTATGGACCAAGCCTGAAACAACTTAGAGAATAAGATTTCACAACGTTATGATGGTTTATTAAACGACCTAAATGAAGCCGCAAAGAACGGTATTACGCCTGTCGGTGACGGACGAATGTACTGGAAGCGCGGCGGGAATGATGTTTGGAAAGCGGTTAAGTCCGATGGAGTATTAACCGCTAGAATCTCTTGACGACCATGGATATACCCTAACCTTAAGCCAGATGATCAGCTTAAATTTTTAAAACGAATCCAAAGCGTCGTTAAAACAAAGTTACTGATAACCGACCAAGTTAAAATGTATAGTGACGGCATCATTATCAATAGCAAAGAAAAAGTACTCGTGCCCTACTCGTTTACCTACTTCCTTGAATCGCCCTATGGCATTCACCATATACCGCCATTTGAGATGGAATCTTGGCTTATTGCATTAGATAAAATGGTATTAGGGCTCATATACATGGGATTGGTGATGGCGCTGTAAGAGCGCTCACTTAATGCGATTGAAGGCGCAAGAAAATTCGACTCAAATCGAACCTATAACATGACCCATATTGAAATTATCGACTCGCATGATATCGGTAGATTTAAGTCACTTAAGGTCGACGCCGATTTTCAAGTATGATCAGACTCTTAGGCGAGGCTGATCATAACTGGGATACTCCTTTCATCGGAAAAGAACGTGCGCATAGGCTAGTGCCATTAAGAGAAGTATATGATAGCGGTGTAAGTGTAACGCTTAGCAGTGATTGGAACGTCGACCCTTTAAGCCCTTTAGCTAGCATTTCAAAAGCAGTTAAGCTTAAAAATAAAGGCCTACCCAATCTTAGAGCGGGGTAGATGCTTATACCATCAATGCCGCGAAGGCGTTCGGGCTTGAGTCTGTCACAGGTCCAATTGAAGCGGGTAAGTCGGCAGATTTAGTAATTCTAGATCGAGATATTTTCAAGCAAAAACCTCAAGCAATCAAAAAGACTCTGGTCATTCAAACCATACTGTAAGGTAAAACAGTTTTTATGCATTGATGCGCCTAACTAACAATATCATCTTGAGAAAAAAAGATAAAAAAACAGAGTAACAAACCCATAAAATTAGTCGTCACTGGATTAAAAGCTTCTACTAGTAGGCTCGGCATTACCCGAACAACGCCTACCACAAAAAAATCAACAAGACTGCTACCAAGTAAA
>JBLHVH010000022.1:0-25439 GCA_047628385.1 Oleiphilaceae bacterium
GCGCTAGCGGGGTTGGGACAGATTGTATATGTGTTTGGTGGGGCATTTTAGAGATAAACCTTAAAGCTATCTGAGTTTTATACTGGAATACCACTTACCTTAGAGTAATAAACATCAGCCAATGCCTAAGCAGTCGAATTAATAGCATAAACGCCGTTTAAATCTTAAGTCCTGACACAACAAAATCCAAGCATTACTAATATAAACTATATTTTTTCAAGCCTATTGATAACTCCTAATAAACCTTTATTAAAGATCAATTTAAATTGACAACGGAAAAGGAATTTAGAATTAGCTTATTTATATTTTGGAGGATTGTAATGCTGTATGTAGATCATTTACAAGCAGCATTACAATTAGCGCTATAGTCTAAAATCAGATATATTTGAACTAAACTCTAGTGCAACACTCTTATATTTGTTTGAGGAAGGGATACACCATTATTCTGCTCAACACTAATCGTTAATGTCCCAAAAGCTGTAGCTACATCATCATCAGGCCCCACTCTAATAATTGTTACAAAGCCATCTGTACTACATGCATTACCAATCGAAGGTGTTCCACCACTTATAATTTCACCATCTTCTATAGATATAGTGATTTTAGTTTCTTGAGGAGGAGTTAAGCCATTTTCATCCTTAATAATTAGCGTTACCTCAGCATACTCATTTACATTTGCGGTATCGACCACATTACCAACAGCATCTGTTGTTAGTGTCACCTCATCTGCAGACATGCAAAGAAACGTCTCCTGTCTAACATCAACCAAGTTCGCACAATGCCCAGCAGCAATAGCAGCATTAGTACAATTTGTACCTTTAAAATTGGTATTACCTTTCAGGTCATAACTACCATTGTTATTAAAGTCAGAGAAAAATTCATTATCATTATTTCGCGTACCACTCCCATCAACATCTAAAAAAGCTTCATTTAGATGTTCTTCCACAATTTCACCTATATCATATTTACCATTGGAATTTGAATCAGTAAATGACTCTTCTCCCGCTGTTCTTGCAAGTATATGAATAAGCCCTGTTGAAGGCCTTGGATCCTGACTCGTCCAATTTACAGAACATGCTCCACCTGCCAATTGACAAGCTCCAATAATTGAGCCTCCATCGGTAATAAACGAAATTTGAGTTCCATCTCGTGCCTGATTGTTATACCTATCAGCAGCACGAACTGTGATTGCCGACGTTACGCCGTCATAATCCCAAGAAGTTGGATTTACAGTTTCAACAGATATAGAAAAGCTATTTTGATCAGGAATGCCACCTAAAATTGCAATTGGGTCTGATGTAGTCGTTGTTGTAGAGGTTGTACCATCACCATTATCAACCTCAACGGAAGCAATCACAACAACACTAACATTTACACCACCAGCATTTAATTGAATCGAAGTCACGCCATCGGCATCTGTCACGGAAGAAGAACTTGACAAACTAATTCCACCCACTTCAGTTGACACCTTATACGTTATGGTCTCACCCGCCATGGCTGCGCCAGTCTTATCTTTTAAACTAAAAGAAACAGTACTTAAATCAGGATTTGCACTTGAACCACTACCACTCAAGGAGATAGAGGAAGGCGTTGCAGAAACAAATTCAAGTGCACCGAGTACTTGTCCTGCCACATCAATTATTGCAGTTGCAGTTGCATTATTATTCAACGTCGCACTAATTGTATCAAATCCTTCACAACTGTTTGCAGAATATGTCGCAACAGCAACACCCGTCGTCGTAATGACGGTAGCATCAATCGTTGAAAATTCTTGTAAAGCACATATAGAGGTAAAACTGACGGTAACCGAACCATCGGTATATAAAGAGTTATCACTTGAATCCACAACATTCACCGTAATAACGGCATCACCACCATATGATAATTGACTAGACCCAATCGATGTTGTTAAACCACCGGTACTAAATGAATCACCAAAGCCTGTACCTAAATCCAAACCAGCAGATGTAGGTGTATCTTCAGTTTCAGTTGAATCCCCCCCTGTTTCCGTCGCAGTGGTATCCCCAGCTGAACCATTAAGCCCATTTACATTAAAATCATCACCGCCACCACAAGCACTTAGAAGAAAAATCAACATAAGTGATGAAATCACCGATTTACTCAAAAACATTATCTAACCCTCAATTTGGCAAAACCCAAAATATCTTACACAGAATTTCTAGAAAAGAAGTTCGCTATGTTTAAAACATAGCATAAGAATTTAGTTTTAACAGAAGTTGGCCCCTTTTGTCTGTATTAGTTTTTTACGGTTTGTAACGGCTAGTCCAAAATAATGATTCAAATTTAACCATAACAAAAAAATACTGGGTACTTTCTAACGTTAAAATTCTATTTAGCTACGAGTTCATCTTCAGCCACACCCGCCTGACGCAGAATTTTCTCAAAATCACTGCGCTGCATTCTTATTTCCAGCTCTATTTGACCTTCATCATCCATCTTTTCACTTAACACTGATTCGGACTCATAAAATAGTGCACGCAACTTACCATATTTTGGGCTAATGAAGATTGATTGATGGAAAAGTTCATGACTAAGCAATTCTGAAATGGCATCATGAAGCAGATCGATACCTTCTCCTGTATGTGCTGATACCCATACACGAACAGGAACTCCGTCTTCATTGCGATCAACTCTTGGCGCTCGGTCATCGAGTAAATCGAGCTTGTTATACACTTTAAGCGTAGGTACGTCTGCGGCACCAATCTCTGCTAATACGCTCTCGACCTGTATGACATTATCGACTCGGTCATCATCATGACAATCAATGACATGCAGTAATAAGGTTGCTCGGCAGGTTTCTTCAAGCGTTGCTCTAAAAGCGCTCACCAACTTATGCGGTAAGTGGCGGATAAAACCAACGGTATCAACGAGTATTGTTTCACCGATATCCGGTAAGTTTAACTTTCTTAAAGTCGGATCAAGCGTTGCAAATAATTTATCAGCGACATAAACATCTGCATTGGTGACACGGTTAAATAGTGTTGATTTACCTGCATTGGTATACCCGACCAATGAAATAGTGGGTATTTCTGCTTTAGCTCGGGCTTTTCGACCTTGCTCCCGTTGCTTTTGTACTTTCTCAAGGCGCACAGTAATGGCTTTAATTTTATCTCTTAACAAACGTCTGTCAGACTCAAGCTGCGTTTCACCTGGCCCTCCACGCATACCTATTCCACCTTTTTGGCGTTCAAGGTGAGTCCAACCACGCACTAGCCGTGTCGACATGTATTCAAGCTGTGCTAATTCAACTTGCAACTTACCTTCATGCGTACGGGCTCGTTGCGCAAAAATCTCAAGAATGATCCCGGTACGATCAATCACCCGACATTCTAACGTTGCTTCAAGGTTACGGTGCTGACTTGGCGATAAGGCATGGTTAAATAACACCACATCAGCCTCACTATGCTCTAACTCAAATCGAATTTCTTCTAGCTTACCTGTACCCACAAAATAACGTGGACCGGGCTGCTTTCGTGAACCGGTAATCATACCAACGGCCTTCACTCCGGCAGATGAAACAAGCTCTTTAAACTCATCAGAATCTTCGCGTTCTTTATCTGTAGTAAAATCTAAATGAACAAGAACGGCGCGTTCACCGGCTTCGGGACGATCAAACATGGAGGGTTACTTTATAGTTAAGTAGAGACAGGATAAAACCAGCAGTTTTAAAAAAAATTGCCCTAAGATTACTCTTGTTAAAAGTAGGCTTAAGGCAAAATACACGCTTACCGTGAAGTAAGCGATATGAAGTACAATTCAATTAAGGGTTGCCTTCAGGCTCATCCATTGCTGTCACGACACGAACATTACGTGCTGGAACAACTGTTGAAATAGCATGTTTATAAACCATTTGGCTCACAGTATTTTTTAGCAATATAACAAATTGATCGAATGACTCGATTTGACCTTGGAGCTTAATCCCATTCACAAGAAAAATAGAAACAGGTATGCGTTCCTTTCTTAATGCATTCAAGTATGGATCCTGTAATGAATGACCCTTAGACATGTTAACTTCTCCTGATGATTTAACTTTATAATTTTATAATACTTTTGCTTAACTTTTTATGCTCTTCGCCACTATAGCTGAACACCGTAAGCTTATTTGTTATCGCACTTAACACACATTTTACGCATGAGCGCCTTGCTTAAACAGAGGCTGTTATCTCATTTGCACCCAATAAAACGTGCGCAATGTCCTAATATTCGGTATTTTCAACGATTTCCATAGCTTTAGCTAGTACTTTTGAATCATTTGTTTCAAGTTGGTTCAAATTTGGCCAACGCCTTAACCATGTTAGCTGCCGTTTCGCTAATTGGCGAGTCGCTATAATTCCTCGCTCAACCATTTCATCATAATTTAATTTATTATCTAAATAGTCCCAAACCTGTCGATAGCCCACGCATTTCATTGACGGCATATCCGCGTGCATCGTCTCGCTATTATAGAACTCTTTAACCTCATCAATAAAACCAGACGTCAGCATTGAGTGGTAACGCTGTTCGATCCGTTTATGGAGCACTTTACGGTCACTGGGCCCAATAGCTAAACTTACTACATCATAAGGCACCGGTGGTAAACCGCTATTTAATTCGGTGTAATCTGAATGGCCTTTATCACCCGTTGGCTGTTTTTGTTCAGCCCAAATTTGAGTCATTGTTTTCCCACTCACGCGATAAACCTCCAACGCTCTCTGCAAACGCTGAGGATCTGTCGGTTTGATTCTTAGCGCTGAATCAGGGTCAACCTTGGCTAGTTGAGCATGAACATAGGCCCAACCATGCTCTGAGGCATCTTGTGCAATCACTTTTCGTACACTTTCATCTGCGGACGGTAAAGCAGCAATCCCCTCACTTAGCATTCGAAAATACATCATCGTACCCCCAACTAATAAGGGGATTCGGCCCGCAGCCGAAATTTCATTCATTTCTCTTAAGGCATCTTGGTAAAACTGAGCAACTGAATAACTTTCTGAAGGGCCTATAATATCAATCAGCCTATGCGGCGCTTCAGCCAATACACTCGCATCTGGTTTTGCTGTCCCAATATCCATGCCTTTATAGATAAGCGCAGAGTCAACACTCACGATATCGCAAGGGAGTGATTTAGTGAGTTCAACCGCTAGATCAGTTTTACCTGCAGCCGTTGCCCCCATTAAAAAAATTGCTTTTGGCAGAGCATTAGCTCCCATTAACGCCCCCTCAAAAAAAGTTTATCCAAGTCATGCATTGATAATGACGTCCACGTTGGTCGACCATGATTACACTGCCCGCTTCGCTCTGTAGCCTCCATATCTCTCAATAAAGCATTCATTTCGGGAATAGTTAAAATTCTGTTTGCACGCACAGAACCATGACACGCCATCGACGACATCAACTCATTTGCTTTTGCTTCAAGCTGATCCGAATAGCCATGAGTAATCATATCGCTTAAAAGGTCTCGTATAAGTAAGTCAACATCCACATTTTGTAGAATTGCTGGAACCTGCCTCACCGTAATATTTTCTGGGCCCGACCGTTCTAAAACTAAGCCGAATTTTAATAAGTCTTCGCCACACTCTTCAGCAACGCCTGCTTCTTTTTGGCTAACGGCAAGCACCATCGGTACCAATAAAGGCTGCGCCTGAATACCTGCACCATAAAATGCGGTTTTCATACGTTCATAACTAATTCGCTCATGTGCCGCATGCATATCAACGACAATCATACCTATTGTGTTTTGAGCGAGAATATAAACACCATGTAACTGCGCGACTGCAAAACCTAATGGATAATCGCCTTCCTCATCAGACGAAGCATGATTAAATACGCCACCAGTTCCCACAATGGTTTGATCAGGCATGGGCTGCCCATATGCGCTTGCTGCGTCAGGATGTAAGGCTTTATATTGAGACAAGGTATCACGTACCTCTGCTTGTGTCGGTGATGACTTTAATAACATTGAAGCTTGAGGCCCGTAACTTGGCGTCATCGAAGGTTCATCACCACGCCCCTGCATCGCCTGAAGGTTTGGCGGTAACGATGAATACGCCATCGTGCTTGCAGATTCTTGCGCGCTTACCACGTCTTCAGGACGAAGATCTGCCAAAGCCTTGTGTAAGCTTCTAAAAATAAAGTCATGAACCATTCGACCATCACGAAACCGTACTTCATGTTTGGTTGGATGAACGTTTACATCAACCAAAGCTGGGTCCAGCTCAAGATAAAGAACAAAAGCAGGGTGACGACCATGATAGAGTACGTCACGGTATGCCTGTTTCACTGCGTGTGTCACTAGGCGGTCTTTAATAACGCGTCCATTTACATAAAAATATTGTAAGTCACCCTGACTGCGAGAAAACGTAGGTAACGCCACCCAACCCCATAGCTTTAGACCTGTTGCTTCGACATCGATTTGAACCGTATTTTCCATAAACGGTTTGCCACAAAGCGCTGAAACTCGCTGTTCTTTGTCACGCAATGTTGGCGCTGTCCGCAAGTGATGTACTATTTTTTGATTATGCGTCAGCTCAAAACTAACCTCAAAGCGACTCAAAGCTTGTCGCTTTACTACTTCTTCCAAATGATTAAATTCTGTTTTTTCAGTTCGAAGGAATTTTCGCCGCGCGGGAGTATTAAAAAACAAATCGCGAACATCCACCGTTGTACCACGATTATGCGCAACAGGACTTAGCTTTGCATCCATATCACGTCCTTCTGTCTCTACTTCCCAGCCTTGGCTTGCTTTCTCAGTTTTAGAGCTCAATACCAATCGTGAAACAGAACTAATACTGGCTAACGCTTCACCACGAAAACCAAGGGTGGCAACAGCCTCGAGGTCATCCAGAGACTCAATTTTACTGGTTGCATGACGACTTAATGACAAAGGTAAATCTTCCTTTTCCATCCCTTCACCATCATCACGAACCTGAATACGTTTAATTCCTCCAGATTCTACTTGAATAGAGATCTTTCGTCCGCCGGCATCCAGTGCATTTTCTAGAAGTTCTTTCACGACAGAAGCAGGACGTTCAACAACTTCACCCGCTGCAATTTGGTTTGCCAAACGGGCGGATAATTTATGAATTTGAGCCATAAAAATTTTCAGTATTGTGTAATTAAATAGAGGATTTTCAGAAGCTAGATAGTGGCACGTTATTGAATTTTTTGCCACATAGGATATTAAGAGCAATAGTCATATAGAAGCCACTTACTTGTCCGCTTATGTAAGCGGCTTGAATCCATATTTTCACCAAACTAGAGCCTAAAAAAGAATCGATTTCAGTCAAAAGCACATGTGAATGACAGTTTTTAATGTACATATAATTTTTAGATTTTACGTTGCAGGCACGCTAAGCCGCTGCCCTATCCATACATTATCTGAGCGTAATCGATTTAGTTCACGCAATGTCTTAATTGACACATCATTTCTCATTGCAATTTGTGAAAGTGTATCGCCTTTTTTCACTACATATTTTGCAAACTTATTCGCGGTCTCTTTCTGCCACGCCAATAAACTTCCAGGTGGTGGCGCGTTATCAAAATAACGAGAAACACCTTTATGAATAGCTTTAGCTAGTTGTTTTTGATATTTCTTTGTTTTCAATCGGCGCGACTCTTTAGGATTAGAAATAAAGCCAGTTTCAATCAATATAGAAGGAATGTCTGGCGATTTTAACACCACAAATCCCGCTTGCTGCACTTGACGTTTATGTAGCCTTGCCACCCCACCCATTGAACGCAGCACACGATCCCCAACACTCAAACTTGCTTTTAAGCTCGCCGTTGAAGACAAGTCGAGTAAAACACCCGCCAAAACACTTCCTTTATCCTCAAGACTTACACCACCGACGCCACCCATTAAATCTGCAGAGTTCTCTTTTTTGGCCAACCAACGCGCTGTTTCACTTGATGCGCCGCGATTAGAAAGGGCATACACTGAAGCGCCATTTGCTTGAGATTTAATAAACGCATCAGCATGAATGGATACAAACAAGTCAGTTTTATACTTTCTCGCCAAACTTGTACGCTTGCGCAAGCCGACATAATAGTCACTGCCACGGGTCAAATAAGCTTTATAGCCCTTTTGCGCGTCCACAAGTTTTTTTAATTCTTTCGCAATCGCCAATACAACGACCTTTTCTTTAACCCGGTTAGGACCGATTGCACCAGGGTCTTCGCCACCATGCCCAGGATCAATCATGATGATGATATCGCGTTTCTGAGTGATCGAATTTTTAACCGTCTTTGTTGGTTTTTTATTTTTTATCGTCTGCTTTTTAGATTGCGAATACAAATCAATCACTAAACGATCGCCGTATTTCTTATTTGCTTTTAGTAGAAAACTTTTAGGTTTAATTTTTTCTTTTAAATCAAAAACAATTCTCAAGTCCTGCTTATTACGACGAGCACTCCGAATTGATTTAACTGGAGATTTGTTGAAATCCAAGGCATCAAAACGTGTTTTTTTAGTGGCATTTTTAATATCCAACACTAAACGATCAGGGTTCGAAAGCACCATCACATTATGCTCTACCGCCTGAGATAGCTCTAAGACCAAACGTGAATGATCAGGGGCATCCCACAAACGAGCATTCGTTATATTCGTTTGCCCTGCCGACGTTAAGACCGAAAAAAACATAACAAAAGATATTATGGTAATCTTAAATAAAATGTTTAATTGCATCAGAGACCTCTATGACTAAAACTGCTGACAACATTTTGCATACTCGTTTCAAACTTTTCATTCAATAATGTAATTTCTGCTGACCGGCCAAACTTCACCTCATCTTCACTTCCAGCCAACTGCTTAATTTTTAACGTAATGATAAAGTCAGGTTTAGATAAGTAGTCACCACCCTGCTCCGGCCATTCAAGCAAACAGACAGAAGGCTTTTCATTGTCTGCTGGCATTTCAAAGTAATCACGAATCCCCATAAATTCCAATTCTTCGGGCTCACCTAAACGATATAGGTCAAAATGATATACTTTTCGCTTTTCTAAATCGTAAGGCTCAACCAGTGTATAGGTTGGACTCTTAACGTTACCTTTATGACCCGACGCCTTGAGTAGACCCCGACTAAACGTTGTTTTTCCCATACCTAGATCACCCGACAAGAAAATAACGACGAGCCGTTGGCCTTGCTTTTCAATCACTTCCGATAACCTTTCCCCTAAAACAAGGGTGGCATTTTCATCGGGTAATTCGATACAATAGATTTCGTTCAAAAGATTCCACGACTAAGCATTATAAAATTAAGCTAGAATTGCGATTAACAAAATTTGCTAGTTAGCTGTTAAGCATAGCAAAACTTTCCATTTTTTTCACTGCGTATGACAAATAAACAAGATACCTTATCACCAGAAGAAGCCTTAGTTTTAGTGCAAAAAATCAAAACTTATGCAAATGAGCTTGGTTTTCAGCAACTTGGGGTCACTGACACTGATTTATCTGCGCACATTGAACCTTATCAAACTTGGTTAAACGCAGGTCATCATGGCGAACTTGACTATATGTCTAAGCATGGTAGCAAGCGTTGGGTCGCTGATGAGCTCGTTGAAGGCACTTTACGTGTTATTTCGCTTAGAATGGATTATTTCACTGACCCTCAATCACCCCAAACGCAGCTAAACGATGGTAACAAAGCCTATATTTCACGCTATACGCTCGGGCGTGATTACCATAAATTAATTCGCTCTCGATTAAAAAAGCTCATTCAATACATTCGCGAACAATCAGACTTGTATCGATTTAGAGCATTTGTCGATAGTGCACCTATTCTTGAGCGTGCATTTGCTCAGAAAGCAGGATTAGGTTGGTTTGGAAAAAACACCATGATTATTAACCGAGGCGCAGGCTCTTGGTTCTTTTTGGGTGAAATATTTACCGACCTCCCCCTCCCTCTTGATACACCCTACGAAAAAGAACATTGCGGCCGTTGCACTGCGTGTTTAGATATTTGCCCAACACAGGCATTTAAAGGCCCTTACATCCTTGATAGTCGGCGCTGCATTTCTTATCTAACTATCGAACTCAAAGGTAGTATCCCGGTTGAGCTGAGAAGTAAAATGGGTAACCGAATTTTTGGCTGTGATGACTGCCAAATAGTTTGCCCTTGGAATCGATTTAGCAAACCCAGCAATGAGCTTGATTTTTCACCTAGACACCAGTTAGACAGTCGAAGTTTATTAGAATTATTTAGCTGGGATGAAGAAACGTTCCTGCAAAAAACAGAAGGTTCAGCGATTCGTCGTGCAGGCTATGAATCATGGCAGCGTAATATTGCCATTGCATTAGGAAACGCGCCCACATCCCCAGAAATAAAATCAGCACTACAAAGCAAACAAGATCATCCCTCAGAAATAGTTCAAGAACATGTTATCTGGGCGCTAAATCAGCACAACAAACCTATAGTGGTTCAAATCCACCCTAAAAAGCAGTAAGTCTTTAACTCTGCCTCGCTTAATCATCACATCAAAGAAAAGCACTCATTAAAAAGCGATTAAGATACAAGTGCATCAATGACTAATAATGACAAAGTTAAACTGCAACTTGATTTATTTGTGCTACTTTTATACCCATATGCTGTGAATTAAATGCAGCCATAAAAATCAATTTCTATAGTCACAGGTAACATAAAGAATGACCGGTAGAACTATCATGATCGTAGATGATATGGAATCTAATCGAATCCTATTAAAAATAATTTTGGAGAATGACTTTACAATCGTTGAATGTGACTCAGGCCCAAAGTGCATTGAAATGGTCGAAAATAATGCCCCAGACATGATTTTGCTTGATGTCAACATGCCAGAAATGACAGGCTACGAAGTATGTACTACTCTCAGAAAAAACGCAGAGACGGCGACACTTCCAATTATTTTCGTTTCAGCGATGGATAACGTAGAAGAACGTTTAGCCGGTTTTGAAGCGGGTGGCAATGAATATATTACGAAACCTATTGACCCAAAACTTCTCGTTGAAAAGATCAACAGTAATTTTGCACACCTAGGCGAAGTAAAAGAAGCCAAAGACAGTGCTGACTATGCAATGAAAGTGGCCATGGAAGCCATGACATCCAGTAGTGAACTAGGGCAGATTATCGAATTCGTTAAATCATCCCAAAATGTCACGACACTTGAAGGTATTGGCGAAAAGTTCTGTGAAATCGCTCAAGGGTTTGGACTAAATGCTTCCGCACTTATTTATGGGCTACCTCACCACTATATAAATTGCTCTGCTGACTCAATGGAAGCAAGAGTATTAACCAAGTTTCAAAATTCAAAAGAAAGCATCGTAAGTATTGGTGTACGCACCATGGTACGAAGCAACTCGATGGCCCTGCTTATTAACGACATGCCCGTTGATGACGACACTCGCTACGGTCGATTTAAAGACCATCTCATGGTTTTGTCGAGCATCTGCGATGGCCGATTGCTTACCATTAAAGCAAATCTATCCGTCACTGATGAACGTGTGGGCGTACTTGGCCGCATTATTAAAATGACCGAAAAACAATTAAAGAAAGTTACCCATAAAATTGCAGAACATGATTCAACCACCCGAGCAGTTATGCTCGATATGATTACCGAATTAGAAGCAAAACTTTTTACCCTTGGCTTAGATGAAGACCAAGAAGAACAACTCATGAGCCTCGCTTACAATGCAAGTGAAAAGTTAGACAAACTAAAAGGCGGTGTTGATGAACTGGAAGACGAGCTTGGCTCAGTACTTGAAGGCTTATATGAAGTGCTAAACAAAAGTAAATAAACTAGCCATGAGTAACACAACGACTCAAATACTCTGGATTTCTCCTGAAATCACATTAGTACAAGACTACATTTTGTCTTTAGAGCAATGTGGCTTTTCCGTCACGCACTCCATTGCCCCCGATTTCAACATAAGCTCCTTTAGCAAATACCATCCAACAATGGTAATTGTTAGCCACCAGAAACATGCGAAATCAGGAGTAACCATCTGCCTGAAAGTCCAATCAAAAAATACGAAACACGATATATATTCACTTTTAATAACTGAGAAAATCACTTTAGAAGAAAAAGAAAATTATTTTAAATCGGGTGGTAATGAGTTAATTCTCACGCCTTTTTGCCAAGATGAATTACTCATTAAAGTAAGATTATTTTTTAAACAAGAACATGATCAAAACACCCATACAACTCAATTAGCTGAAGCCAGTCAAATGGCGATATTAGCGATGGATAGCTCTAGTGATTTAGGCTGCATCCTTAATTTTGTCAAAGGCGCAATAGCCTCTACAAACTATGCAGAACTTGCAAGTCATATGTTTGATGCCGCTAGCTCATTTTCAGATTCAAGCATGGTTGAAATTAAGGGACATCATGCGTTTAAATATTTGTGCTCAAAAAAAATAATTGACCCTGATATGAAACAATTTATGCAAAGCCATAAATCAGACTTACGCGTTATACAAATTAAAGACATCACTCAAATTAACCAAGACCATTTGGTATTTCTAGTGGAAGGCCTACCTGTTAATGATACTGAAAAAATGGGTCGTATTTCTGATACCCTTGTCATGTTATGCGATATTGCTGATCGATTTGTACAATCACTGTCAATTGAAGAAAACATACAAAAGTCTGAAGAAGTCCAACGACGTTTTTTAAGCACTTTAAGTCATGAACTTCGAACGCCACTCAATAGCATACTTGGTTTTTCAAAAGTTTTAGTCGGTAAAAAATCAGATAAGCCGATCGGCGACTCAGGCTTGGATGCTCTGAAACGAATCATCGATAATACCAACCGAGTAAACACCATTATTAACACCCTCTTAGAAATTTCCAGTTCGAATACTCAAGACGTTTTATCACACTCTAACGACATTAATATTGATAGACTTTTATTACGCGTGCGAAGCAACTTCAAAAAATTAGCCGATGACAAAGGGTTGCATTTCAATTTCACCGCCATTGAAGGACTACTCCTCAATAGTGACGAGAAGAAAGTGATTACAATGCTAAATCACCTTCTCGATAACGCCATTAAATTTACAGACGAAGGACAAATTTCCTTAACGGTTGGATTAGTAGACGACACATCTTTTGGCAATCAAATATATTTTGACGTATCCGACACAGGCATCGGAATCGAAGAAATTAACCATCACCGCATATTTTCTGAGATCGGGCAATTAAATACAGAGCATGACCGTAGACATTATGGTATTGGACTAGGTTTGTATTATGTCGACCAAATATCACAACAGTTAGGTGGCAAGATTTCATTAAAGTCTGAATTAAACAAAGGCTCAACTTTTCGACTATCTCTACCCATTAATTTGAATGAAGCAAGTTTAGAAGATGATGACGATGGAGTCACCTTATTTTAACCCAAGCCTACATAATAGGATGCTCCTCCAAAATATAGCCCTATATCAATATTTATTGATATAGGATTGCTATATCAATAAATATTGATATACTCTCGTAATGCAAAAAACATTAACTCCACACATCAGTTCAATTTTGCCTTGTAATCAAGACGAGCAAAATACACTTCAGATCCAGTCACTCAGCCAGCTACTGAAAGCTTGTGGCGACCCTCTGCGCGTTAAAATATTGCAGGTTTTACAGTCTGATACCTTTGGTGTTTTAGAGCTGACACAATTATTTGACACAAAACAATCTGGTATGAGCCACCATTTAAAGGTATTAAGTAAAGAAGGTTTGGTTGAAACACAGCGTGAAGGTAATGCTATTTTCTATCGCAGACCTTTCATTCCAAAAAGTGACCATGACCAACACGCCATCGAGCAACTTTTTGAACTCATTGACCGTTTTCCTCTGAGCCCGATTTTAGCAACTCAAATTATAAAAATTTGGAAGAAGCGAGCAATTCAGTCACAAGTTTTTTTTGCTAAAAATACTGAACGCTTCCAAGAACAACAAGAGTTAATCGCTAACCATGAACAGTATGCCAGTGCCAGTTTAGAACTATTAAACAAAACTACCTTTCCATCTGACGCGACCGTACTTGAAGTTGGCCCTGGTGAAGGCTTGTTTTTAAAGCCACTTAGCAAGACATTTACTAAAGTAGTCGCGCTTGATAACTCTGAAAACATGTTAAATAGCGCACAAGAATTTGCAAAAAATGAAGATTTAACTAACATTCAATTTTACTTAGGTGACACCAAGATCTTTAGGGCCCAGAAACAAAAAGTAGAAGCCATTGTCATGAATATGGTTTTACATCACATACCCGCACCTGCTCAAGTTTTTCATGATGTATTTGACATGTTAAAACCAAATGGTGTATTTGTTTTGTGCGACCTCTCACATCATGACCAAGCGTGGTCTAAAGATAGTTGTGGCGACCTTTGGCTAGGATTTGAAGCACAAGAATTAAGCTCCTGGGCAGAGCGCGCAGGTTTTAAAGAAATTAAAAGTGTTTATATTGGTTTACGAAATGGCTTTCAGGTGCAATTACGTAAATTCATTAAACCCGACTTTATGAGTACAACGTTAAACGAATTTAATTAGATAAAAAATTGAATCCTTAAAACATTAGTGCATAGATTAAAGTGCATATTTATAGAAACAGGAAAAAAAATGAGCGAATATTCTTTATTTACCTCTGAGTCAGTCTCTGAAGGTCACCCAGATAAAATGGCTGACCAGATCTCTGATGCGATTGTTGACGCCATCATCAAAGATGACCCTAATGCCCGAATTGCTGTTGAAACAATGGTTAAAACAGGTATGGCGATCGTTGCCGGTGAAGTTAGAACCAGCACCTATGTTGATCTTGAAGACTTAATTCGTGACGTTATTTTAGACATCGGCTACAACAGCTCTGATGTTGGCTTTGACGGTGCATCATGCGCGGTATTAAACGCAATAGGCAAGCAGTCTCCAGATATTGCAATGGGCGTTGATGAAGGCAGCAGCAAAGACTTAGGTGCAGGCGATCAAGGTTTAATGTTTGGTTATGCAACCAACGAAACTGAAGTGTTAATGCCAGCGCCAATTTTTTATGCGCATCGCTTAGTTGAACGTCAAGCAAAGCTTCGTAAAGATGGTAGCTTACCTTGGTTGCGCCCTGACGCAAAAAGTCAGGTAACTTTACGCTATGAAAACGGAAAACCTGTTGCAATCGATGCGGTCGTACTTTCGACTCAGCACGACGAGAACATTTCTCTAAAAGATTTACGTGAAGCAGTGTTGGAAGAAGTTGTAAAGCCAGTATTACCTGCAGAGTGGCTGCATAACGATACGCTTTTTCATATCAACCCAACCGGTAACTTTGTCATTGGCGGCCCTGTTGGTGACTGTGGTTTAACCGGTCGTAAAATTATCGTTGATACTTACGGCGGCATGGCCCGTCATGGTGGCGGTGCATTTTCAGGTAAAGATCCTTCAAAAGTTGACCGTTCAGCGGCTTACGCAACGCGTTACGTTGCTAAAAACATTGTTGCGGCTGGTTTAGCTGATCGTTGTGAAATACAAGTTTCCTATGCAATTGGTGTTGCAGAACCTACATCTATTTCGATCAACACGTTCGGATCTAACAAAATATCAGAAGCTAAAATTGCTGAATTAGTACGTCAGCACTTCGATCTTCGCCCACAAGGCATTATCGATATGCTTGACCTTCGTCGCCCTATTTATCGAGCAACCGCTGCTTATGGTCATTTTGGTCGTACAGAGCCAGAATTTACTTGGGAGCACACTGACAAAGCGGCAGCCCTTAGAGCTGACGCAGGCCTTTAAATACTAATCATATGAGAATAGGCTGAACCTATTCTCCAAATAGAGGATTTACGAAATGAGTTTTTCAGATTATAAAGTTGCAGATATGAGCTTGGCTGAATGGGGCCGTAAAGAAATTGATATTGCTGAAGGTGAAATGCCGGCCTTGATGGCACTACGTCGTAAATATAAAGAAGCTCAACCATTAGCGGATGCGAAGATCATGGGTTGTATTCATATGACCATTCAAACGGCTGTTTTGATCGAAACATTGATCGACCTTGGCGCTGAAGTACGCTGGTCTTCGTGTAATATTTTCTCTACACAAGATCATGCAGCAGCCGCGATGGCAGCAGCGAATATTCCTGTTTTTGCATGGAAAGGCGAAACAGATGAAGAATTTTTATGGTGTATTGAACAAACGATTCTTGCCGGTAATGGTAGCGATAAGGTTTGGGAAGCAAACATCATTCTAGATGATGGTGGTGACTTAACAGAGATGGTGCATAGCAAATACCCTGCAATGCTTGACTCTATTCACGGCATCTCTGAAGAAACAACAACGGGTGTGCATCGCTTACTTGATATGCTCCAAAAAGGCGAATTAAAAGTTCCAGCGATCAACGTAAATGACTCTGTTACGAAGTCAAAAAATGATAACAAGTACGGTTGCCGTCACAGCTTAAACGACGCAATCAAACGCGGTACTGATCACTTGCTTGCTGGTAAAAAAGCGCTTGTCATTGGTTACGGCGATGTCGGTAAAGGTTCTGCTGCGTCGTTAAACCAAGAAGGTATGATTGTTCGGGTATCAGAAATTGACCCAATTTGCGCAATGCAAGCCTGCATGGATGGTTTTGAAGTTGTTTCGCCTTATATCGACGGCATTAACACGCGCACACTAGACGGCATCAATAAGACCTTAATGGCAAGTACTGACTTAATCGTTACCACTACCGGTAACGTCGATGTTTGTGACGAGTTTATGCTTCAAACCCTCAAAAGCCGAGCGGTTGTTTGTAACATTGGCCATTTTGATAGTGAAATCAATACAGCGTATATGCGCAAGAACTGGGAATGGGATGAAGTTAAACCTCAGGTCCATAAAATCTATCGTGATAAACCAACAAACGATCACCTAATACTATTGTCAGAAGGTCGCTTAGTGAATCTAGGTAATGCAACCGGACACCCTTCTCGTATCATGGATGGTTCTTTTGCTAACCAAGTACTGGCACAAATTTACTTATACGAGCGTAAATTTGCTAACTTACTTGAAGGTGAAAAGTCAGACAGCCTTTACGTAAAAGTACTTCCTAAGAAGTTAGATGAAGAAGTCGCACGCGACATGGTTGAAGGCTTTGATGGCGTCATTACGCAAATGACGAAGGAACAAGCTGATTATATTAGTATTTCAGTTGACGGTCCTTATAAGCCAGAGTCTTATAAGTACTAAGGGTTAAATCAACCTAGAACTATAAAGTGTGTTTGCACATTATGCGCAGCACACTTTATTTAGCAATAACAAAGTATCATGAGTCATATATTTTAGGAATCAAACATGAACAGCCAGACACAATTCAAACGTCGTTTTAGCTTTGAGTTTTTCCCACCTAAAACGCCTGTTGGAATGGAAAAACTGCAAATCGTTCGTGATGAACTTGCTCGACGCAAACCTGATTTTTTCTCAGTAACGTATGGTGCCGGTGGCTCAACACAAGAACGCACAACTGATACAGTGCTTAACCTTCAAGACCAGGGAATTTCAACCGCCCCACACTTGTCTTGCGTTGGTTCAACACTTGAGAATATGTCATCACTTTTGAGTCACTACCAAGAAAAAGGCGTTAACCGTATTGTGGCATTACGCGGTGATTTACCTTCAGGTATGGGTTCAGCTGGCGAACTTAGGTACGCCAATGAGTTAGTTGCGTTTATTCGCAAGCACAGTGGCGACCATTTTAATATTGAAGTCGCGGCTTATCCTGAGTTTCACCCTCAAGCTGAATCAGCTGAAGCTGACTTACTTAATTTTAAAAAGAAAGTGGATGCCGGTGCTAATAGCGCGATCACACAGTACTTTTTCAATCCTGACTCGTACTTTTACTTTTTAGAGCGTGCCGAAAAAATGGGCATTAACATTCCTATTGTTCCCGGAATTATGCCGATCACCAATTACACAAGTCTCATTAGGTTTAGCGAAATGTGTGGTGCTGACATCCCTCGCTGGATTAAAAAGCAGTTAGAAGCTTATGGTGACGATGTTGAAAGCATTCAAAAATTTGGTACTGAAGTCGTAACAAAAATGTGTGATCAGCTTTTAGAACAAGGCGCACCAGGACTACATTTTTACACGCTTAACCAATCTGAACCTAGTTTAAAGGTTTGGGATAATCTTGGATTAAGCAATCAAGAGCCTATTAGGTTTTAAGCGACTGTAGAGTCATTTTTACGACATTGTTTACGTACAAATTTATTATTCCGGCGTGCTTTTCGCCCGGAATAATAATGACAACGAATAGATTCTAGGATTTTTAACCTTTTTTAAAATGGTTATTTTTTCTCGGTGTAGTGCGCAGCACCTTGGCTCTCTCGGTAGTGAATTTCTTGTGACCTTGCACTTAATCTCTTTATTCACGCATCGGAAA
Source organism: Oleiphilaceae bacterium (assembly GCA_047628385.1). Taxonomy (GTDB): domain Bacteria; phylum Pseudomonadota; class Gammaproteobacteria; order Pseudomonadales; family Oleiphilaceae; genus PZPK01. Next base: position 18,375 of record JBLHVH010000022.1, read on the forward strand.
TTAGACTGACCGAAGAGTTTTAAAACGAAAACTAAGTCCTAAAGATAAAAATAGTCTACCACCGAGAAAATCCGAGGCGCTTCGCTACACAGAGGAGTACTAAAACCGCCTATTGCGTTACCTAACTAGGCAGCTTCATTAAGTTCATTCACTGGCACTTGCTCATGTGACTTCTTTTTCTTCACATAAATTGTTTTCTTAACCCTTGCGACAAGTTCATTATCTTCATCGATTACGTCAAGCATAAACTCTGGAAAATACTTTTCACCCGCTTTAGTCATCAGAGTAATATCCTCTAAATTTTTATCTGTAATTTTAATGACCGTACGTACTTTTTTCTTACTTGCTTTAATAAATTCAATATCTGCGGCTTTGTCCCAAACAAGATACTCCTTGCCTAAAATCTGCATTAATAACAACATTAAATGCGGGTCAATCATTGAATACAAACTTCCTCCAAAATGAGTGTTCACAGCATTCCGGTTATACCACCTTAATGACATGCCAACATGCAATTCACGCCAATCTTCTGAAATATGGGTAATTTTTACCCCTGCCCCAAGATACGGAGGGTACAAGTTCAATAATCTTTTAAGTGATTTAGGTGAAAATTTCATAAAACAACTCTCTTTAAAAGGCTTTCATTAACAGTGCACAAAAAATATATTCTATCTACAACCAGCATACAAACCATTAATTATGTACTATACAATAGATATTATTTTTTATAAGCGCATAGCTGGTGATTTCATGCAATACAAACAAACACCCCCTATCCAATATATCCCCGTGTTTGAAGCGGCTGCAAGACACCTTAGTTTCAAAAAAGCCGCAGCCGAACTATGCGTTACCGCACCCGCCGTCGGGCAACAAATTAAAGCCTTTGAACATTGGTTAGGCAAACCTTTATTTAAACGACAAACCAGACAATTAACGTTAACTGCAGAAGGGCTTTATTACTTTCAAGCAGCGAAAGTATTAATGAAAGAACATCATGCTGCTTATGCCGAATACACGCGTTGTTTTGATCGCTCCTCCTTATTAATCAGTGCAACGTTGTTTGTCGCGCAAGAACTGGTGATGCCTAATTACCTAAGTTTCAATGACTTTTCACCCGGCACAGAGTTACGCGTTGAGGCACGGATGTCTCATGTAGATTTTGATGCAGAACCCATTGATGCGGCCATTCGTTTTGGTGATGGAAATTGGCCCGGACTTGAGTGCAGGTTATTAGATACCGCTACTGTGTCACCGGTATGTAGCCCTTCATATGCTGAAGATAATGCTTTATCTGAAATATCTAAACTTTATAAACATCGATTAATTTATGCCCAACCCTCAATCATTAATTGGGGCACTTACTTTTGGAAGAAAGGTATCACACACCCAAAAGACACCATTATGTGTGACTCTTACTTAGCAGCCCTTAAAGCCGCTTCCGACGGTCTTGGTGTTACTTTAGCCATACTGCCTAGTGCAAATGGTTGGATAAATGATGGTCGTTTAATATTACCTTACCCGATACAAGTCGATATCAAAAAAGGTTACTGGCTTGTTTATCCAAAAACAGAAAAAACAAAACCTGAACTTGAAGCACTATTTACTTGGCTCAAACAAATTTTCACAGCGGTACCTAGCTTAGAAATGCCCCTAAAAACACTTGATGTAAACTTTTAGTCAACTAAAGGTAAAAAGCCTCGAGCCGTATTGAGCAGAGACAAGCACGACATAAATATGATTGTTGTGGATATAGAACATACTTTACACAATATTTTCACACTTGATGATAGACGCCCTCGCCTGCTTTATTCATAATGAGCCTCAAAATATTACTTCGTAGTGGTTTAATGCGCATTCCAAAAATTTATACTGAAGCACGTCTTTCAGAAAATACTGAACTCACACTTCATGAACAAGAAGCGCAGCACATCGTTAAAGTGCTGCGAATGAAAGAAGGTGAATCACTCCGTTTGTTTAATGGCTCAGGGGAGTTTTACCCTGCAACGATTATACAAACGAATAAAAAATCAGTTGTCATCAAAACAAGCCAAGCAGAAAAAGCCTTAAGCGAATCAACGCTACATACGCACTTGGGCCAGGTTATGTCTCGCGGTGACCGTATGGACTACGTGATTCAAAAAAGTACCGAACTCGGTATTAATGAGATCACCCCACTTACGAGTGAGCGATGCGAATTAAAACTGAACGCTGATCGAGCTGAGAAGCGTATAAAGCATTGGCAGCAAGTTGCTATTAGTGCTGCCGAACAATGTGGACGCGCCTGTGTACCGAAAATACACCCAATTTTATCTGTAAACGAATGGGTACAACAAAATAAAGCACAGGGTTTGTCATTAGTATTACACCACCGAGATACGCAAAACTTAGGTGCAATTCAAACAACGCCAAGCCATGTTAATTTACTAATTGGCCCTGAGGGTGGATTGAGTGAGGCTGAAATAAAACTGGCCACCGAGGCAACTTTCATTCCAAGCACCTTCGGGCCACGTGTAATGCGAACCGAAACAGCGCCCATTGCCTGCTTAAGTATTTTGCAATGGCTTTGGGGTGATTTTCAATCCCCCCTATAACGGGCTTTACGACTAATTTGAGCAAATTGACCAAAACAACTAAGTACCATCACCTTCATAAGCCTAAATAAAGCAGACATAATGATGACAAGTAACTTTAAAACGCTCAACCAAAAACACAAATGGCTGCTACCGGTCCTAATTTTAATAATCGCGGTATTAATCATCACGGCGCTGGTCGCAACTAAACCACAGCCGCCTAAAAAAGAAACAACGGAAAAATCATGGCTGGTCTCTTCGGAGCCCCTTAAATTCAGATCCGTCAGTCCAAACATTGCGCTACTCGGCCATGTTGAATCACCTTTTGACTCAAAGTTAAGTGCCGCGATTAATTCAGATGTATTAAGTGTACCGGTACGAGATGGCCAAATTGTTTCTCAAGGACAAGTACTCATCACTTTAGATGCACGTGAAATTAAATTATACGTCGCACAACGTCAGGCAGATGTAGATGAGCTAAGCGCTCAAATTATTGCTGAAAATAATCGATATAATAGTGACAAAAGCTCATTAGTAGAAGAACAGAAACTTCTCGATATTGCAACGCAAGGTGTAAAGCGGCAACTAAAACTTCAGAAATCCAAGCTAGGGTCTCAAGAGCGAGTCGATTCAGCAGAAACATTGCGTGCACAGAAATCATTATCGCTCAATGCTAGAAAATTAAATATTGCCGATCACCCAAGCCGCTCAAACCAATTAACAGCAGGGCTAAACCGGGCACAAACATTATTAAGTGATGCTAAAATTGATGTTGAACGAACACTAATTATCGCCCCTTTCGACGGTGTTATTACGGCGGTTAATGTTGCACCAGGTGAGCGTGTTCAACTTGGACAAACACTCGTTAGCCTTTATGATCGAAAAAATATAGAAGTGCGCGCACAATTACCTAATCGTTATGTAGCATTAGTAAAAGCATCTCTGGCTCAAGGGGATCTTATTCAAGCAAGTGCTGAAAGTTACGGCATCACAAACCAGTTAGAGCTCAAACGTTTATCAGGCCAAGCGAATCAAAGTACGGGCGGGATTGATGCCTTGTTTACGCCCTTAATACCTACTGAACTCAAACCCTCTGTGATGCAAACAACTGAAACGTTATCATCAACACTTATTTTAAACAGTACTTTAAAAGTACAAGTAACTTTACCACCACTCCAAAATGTCGCGACACTTCCTCTATCAGCAATTTATGGTTCAGATCGAATTTACCGCATTGAAGACGGGCGTTTACAATCGATTAATGTCACCATTTTAGGTAAACAACTATCCAGTACCGGCGGCCAAGATAGAGTCATCATTCAAAGTAACGCACTAAAAGACGGTGACATGATTACGACAACACAACTACCCACGGCTATTTCTGGTCTTAAAGTGATTGAGCGGGAGCTATAATATGCAACGCCCAAAACATGATTCGGTCTCTTCTGATCATAAACAAGATATTTTAGGCCGTTTCGCACAACATAAAGTCGCCGCCAATCTATTAATGCTCATCATGCTGTTAGCTGGCGCTATCTCTTTAATCAAATTGAATACTCAGTTTTTACCCAATTTTGAACCTGACTTTATTACGGCTCGGGTGGCATGGCCCGGCGCAACAGCCGAAGATGTGGCAAAGTCAATTATTACACCCTTAGAACAAGAACTACGAAACCTTGATTATGTAAAAGAAATGACGTCCACCTCTTATCGAGGCATGGGCGTGATCGTATTAGAATACGATGAAGGCACCGACATGGGCTTGGCTTTAGATCAAGTTAAAGAATTTGTCGATTTAGTACGCAACCTTCCTTCTGATTCAGAAACTCCCGAAATATCAAAAGTTTCATTAAATGAAGATGTCGCCACATTAATTTTGTCGTCGACAGCCAGCCTTGATGAACTGCGCCCTCTGGCTTATCAATTTGAGCGAGAGTTACTTGACCGAGGCGTGTCGAAAGTTAGCTTTATTGGTCTACCAGAGCAAGAAATTGCTATTCAAGTAAATGTCGAACAGATTAATAATCTGAACTTATCTTTACCGCAAATAGGCCAATATATACGAAACGCTAGTCAGGATATTCCAGCAGGTACCAGCGGAAAAAATGAAGTTGCCAAAGAATTAAGAAGCACAGAACAACGACGCAGTGAAGAAGGCTTCAAAGAGCTTGCCATTTTAACCACTCAAACTGGCACACGCCTGCGACTTGACGATATTGCACACGTAGAGAAACGAAATAAATCTAGCCAAGTAGAAGTATTCTACCAAGATAAACCTGCCGTTTTACTACGGGTATTACGTACCCAGTCTTCAGATACGTTAAAAGCGGCCAAAACGTTGAATACCTGGCTAAAAGAAACCCAACCACTATTACCTCCCAGTGTACAGGTCGATGCCTATAATGAAGCCTACGTACTGATTGAAGATCGTATTAATCTACTCATCAAAAATGGCTTAGGTGGTTTAATTCTGGTTGTTAGCATTCTCTTTATTTTCCTCAATGGTCGCGTTGCATTTTGGGTCGCCATCGGAATTCCCGTCTCATTTATGGGTACCCTTGCCGTACTTTATCTATTAGGCGGTAGTATCAATATGGTCAGTATGTTTGCGCTTATTATGGCACTAGGAATTATTGTCGATGATGCTATTGTCGTCGGTGAAGACGCACTAACACATTACAATAATGGTGAAGACCCTCTTAGGGCAGCTGAAGGCGGTGCCAGACGCATGTTTGTACCCGTTCTATCATCCTCACTCACTACTATCTCTGCATTTTTACCTTTAATGATGATTAGCGGCATTATTGGTAATATTTTATTTGATATACCCTTAGTGATTATCTGTGTGATTATTGCATCAGTCATTGAGTGCTTTTTTATCTTACCTGGTCACCTAAATCACTCATTTCGAAAATCATTTAAAGCAACTAAAGAAGGCTCTTATCGCGATAAGTTAGACAAAGGCTTTAACCACTTTCGAGATAATATTTTCCGCCCTTTAGCAGAGAAATCGATTGAAAGTCGTGGCGTGATACTGGTCCTTTCCTTAGCCATTCTCGCCATCAGTATCACGCTAATTAGCGCTGGCCGCATTCAATCAGACTTTTTCCCTCAACCCGAAAGCCATATTATTTTAGGTAATGTGAAGTTTGCATCAGGCACCCCCCCTGAACAAGTCAGACAGTTTGCCCTTCAAATGGAAAAGGCACTACATAGAGCGGATAAAAAGTTCACTGAATCAGGCCGCATTGACGAAGACTCTAGTTTGATCGTTCATAGCGTATTAAGAATTAATCAGGCTAGCTTTGACGGTGGGCAAAATTTGTCTAGTGGGGAACAATATGCATCCGTACATGTTGAATTATTAACCCCTGATGCACGAGAGATTCGTAATCCTGAATTTATTGCAGCATGGAAAGACGAAATCATTAAACCTGATGGTATCGAGCAATTCAGTATATCCAGCCCCAGAGGCGGCCCACCTGGAAAAGATATTGATATTTTTCTGACGGGGCAATCGCCTGATGTATTAAAAGCTGCAGGAGAAGTTGTCGCAACCAAACTGAAATCGTATGTTGGTGTACGAGACATTCAAGACGACTTACCTTTTGGTAAAAATCAATTTTTATACTCTCTCACGCCTTTGGGCGAATCATTAGGTTTAACCGTTTCAGATGTAGGCACCCAACTTCGAGCCGCTTTTGACGGCCAACTTCTTCAAGTTTTTTATGATGAAAATGAAGAAATTGAAGTACGTATTCTATTACCTGACGAAGAACGTAACTATGCACGAACGCTGGATAACTTCCCTATCATTACGGCTACCGGCGCGATGGTACAACTGAGTAATGCGGTCAAACTAACGGATCGTAAAGGCCTTGATTTAGTGCGACATACTGAGGGCACATTAGGCTTACATGTGACGGCGAGCGTAAACCCTGGAGAAAATAATGCCAATGTTATTGTGGCAGAACTCAGCGAAACCTTTCTTCCTGAGCTCAGTACAGAGTTTGGTTTAAAAATTGATTTAAAAGGCCGTGCAGAAGAGCAAGCACAAACAGGCAAAGATATGATGCTTGGAGCCAGTATTGGCTTTACGTTAATCTATATCATACTAGCATGGGTTTTTGGCTCTTATTCGTGGCCGTTTGCGGTGCTGTTGACAATACCGCTGGGTGTATCTGGCGCGATACTAGGGCATTGGGTACTTGGCTTGAATTTAACCATGCTATCTTGGTTTGGGTTTTTTGGCTTATCAGGGATCGTGATTAATGATGCCATTATTTTGGTCACATTTTATAGAGAATTACGTGAGCAAGGCATGCCCATTAAACAAGCGATTATAGAGGCTTCTTGCCAACGATTACGCGCCGTGCTTTTAACGTCTCTTACTACAATCGCCGGATTGCTTCCTTTATTATTTGAAACATCGCTTCAAGCTCAATTCTTGATTCCCATGGCCGTCAGCATATCTTTTGGGCTCGCCTATGCGACC
>JBLHVH010000023.1:0-25328 GCA_047628385.1 Oleiphilaceae bacterium
TTTTTTTATAGATTTACCGCTATTAGATATATCAAGTACCTATATTCGTAATAGAATTAAACAGGGTTTAAGTATTCGTTATCTGGAAACAGATGCAGTGAGCGCTTATATTTGTGATAATGCTCTCTACCAAAACTAGGAAGAAAGAAAAGTATGCAAACTGAAGAGTTGAAAAATGCTGTTATCGGCGCACTGGAAGATTTAAAAGCTGATGATATTTGTGTGTTAGATGTTAAAGATAAAACGAGTGTGACTGACTTTATGGTTGTTGCGTCAGGAACCTCTAATCGACATGTTCGATCAATAGCTGAAAACCTTGTGATAGATATTAAAAAACGTGGTGGAAAGCCTTTAGGCGTTGAAGGTGGAGATCCCAGTGATTGGGTATTGGTAGATTTAGGTGAAGTTGTTGTGCATGTGATGCTACCTGCCGCTCGTACTTTTTATGATCTTGAAACTTTTTGGCGCGATGGGCCGGACGAGTCTTCTGCTGTAGAAAGCTAGTATTTGCACTAAAATGGCCATTAATTTTTTATGAAGGTTGTTGTAAATGACCTTCTTGGCTGTGCTTATACCCAGATTATTATAAAAAATAAATAGTCCCTGATACTAAATAGGTCGTAATGAAAATAAAATTATTGGCTGTTGGCACGAAAATGCCGTCTTGGGTGACCCAGGGTTATAATGAGTACGCCAAGCGATTACCAAGAGAGATGACTTTGGAGTTGGTGGAACTGCCTCTTGGTGTTAGAGGTAAGAATGCGGATGTTCATCGCGCTATTCAAAAAGAAAGTGACGCGCTTTTATCTCACATAGATAAGGCGGATCATGTAATTGCGTTAGAGGTTAACGGGCATAATTGGGCGACTGAAAAGTTAGCTCAAAATATGGAACGTTGGCAAATGGATGGCTTAACTGTTGTGCTGCTTGTCGGAGGTCCAGATGGTTTGAGTGATGCTTGCCGGTCTCGGGCAAATCAGCAATGGTCACTGTCGGCGTTGACTTTACCACACCCTATTGTTCGAATATTATTGTCTGAGCAAATTTATCGTGCGTGGACGGTTACTCAGAACCACCCTTATCATAGATCATGAAAATAATATTCATGATGCAATTACCTAAACCTTCCCGACATAAGTGCTCTGCAAAGTTTGAGCTTTGGTCTCAATCTATAGGCGGTGATCATTGAGGTCTGATAGACGATTAAAAGACGCTAACCGTGAAAAACAAATTTATGCCTTTAGAAGTGTGTTAGCGGTATTTTTTGTATTAGGTTTGACTGCTGCTTTAATTATTCGCTTGCATCACTTACAGCTCGTAAATCATGAGCATTTTAAGACTTTGTCTGACAAAAATCGAATGCAGCTTCAGCCAATTGCTCCAAATAGGGGACTAATTTACGACCGTAATGGTGCGCTCTTAGCTGATAATAAACCTATTTTTAGTGTCGTCATCATTCCTGAGTACAGCAAAAATATTGATGAGTCGATTGCGAGTATTCAGGGGATTATTAATATTACACCTGAGCATATTAAACGCTTCAAAAAGCGAATACTTAGATCTCGTAGGCCTTATCAACCAGTTATTTTAAAAAGTAAGCTGGATGAGAAAGAGATCGCGCGTATTGAGGTTCGCAGGCATGAACTGAAAGGTATTGATATTCAGGCAGAGCTTGCTCGATATTACCCAATGGCGGAAGCAACTGCTCACTCTATCGGCTATGTTGGAAGGATTAATGTAAAAGAGTTGGAAAAACTAGATGACCAGAATTATTCAGCGACTAACTACATTGGTAAGCTAGGTATTGAGCAATTTTATGAAAATGAATTGCATGGCCAAGTCGGTTATCAACGGGTAGAAACAAATGCGAGTAATCGTGTTTTAAGAGTGCTTGATCGTATAGCGCCAACTCCCGGTAGAGATCTAACGTTATACCTTGATACTCAATTACAAAATAAAGCGGTTGAATTATTAGGGAAAAGAAGGGGTGCTGTGGTAGCGATTGAACCAAAAACGGGTGGCATACTTGCCTTAGTGAGCACGCCAAGTTTTGACCCAAACTTATTTGTGACAGGAATTGATTATAAAAGTTATGCGGATTTAAGAGATTCACTTGATTTACCTTTATTTAATCGTGCTTTAAAAGGCCAGTATCCGCCTGGCTCAACCATAAAACCGTTTGTCGGTTTGGGCGGTCTTGATAGTGCTGTCACAAATAGGACTTTTACTATTTGGGATAATGGAAGGTATCAGTTAAAAAATGATGATCGAATTTATCGTGACTGGAAGCGCCAAGGGCATGGTCGTATGGATTTATTTTCTGCAATTGCACAATCCTGCGATGTATATTTTTATGACCTTGCCTTCAAAATGGGGGTCGACGGGATGTCGAAGTATCTTGGTTATTTTGGTTTTGGGCAAAATACTGCTTTAGATATTTCAGAGGCTAGAGATGGTCTGCTGCCAACAAGAGAATGGAAGCGAGCCTTAAAAGGCAGAGCTTGGTATCCTGGAGACTCTTTAAATATGGGGATTGGCCAAGGCTTTATGTTAACGACACCGTTACAGTTAGCTGAAGCAACAGCACTTTTGGCCAATCGTGGACGATGGGTACAGCCCGCATTATTGAAGTCAATCACGGGGGGGAATAAACCCGTGCGTCAACGGAGTATTTCCATGAAGGATGTTGAGCTAAATAATCCTGATGATTGGGATTTTATTATTGGGTCGATGGAAGAGGTGATGCATGGTAAGCGAGGCACCGCTAGAGCGAGCGGACGTCGAGCTGAATACCGCATGGCGGGTAAAACAGGTACTGCGCAAGTTGTTGGGATTAAACAGGGAGAAGAGTACGATGCTGAAGCTCTCAGTGAGCGAAACCGAGATCATGCCTTGTTTGTAGGTTTTGCGCCGGTCAATAACCCACAGATTGCGGTAGCTGTCATTGTTGAAAATGGTGGAGGTGGGAGTACTTCTGCAGCACCTATTGGAAGGGCGATGTTCGATGAATGGGTGTTGAAATTGAATGTTGTGAACGACGACGATGGAAAAGAAATATGAACCAAGATTTTCTTCGTCAAATGCCAGGTGCTGAAAGTCATCTTAAGACAAATCAAGGTTTAGCTTATAGGCTTCACTTAGATCCTATTTTACTGAGCTTACTGCTGATACTTTGTGCTGTCGGTTTGACGATACTCTATAGTGCAAGTGGCCAAAGTATCGTTCATGTTGAAAGACAATTGGTTCGTTTTGCTTTGGCTTTTTTTGTTATGTTTGTGTTTGCTCAACTTGACCCTATTGTTTATAAACGCTGGTCTCCATGGCTCTTTGGTATTGGGGTTTTGGCGCTGGTCGGCGTGTTATTGTTTGGTACGGGAGCGAAAGGTGCTCAGCGATGGCTTCAATTACCTTGGGGTTTGCCTCGTGTCCAGCCTTCTGAATTTATGAAGTTAGTGGTGCCTATGATGGTGGCTTGGTTTTTATCTAGTCGTTATTTACCGCCAAGCTTAAAGGCAATTTTAGGTGCTTTGTTCTTGATATTCGTACCTGTTTTATTGATTGCCAAACAACCAGACTTGGGAACATCTATTTTAATTGCAGCAGCAGGTATTTTCGTATTAATGTTTGCAGGTATTAGCTGGCGTTTAGTCGCAGGATTTGGTGTTTTAGTCGCATCATTTGCACCGGTTATGTGGATGTTTGTGATGAGAGAGTACCAAAAGCAAAGGGTGCTGACATTTATTGATCCCGAAAGTGATCCTTTGGGGACTGGGTGGAATATTATTCAATCTAAGACAGCAATAGGCTCTGGTGGTCTGTGGGGGAAAGGTTGGCTGGAAGGTACTCAATCCCAATTAGATTTTTTACCTGAAAGTCATACTGATTTTATCATTGCTGTGTGTGCAGAAGAGTTTGGGTTTGTAGGTGTTGTGGGTTTATTGTTTTTGTATTTGTTGATTGTGTTGCGTGGTTTATTTATTGCTGTTAAAGCACAGGATTCATATGGGCGTATTCTTGCTGGTAGCCTTGTATTAACTTTCTTTGTGTATGTTTTTGTTAATATAGGTATGGTAAGTGGCATATTACCTGTTGTTGGTGTGCCATTGCCTCTGGTAAGTTATGGGGGGACTTCAGTGGTTACACTGATGGCAGCATTCGGTGTGCTAATGTCTATTCATACTCATCGAAAAATGCTTTCTAGGTAAGCTAGATTGTTTTGTTGTGTAATTAATTTAAATACTTGTAAAAATAATCAAAAGGAAAGGAATAAGTATATGAGTTTCACCGTTCGCCTAATAGTTGCTTTGGTTTTTTGTTTACCTATTTATACTTACGCGGATTACTTAGGTAATCAAGATGCTCAAATTTTTATTGATGATATGGTTAAGAAACATCAATTTGAGAAAGGTCAGCTTCAAGCTATTTTTAAGCAAGCAGAAAAAAAGGATAGTATTCTCAAGGCAATATCTAGGCCTGCTGAAAAACGCTTGGAGTGGAGTGGTTACCGAAAAATATTTCTATCCGGGGATCGTGCAGTAAAAGGGAAGGCCTTTATAAATAAATATCACGATATTTTTGAACGGGCAGAAAAAAAATATGGGGTGCCTGCTCATATTATCTCAGCCATTATTGGCGTAGAGACAAGGTATGGGAAGCATAAGGGAAGCTATCGTGTGATTGATGCGTTGTCTACATTAGCATTTGATTACCCTCCTCGGAGTAAATTTTTTAAGTCGGAATTAGAACAAGTATTATTATTAGCAAAAGAACAAAATTTTAAGCCTTTAGAGTTAAAAGGGTCGTATGCGGGTGCGATGGGATATGGGCAGTTTATTCCAAGCAGTTACCGGCATTATGCAGTAGATTTTGATGGCGATAATGTTGTTGATATCTTAAATAATCCTGTTGATGCAATCGGAAGTGTTGCGAATTATTTTAAAATGCATAAATGGCACGCTAGTGAGCCGATTACATTTCAGGTGACGGTGAGTGGTAGTGAATATAAGGCATTGTTAAATAAGAAGCTAAAGCCTAAGAATACGTTGGCAGAAATAAAGGCCGCTGGTGTTGAAATTCCTGTGCAATATGAACTTTCACAGGCAGCTAAGTTACAAGAGCTTCAGGGAGAAAATGGACCTGAGTACTGGGTGACACTGAATAATTTTTATGTGATAACACGCTATAACCATAGCCATTTGTATGCGATGGCTGTTTTTCAATTAGCAAATGAGATACTTGAGAAGTGATCATCGACTTCACGAGGATATTTGTACGATTTTGTTTTTGTATCGGGTTCTTAGTGTTGCTTGCATTAACTGGGTGTACAACTTCTCGATATAGTATGGAGCATGATGTTGGCCCTTCGGGTGAGTTTGACGCAAGTCGCGTACCTGAAGCTAAACCTGTTTGGGAACCACTCAGTCAGCGTGGTAATAAAACGCCTTATATTGTTCGTGGTAAAAAGTATCAAGTAATGGATCGTACTCAAGGGTATTCTGAAGAGGGTATTGCGTCTTGGTATGGTCTTAAATTTCATGGTGAATTAACATCTAATGGCGAAGTGTACAATATGTACGAAATGTCAGCTGCGCATAAAAGCTTGCCTTTACCTTCATTTGTACGAGTGACTAATTTAGACAATAATCTCAGCGTAATTGTGCGAGTAAATGACCGTGGGCCGTTTCATTCAGGTCGTAATATAGACCTTTCTTATGCCGCTGCAAAAAAGTTAGGTTATGAAAAAAAAGGGACAGCAAACGTTAAGTTAGATGTCATTTCTCCGACTCGTCCTGCATCTAATGATACGAATTTTGAACTCGATCGTTTGGCTGTATTTGTGCAAGTCGGTGCGTTTAGTAATGAGAAAGCAGCGCAAGACTTAAAAGTAAAAGCAGCCAAACTTTCAGTGAATTATGAGGCGTTTGTAACAAAGGTCCTGAATCGAAATAAATTGCTATATCGAGTTAGAATTGGGCCTGTTCTTGATCACGAAAGCGCCAAGCTAATAGTTGAAAATCTTGAAAAAAAAGGGGTTGATGGTGCCGTTATTATTACGCGAGCATTGAGTGCTAAGGACCTTTAGTACTTTATTTGTTGTAACTCTTTGGTATTAATTAAACTTTAAGAATCCAACTCTTCTTCTTTTCGTGGTGAATCAGTCCCTTAAATCAGTTAAACTCGCAAGCTTAGTTTTATCGCTCTTGATGCAATTGTTTGAGCACAAACGATGTAAGGCAACTAGAGTATCGATTTCTTCTCAAATATTAGGTCTTCGAATGATTATAAAAATTCTTAGCAAGGTTGTATCTATTTATACCTTTCTATTAATGATGGCAGTATTGTTCATTAACGCGATATTACTTAATACCGCTTATGCAAAACCTGCATTAATTCCTGCCCCTCCACAGGTTTCTGCTAGTTCTTATATATTATTAGATGCCACGAGTGGTGAAGTTATTATCGAACATAATAGCCATGTTCAACTTCCTCCAGCTAGTTTAACTAAAATGATGACAGCCTATATCGTTGAGAATGAAGTTTCTCAGGGAAATATTCACTTCTATGATGAGGTACCTATTAGTGTTAAAGCTTGGAGGACTGGCGGCTCAAAAATGTTTGTTAAAGAAGGGACGAAGGTCGTTTTAGAGGATCTATTAAAAGGTGTCATTATCCAGTCTGGAAATGATGCAAGTATCGCTTTAGCGGAATACGTTGCAGGAAGTGAAGATGCGTTTGCAGATGTAATGAATCAGCAGGCTGTCTTATTAGGTATGACTGACTCAAGTTTTAAGAATGCGACTGGCTTACCTTCAGAGGGACATCATTCAACTGCTTCAGACCTAGCAACTTTAGCGTTAGCAATTATTTCTGATTTTCCAGAGCAATACCCTTTATATGCAGAAAAATACTTCACCTATAATAATATTAGGCAGCCTAACCGAAACCGACTCTTATGGCGTGATAAGTCTGTTGATGGTTTAAAAACAGGTCACACTGAAGAAGCTGGATTTTGCTTAGTTGCATCAGCAAAGCGAAATGATATGCGTTTGATTAGCGTTGTGATGGGTACAAATAGTGAAAATGCCCGAGCAAAAGAAACTCAGAAATTATTGAATTATGGCTTCCGCTATTATCAGACTCATACGCTTTATACTGCTGGGCAATCTTTAAGTGAAAATCAAGTTTGGGGTGGCTCTTTAGATTTGGTTCAGCTTGGTTTGAGTAAAGAAGTTATTGTGACAATACCTCGAGGCCATAAAAGTGAACTTGAGGCAGAAATATTGGTCAATGACGTTATTCATGCGCCTGTAAATGTGGGAGAAGAATTCGGACGGTTAATTGTTAAACTAGATGGTGAAGTAATTGTTGACGAGCCTTTGGTCGCATTGGAACCTGTTCCGGAGGGTGGAATCTTTAAAAGAATTTGGGATATGATAAAGCTTTTCTTTATCGGTTTATTTGCTTAAAAATGAGGATTTAACATGACTTCAGCTGAGGCTCCTAAAATTGAGTTTCCTTGCGATTATCCGATTAAAGCGATTGGTGATAGCGGAATAGACTTTAAAGATCTCGTGATTGATACGGTTAAAGCTTATGCCCCTGATATTGATGTAAAACGGGTGACTTTAAATCCTAGTGCTAAAGGGAATTTTGTTTCTGTTCGGTTCTTTATACAGGCCACTGGTAAGGAGCAGCTGGAGTTGATACATAAAGCCTTGTTAGCTACTGGGCGTGTGAAAATGGTGATGTAACGAGCTAAAAGGTTCGATAAGAGGATGTTATGACAGTATACACACCGTCGTCTTGTGCAAAAGGACGGTATTTGAATGTCAAGATGTTGCATGGCCTTCAGTCATATGAACCTGTATGGCATGCGATGCAGTCTTTTACAGAAGACAGAGTAGATTTAACCGATGATGTATTGTGGGTGTTGCAGCATGCACCAGTGTTTACTCAAGGCCAGGCCGGTAAATCTGAACATTTAATTGCGCCAGGTGATATTCCTGTTGTTAAGGTCGATCGTGGCGGACAAGTAACCTACCATGGGCCCGGCCAATTAGTGATCTATTTAATGATAGATATTACTCGTTTGGGGATTGGCCCAAGGGAGCTTGTTTCTACCATTGAATATGCAATTGTACGTACTTTAGGTTTATACGGTTTAACGGCAGTCGCTAAGCAGGATGCACCCGGTGTGTATGTTGATGATGCAAAAATAGCTTCGCTTGGTTTACGTATTCGAAAAGGTAAGTCTTTTCATGGTTTAAGTCTTAATGTAGATATGGATTTAGAACCTTTTAAGCGTATTAACCCTTGTGGGTATAAAAATTTGGAAATGATACAACTGACCGATTTTAGTCATGCTGAAACGGTTGAACAGGTCGCAGGACGATTGGTAAATGAAATTCAGAATGCATTTGGCTATAATGAAATTATTATGGAATATGCTGAAAGTATTTAAGTGCACTTATAATATAAATGGTTTTTCGAATTAGATTTTCTATGTCAGTTATTTCATAATGTAATACATATTCATTAATGGGTTTTACAATTCTAAGTTATGTTTAAGTCATCAAATTCCCGTAAAAAAAAATCTACTGGCGTTTCCCGCATCAAAACGGGAAGTTTTGAGCGAAAGTTGAGTTTGACTCGCACCGGTTTGATGGTGGGCACCAGAATGACAGGGCATTTAGCCGCTAGTTTTTTTACGCCAAAAAATAAAAGAGAAGAAAAACGTAAACAAGCCTTATCACGGCAGGCGCAATACCTGGTTGAAGATCTAGGGCGGTTGAAAGGGAGTGTGGTTAAAATTGGTCAGGTAATGGCTTTATATGGTGAACATTTTTTACCTCCAGAAGTAACGGAGGCATTGCATACACTTGAAGAAAATACGGTGGCTTTAGATTGGTCCGTAATACGCGAGGTTTTGTTTCATCAGTTGGGTAAAGAAAGAATGGCTCAATTGGAGGTTGAACAGGTTCCAATTGGCACGGCCTCATTAGGGCAAGTGCATTGTGCTCGTATTATTGAAACGAATGAAATTATCTGTTTAAAAGTTCAATATCCAGGGGTTGCTCAAGCGGTAGATACAGACTTGGATGCCGTAGCTCAGTTATTGAAAATTGCGCGCGTGGTGACATTTGGTCCAGCATTTGATGACTGGTTGGAAGAAGTGCGCGCCATGATGCATCGAGAGGTTGATTATCATTTAGAGGCAGAAACAACCGCGCATTTCAGAGAATTGTTAAAAGGGGATGCCCGATTTGTAGTACCAAAAGTATATTTTGAATTCTCAACAGATCAGGTATTGGCAACAAGTTTCGAATTGGGGGAGAATATTTCTAGCCCATTAGTTTCTAGGATGTCGCAAGCAAGACGGAATACTTTAGCTCAGGCTTCTTTAGGATTGTTTTTACAAGAATTGTTTGTATGGCACGAAATACAAACCGATCCGAATTTCGGAAATTACCGAATCAGAATAGGAGAGAGTGGTCAGTCTGATCAAATTGTTTTGCTAGACTTTGGCGCAGTACAAAAGTATCCAGAAAGTTTTATTACTCCAATTTGTAAAATGATATCTTCTGCATATATTTCAGATGTTAAAGGGGTGGTAGATGGTGGCATTGCGTTACGCTTTATGAGCGACAGTTGGCCTGAATCCGTATTAATTGAATTTGCCCAAGTATGTATTGCAGTGTTGGAGCCGCTTGCTAAAAATAATACTGACGCAGGTGAAAACGCATTTAATGAGTTTGGAGAGTACTGTTGGCGTACTAGTGATTTGCCTACCCGTATTGCTAAGCGAGCAGCGGTATCAGCGATAAGTCGGTATTTTAAAATTCCACCAAAAGAATTTGTGTTTCTAAATCGAAAGCTTGTGGGTGTATACACATTTATTTCTGTTCTGGATGGCCAGTTTAATGGCTCGGAAATATTGGCACCGTATGTTGAAAAATTTATGAACGAAATTTCTTTATAACTATTTAAGCTACCACTGTATACCTTGTAATTAAATACATCGCAAAGCATGCTTAAATACTTTAAAATGCCAAACTTTAGTGCTGAAGAGGCCTGTTGTAAGGCTGATTAACTTCAAAGATACTTATCTTTAGCGATATCTCCTTATTAGTAGAGTGTAAATAAATCTGTGAGTAGTCTTCAAAAAATACGAAACTTTTCCATTATTGCTCATATTGATCATGGTAAATCTACCTTAGCTGATCGTTTCATACAGCATTGTGGTGGCTTAGCTGATCGTGAAATGGAAGCTCAAGTTCTCGATAGTATGGACATTGAGCGTGAACGTGGTATTACGATCAAAGCTCAGAGTGTAACCCTCGATTACAAGGCAAAAAACGGTGAAACTTATCAGTTAAATTTTATTGATACCCCTGGGCATGTAGATTTTTCTTACGAAGTTTCTCGATCTCTCTCTGCTTGCGAAGGTGCTTTGTTGGTTGTTGATGCCGGGCAGGGCGTAGAAGCTCAGTCGGTTGCCAATTGTTATACTGCTTTAGAGCAGGGGCTTGAAGTGCTACCGATTTTAAATAAAATTGACTTGCCTCAAGCAGATCCTGAGCGTGTTGAACAAGAAATTGAAGATATTATCGGTGTTGAAGCAGTGGGTGCTGTACGTTGCAGTGCCAAAACTGGTTTGGGCGTTGAAGATGTATTGGAAGAAATTGTTAAAGTTATTCCACCACCGGAGGGTGATGTTGATGCACCGTTACAAGCGCTTATTATTGACTCATGGTTTGATAATTACTTAGGCGTAGTTTCTCTAGTGCGAGTGAAACAAGGAACGCTTCGAAAAGGCGATCGACTTATGGTGAAATCGACGTCTAAAATGGAGCAGGCTAGTTCGATAGGTGTTTTTACACCAAAACGTCTTGAAACGGGTATTTTAAGAGCTGGTGAAGTGGGCTATGTTGTCGCTGGTATCAAGGATATTCATGGTGCACCTGTCGGCGATACGATCACACACGCTAAAACACCCGAAGTAGACTCATTACCAGGTTTTAAGCGTGTTAAGCCACAGGTTTATGCCGCCTTATTTCCTGTTAGTTCAGATGATTTTGAAAGCTTTCGAGAGGCATTACAGAAATTAACTTTAAATGATGCCTCTTTGTTATTTGAGCCGGAAAGTTCGGAGGCCTTAGGTTTTGGCTTTCGATGTGGATTCTTGGGGATGCTCCACATGGAGATTATTCAAGAGCGGCTTGAGCGTGAATATGATCTAGATCTATTGACCACAGCGCCCACTGTGATTTTTGAGTTAGTTATGAAAACTGGCGAAACTATTTTGGTTGATAATCCATCACGTCTACCTGATCCCAGCAGCGTCGAAGAAATGCGTGAGCCAATCGTAGAAGCTAATATTCTTGTGCCCCAGGAATATTTAGGTAATGTGATAAGCTTATGTGTTGAAAAACGCGGTGTACAAAGAGATATGCAGTTTCTGGGAAACCAAGTTTCTTTGAAATATGACTTACCAATGAATGAAGTTGTGCTCGACTTTTTTGATCGAATTAAGTCTGTGAGTCGTGGGTTTGCCTCTTTAGATTATCAGTTTGTTCGTTTTGTACCCTCTGAACTTGTAAAGCTTGATGTGTTAATTAACGGTGAAGTGGTTGATGCATTGGCTTTAATTATTCATAAAGAGAATGCGCAGAATAAAGGCCGCTTATTAACTGAAAAAATGAAAGAACTGATACCTCGGCAGATGTTTGATGTTGCGATACAGGCAGCGATTGGTGGTCAAATAGTGGCGCGTCAAACAGTGAAAGCATTGAGAAAAAATGTCACAGCTAAGTGTTATGGTGGTGATATTAGTCGTAAAAAGAAACTCTTACAGAAGCAGAAAGATGGTAAGAAGCGAATGAAGCAAGTGGGTAGTGTTGAAATACCACAAGAAGCGTTCATGGCAGTGTTGAAACTTGACAGTTAAATTATAACGATACTTATTCTATACACCTAATTACCTTATTAATTGAAGAAAGAGAAGAAGAGAAAATGGATATTGATTTTCCGCTAGTGTTAGTTATTTTAACTTTTGGTACAGGGTTCATTTATTTATTAGATGTTATTTTTTGGAAGGCAAAAAGGAACGCAGCGAACGCGTCTATGCCTGAAAGCACTGATGAATTGTTGGTTAAAGAGCCTTGGGTTATTGAAACTTCGCGCTCATTTTTTCCTGTATTGGCGATCGTCTTAGTATTAAGATCTTTTTTAGTTGAGCCATTTCAAATTCCATCAGGGTCGATGCTCCCAACGCTTGAGGTAGGTGATTTTATACTTGTAAATAAGTTTAGCTATGGCTTACGTCTCCCCGTGTTAGGCACAAAAATATTATCTGTTGATGATCCTGTAAGCGGTGATGTAATGGTCTTTAAATATCCTAAAGATGGAAAAACAAATTATATAAAACGTGTTATTGGAACCCCAGGCGATATTATTAAGTATAAAGATAAAGCCTTATTTATTAATGGGGTTAAGGTGCCTGAGCAACATATCGCAACGTTACCGACATTAAAATTATTTGAAGAAAAATTAGGTGCCGTCACACATCAGTTATACGAAAAACGTCGTTCACCAAATGTTGCGGCAGAAGGGGAGTGGCTGGTACCAGAAAATAGCTACTTTATGATGGGTGATAATCGTGATAATAGTAATGATAGTCGATTTTGGGGCTTTGTTCCGGATCATCTTGTAGTAGGAAAAGCGTTTGCTATTTGGATGCAATGGGGATCGTTTACATCTTTACCAAGTTTTTCTCGCGTAGGTAGTATTGATTAACAAAGCCTCCTACACTTAGGTTATGTATTGTAGCTATTTTTTCAACATACCAACTTTATGAGGAGTTTCATGTCTTTTTATTCAATAAAAAAACAAACAGGGGCTTCGGCGCCTATAGTAATGGTCTTTCTATTAATGTTGTCCGTTATTCTTACGCTAGCTTTTAAACTATATCCACCGATATTTGAACACTGGCAAGTCGAGTCTGTTGTTGAGTCATTTGTTGATGATAACGACGTTACAGAAATAAGCGTGAATGAAATTAAAAAACGGTTTAATAAGCGTTTAGCAGTCAATAATGTACGCAGCTTTAAATCCAATGAATCGTTATTTGTGACGAATGATGATGGATTGCTAATTATAGAAGTTGACTATGAAGTCCGAGTGCCTATATATCGTAATATAGATGCGATTATGACCTTTAATAAAGCTTTCGAGAAGACGTTTTAAATGATTTTTTTGTGTCACCGAAATACTAAGGATTTATCTTAAGAATGAGTAATAATCACCTGGACGCTCTCGAAAGAACGTTAGGCTACAGTTTTAAAAATACTACGCTATTTGACATGGCATTAACGCATCGAAGTTACCGAGGCGCGAATAATGAACGCTTAGAGTTTCTAGGTGATGCTATTTTAAGTTTAGTTATCGCGGACTATCTTTATGTAAGCTTTCCTAATGCTAAAGAAGGCCAAATGAGCCGATTACGCTCTTTACTTGTAAAGGGTGTTACGTTGGCTGAAATAGGAAAAGAGTTTAAATTAGGTGACTATTTAAATTTGGGTGGCGGAGAATTAAAGAGCGGTGGGTTTCGTCGCGAGTCTATTATTGCTGATGCGGTTGAATCTTTGATTGGAGCAATCTATTTAGATAGTGATCATCATACTTGCAAGGACGTCGTTTTAAAATGGTATAAAGAACGACTGGATAATCTTTCATTAGACGATACTGAAAAAGATCCCAAAACACGCTTGCAAGAATATTTACAGGGAGTAAAAAAAGAATTACCTAAATATGAAGTGAAGCAAGTGACTGGTGAAGCCCATGATCAAATGTTTACAGTCATTTGTATTATCGACTCCCTCTCAGTGAACACCAATGGAGAAGGCAGTAGTCGACGTCATGCAGAACAACGAGCAGCAAAAAAAGCGTTAAAGCAATTGGGAGTCAAGTAATGTCAGAGTTTGATTTATCTAGCCTAGAAAATCTAAATACACGTTGTGGCTATATTGCGATAGTAGGGCGACCAAATGTTGGTAAGTCTACGTTACTAAATAGTATTCTTGGCCAAAAAATTAGTATTACATCTAAGAAACCACAAACCACTCGACATCAAATTTTGGGAATCAAAACTCAAGGAGATGCTCAGGTCGTGTATGTCGATACGCCAGGTCTTCATCTTAAAGAGCATAAGGCTATCAATCGATATATGAATAAGGCTGCATCTGACTCTTTAAAGCATGTAGATGTCGTTGTATTTATTGTTGACCGAACAAAGTGGACAGACGAAGATCAATTTGTATTGGATAAGGTAAAGTTTGCAAAAGCACCGGTTATTTTAGTAGTGAACAAAACCGATCAAACACCCTCTAAAAATGACTTGCTTCCACATATTCAGTTATTGTCAGAAAAACATACGTTTACAGAAATTATCCCTATATCGGCAAAAAAAGGGCATAACGTTCCAGAATTAGAAAAATTGATCGATAGCTTCTTACCGAAGAATATACATTATTTTCCTGAAGATCAGATAACTGATCGAAGTCAGCGTTTTTTAGCCTCAGAGATTGTGCGTGAAAAAATAATGCGTCAGTTAGGGGAAGAGTTACCTTATTCAGTTACGGTTGAAATTGAAGAGTTTAAGCAAGTTAAGCATATTCTTCATATTAGTGCTTTAATTTTAGTTGAACGCAATGGCCAGAAAAAAATTGTAATTGGTGACAAAGGCGAGCAAATTAAAATTATTGGTCGTGATGCTCGAAAAGATATGGAACTGTTATTTGATAGTAAAATTATGTTGAACCTATGGGTAAAAGTTAAGCGAGGTTGGTCTGATGATGAACGAGCGCTGAAGAGCCTTGGTTATGATGATGTGTGAAATTGAGTTTAGCGCTAATTCTATTGACGCTATTTAGATGGTTGTGGTTTAACTTTCTTGTTTATCCATTCAATGATTGAGGTCAAGCGCTTTGGTGCAAGCAGTAGAGCAACAGGCTTCCTACATACTTCATCGACGAGCCTATCGAGAAACTAGCTATATTCTTGATATTTACAGTCTTGAATATGGCCGAATTTCTATTGTTGCAAAAGGCGCAACGCGTGGAAAGAATAATTTTTCTGCGTTGCTGCAGATGTTTCAGCCATTATTGCTAAGCTGGAGTGGTCGATCTAATTTAAAGTATTTAGTGAGTGTAGATACCCCCTCAGCGGCTTTTACATTTGTATCTGAACGTCTTTACTGTGCTTTTTATTTAAATGAATTACTTCTTAAGTTAGCCCCGGAAGCAGACCCCAACCCTTTACTATTTTCGGCTTATGCCAGTGCCTTGCAAGGTTTAAAAGATAAACATCATACAGAATCAGTCTTAAGAGTGTTTGAGTTTTCGCTTCTAACTTCGATTGGTCTAGCACCTGACTTCTTAATCGATTCCTCTTCAAATGATATACAACCAAATCTTTTGTATAGTTTAGACCCTAGTGGGGGGTTTTCTTTAATCAAAAATGGCTCAATTCAGCGAGAAAAATGGAACAGTTTAAAAAGTCATAACCCTATTTTTGAAGGTGTGACCTTGCTGAGAATTGGTAACAATAGTTTAGTTGGAACTGCCGAGTCGATAGATGGTGATATTAATCAAAAATTAATACTTAAAGAGGCAAAAATTATTATGAGACTACTGATTTCTTTTGCTCTTCAAGGACAGGAACTAAAAAGTAGAGCGTTATTCAAACAGTTAATAAAAGGAGCTGAATGTGATAAATAGAGTGTTGTTAGGTGTAAATGTTGACCATATTGCGACCTTGCGTGAAGCTCGTGGTACGCGATATCCTGACCCTGTTCAAGCGGCTTTATTGGCTGAAGAGGCGGGTGCTAATGGTATTACTATTCACCCTCGTGAGGACCGTCGGCATATTCAGGAGCGAGATGTATGGATGCTTAAAGAGACCCTCCAAACACGAATGAACCTTGAGATGGCAGTGACACCAGAAATGCTTGCTTTCGCTCTTGAGGTTGTTCCAGAACATTGCTGTTTGGTTCCTGAAAAAAGAGAAGAACTTACAACGGAAGGTGGCTTAGATGTTTTGGCGCAGGAAGCACGAATTAAAGATACATGTGGTCAACTCATAGATGCGGGCATTGAAGTTTCACTTTTTATTGACCCCGACCAAAAACAAATTGATGCTGCACACCGTTGTGGCGCACAGGCGATTGAAATACATACCGGCCAATATGCTGAAATGCAGGATAAAGCTTTACTTAAGCAAGAGTTTGAACGGGTTCGATTAGCGGTGAATCATGGTTTAGCACGTGATTTAATTGTTAATGCCGGTCATGGGCTTAATTATCATAATACTTATGCAATTGCTGCGATTGAAGGCATTAATGAACTTAATATTGGTCATAGTATTATTGCTCGCTCTGTATTTATAGGTTTGAAAGAAGCCGTTAAGGAGATGCGTTTAATCTTGGAACAGGCCGCCTTAAATTCAAGAAAGAGTAAACAGTTATGATGGTCAAGGGCGTTGGTACTGATTTGGTTGAAGTGGCTAGAATAGAGCGGTCACTGGCTAAGCATGGGGGCCGTTTTGCCGAAAGGATATTGTCGGCTAAAGAATATTCTGGTTATAAAGAAAGTAAGAAGCCAGCTGATTATGTCGCTAAGCGATTTGCTGTCAAAGAAGCGGTGTCTAAAGCATTAGGTACTGGCTTTTCAGCAGGAATTACATTGAAAGATATTGAACTGGAACACCTTGAAAGTGGTCAACCTTATGCAGTTCTTCATGGTAAAGCCAAGGCGAAAATGGAAGAGTTTGGTGCTGAAGGTGTGTATATAAGTTTGTCTGACGAGGCAGGATTAGTATCTGCTTTTGCTGTTTTAGGTTAGTTTCTTATTTACTGCCTTAGAATGATGGATGAAGCAAGGGAAATAACCCCTTGCTTCAGTGTAAACTCAGAATTTAAGTTTCATTCCAATAAAGAGACCACTTTCAATCGTGTGATTTGAGTTTGTATCTTCATGGCCGGCATTTAAGTACTGATAGCCTGCTGAAATATCTGCATTTTGAATAATATGGTAGTTAGTCTGAAGGCTAAAACGTCTAAATTCATCCGCATCGCCAAATGATAGTACTTCTGGCGCATAGTGGAGTGCTGTTTCGACTGATAAGCCAACAACCTCAGGAATGTTGATGCGTAATGAGCCGCCAAGCCCGACAGCGGAACCTTTGAAATCATTTTTTTTAAAAAAATTACCCTGAAAGCCAATTCCAATGGTCATAGGCAAATTTCCAATAGCCGTTTGCCCTTTTGCATGTAAATCAGTATTAATAATGTTCGTTGATGCACTAGAATCTTTATAAAAATAACCCAAACCAAACATGGTACTGTCGTTGGCTGCGGCATAGTTAACATGAACGGAGTTATCGTTTATGCGAAGATCTAATTCATTAGCCGTTAGCTGAGCGCTACAAATTATAAAAAAAACTAGCGAACTGCGGCAAAGATTTTGGAGGCATTTCATTATCATCTTAAAATTTATTCCTATTTATAAATGTAAGTTAAAACTGAATGCTTAGTGCGGAACTAAACACAATATCTGGTGAGACTCGTGGTCTCAGGTCTTCTATCAAAACGAAGTCTAAAGTCACAGTTTTTGACAAACTGTGCTCTGTCGCCACACTTAATTGAACAGGCATCCAGCCAAGCTCCCTAATATTTGAATCAAATACTGGGGTGTTGCTATCAAGTTGGGCTTTAATGCGCCAGTTTGAAAAAATTGACCAAGCAATACCTGTTCGTAAAGTGGCTACCACTGGGTAGGGATCAAAATCTTTAAGCTCGGAAATGGCGCTTACGTAATTAATACCTGCACCATACCAAACAGATAAGGGAAAATCACTTAACCAATGACGGTTATTTAGCCAGTCTGGATTTTTTTGCAGCATACTTATACCAAAGTCTATTTTTTCACTGCCTGTGTGATCTTCGAATCTGCCTGTAGGAAGTTTGAGTTGGCTTGTTATTTGAGTGTTTTGAGATGCGCTAGGTGTCCATGAGAGTCTTACTTGGATATCCCCTAGGCCCGATTGATTATCGTTGACTGATATCGCATGATTATCATCCTTACTTAGTAACCACAATAAATCATCATTGCTTTCGCTAGTGCGTCCATTTTGAGGAAGTTTGAATAGCTCATGAAATTCATATATAAATTTGTCTGCAATACCTTCACTATGTTGAAGCCAGGGTATATTTAAATGAATAATAAAATTATTTGAAATTTGATGTTGAAAAGTATTCGTCGCAATCAATGTTTCACCATCAACAAAAAAAAATTCGTTATTTTTTTTTGTTTGGCTCAAATAATTAACGAGTTCCAAGCGCGATTTTAAGAGAATTGTATTCGTTTTTTTGTTAAGCGTGTAATCCGGGCGAGATAAAGAAAAAAGTTGAATTACTGGGCTACGGTTTTCTACATGTATAGTCTCTGAGTTGAAAATTTCAGCAGCATTAAGGTTATTAAAATAAATAATAGAGATGAAGAATAAATAAAATTTGTATTTGATGCCTGTAATATTGCAACGCGTATGCTTTTTTATTGTCATGGCTTTTCTGATTTATTAAGTAATCTAAAAATAGAGATAGTAAGGCTAACATGTCATTGTTTGATGTGCGAATTACCAGATTTTAAGCCTAGTTATTAAGGCGGCAATAAATGAGGGGTTATTGCACATCTGATGAGTTTAAAAGCGCTATACTTGTTTTTTATAAAATTATAATCTTAGTTAAAGAGGAACTTCGTTGAATATTCGTAAATTATTTCGCGAGCTTAATCAGCTACCTTTATTGAAGCGCATTTGCTTTCTTAGTTTTTGTTTTGGCGCGGGGATGATCGTTATATGGGTATTGATATTATCAACACTTGATTACCAAGGACAACGAAGTACGCTAAAACAATGTATTGAGCAAATGGTTGACGGTCGTATCGATAATTTGAGTGAACAAGTGTGGCGACAGGATAGTGAGCAAGTCGCCCAGACTCTTTCCTCGATGAAAACAGTTTGTTTGCCCTCTGAATATAGCTATTTGTCACCTATTCTACTAAAAATTGAGTTAGATAACGGTAGTCAAATACAGGTAGGTAAAACTTTAGCACAAGGTCATGAGTTAAAGCTTAATTACCCTCTTAGTTATTGGAAAGGCGAGGGGGCGCAAGCTTACTGGCTTGGTGAGTTACACATTACGCAGAGTCTTACGGGGATCTATAGTAAGGTAACTTGGAATGCTATTGTTCAAACATTAAGCCACATTGCGATTATGGGTTTAACCAGCCTAATGTTCTTAGGTCTGAGTTACTATTTTTTTATTCGGCAAATAAAGTCCTTCATGATCGACTTACGTAATAAGGATATGAGTGGTTCACGTCGATTAATAATTGAACAAGAAGGCACAGAGCTGTCTCAATTATCCTTAGCGATATTAGCTTCACATGATGAGTTAGATGAAAAATATCTTAACTTACAGTCAAAAGTCAGGATTTTCCAAAAAGAAAGAGATGCAGCCGTCAAGGCGAGCGAACTAAAAAGCCAGTTTCTAGCTAAAATGAGTCATGAATTAAGAACCCCGTTAAACGGCCTCTTAGGTTTTTCAACCTTATTGCTAGAAACTAAACTGACAGATGAACAGCGGGAATATGCCCAAACTATTCAGGTGTCGTTAGAGTCATTTTTATATGTGGTCAATGATATTTTGGATTTATCACGGATTGAATCAGGGGATTTAAATATAACGAGCATTCCTTTTAGTCTCCGCAGCGTTATATCTGGAGTCTCTAGCTTATTGAAAAGTCGCGCTGAGTCAAAAGGGCTTGCTTTTGAAAGTAGAATTGGCCCTGAGGTGCCTCAAACATTAAGAGGTGATCCTGTACGAATTCGTCAAATTCTTATAAATCTTGTTTCAAATGTTATCCAGCACACAAGCAAAGGGTATGTGCTCATTAACTTGGAGCCTGTTAAGTTAGAAAAAGGTGAAATCTCTTTACGTATTTCAATTGAAGGGTCTGGTTCCGTTCCTGATTTTCGAGATCAATCCGAAAATATTGATATTGTTAATTCGAATTCAGATTTTACGCCAGAGTTAAAAAATAAAAATAGTGTAGGTTTAGATGTTTGTTATCAGATTGCTGAATTGATGAACACATGTATCCATCATGACTCGATTGAAAATAAAGGATCAACCTTTTGGTTAGAATTGAGGCTTCCTATTATAAAGCAGAGTTATACGAAGAATTTCATTGATTTTGCTTTGGTTGGAAAGCTAAATGTTTTAGTGATTGACTCCTATGAATTAAGTCGAAAAATTACGCTTGAATTATTGCAAGAGTGGGGCATTAAGTTTGAGGTAGTGACAACGGCCAAAGAAGGTATTCGTATCTTACAAAATAACCAGCTAGGGGAAGGTGGGGTTAATATGGTGCTTTGTGATGACTTACTTCAGGATATTGCTGGCGTTGATGCATGCCGGCGCATACGAGAAATCAGTGACCCACTTATCCGAATCGTTGTTTTATGCTCTAACCCACAATTAGGAGACGCAGAGGGCTTTTTCTTATCAGGTGTGAATGGTTTTTTAAGTAAGCAGTTACGTGACCCTTATTTGCGTTCAGTTATGTGTCAGGTCTTTGCAGAGCGAGGTGGTAATAGCCAAGAAAGGCGATTAGTAACACGCTACAGTGTAAGTGATTCAGAAAATGAAGAGGTAAAGCATTTGTGGCAGGATACCGCACCTAAAATTAAAGTCCTTGTCGTGGAAGATAACATGGTGCATCAACAGCTAATTATGCGGTTTCTAGAGAAAAAAGGCTTTCAGGTTGATCTAGCATCGAATGGCTTTGAAGCTATTGAGCTTTTTAAACGAAATACTTTTTCAATTATATTTATGGACTGTTTGATGCCTGAAATGGACGGTTATGAAACGACACAAATTATTCGCGAAATTGAAAAATCTAACCCTCAAAAGACTAGGGCACCGATAGTGGCACTGACTGCGCATGCCATTGATGGTGAAGCGGAAAGGTGTTTTCAGGTAGGAATGGATGAGTTCATTACGAAGCCATATAAATTAGCGCAATTGGAAATGGTCTTAGAGCGCTATATCAACTAAACTGTATTCTTCTTAAACATAATTATAAAATGGAATGAGCTTGTGGTTATGAGGGCCTTTATTCGACACCCTGCTGATGTTCCTATTGAATTTTCGCCGGTCTCTGATGCAAAATCTGAAAAAGCACTTGCTCAAGATGTTAGTCTGGGTGGTTTAAGCTTTAGTTCTAAAGCACGCTTGACTGTTGGCTCTGTGGTAAAAGTCCGAATCCCAATTGTAGAACCCCCCTTTGAAGCTGAAGCCGAAGTTATTTGGTGTCTTTCACGGCCCGATCGCTATGAAGCAGGTATTGAGTTTAAAACAGAGCAAGATGCTTTTTCTGCGCGCATGGTTGAACAAATTTGTCATATCGAGCATTACAGGATGTGGGTTCAAGAGGTTGAAGGGCGAGATTTAGATTGCGAGCATGCTGCAGAAGAGTGGATAGGTAAGTTTGCTCAAGATTTCCCCAACATAAGTGGTTGAACTAGCGTTCAAATGTAAGCTAGTAGATTAGCAACTATTTCAAACTTCTTCGCTTGCCTAATAAGAATCTATACTGGCACAACCCCGTTTAAACGAGGTCGCCAGTAATTGTGTAATACGTATACGCTTAATTAAGCGCCTACAAGCTTCTTAATGCTGCCTACAACATTATCACCTTTAAAAGGTTTAACAATCCATCCCTTAACGCCGGCTGCTTTACCACGCTGTTTCATGCGTGGATCGCTTTCTGTTGTTAGCATTATAATATTAACTGCAGCATTGCCTAGCTCACCACGTACTTTTTCAACCATGGTTAAGCCGTCCATATTCGGCATGTTAACATCAGAAATGATGAGCTTAATAGCAGAGTCATTTTTTAACTTTTCTAGACCGTCTTTGCCATCAACAGCAACTTCACAGGTCATGCCATTACTTGTAATAAAAGAGCTTACTTCGTTTCGTACTGTAGCTGAATCATCAACAACGAGTATTTGTGCCATCTTGATTTCCTCAATTTTAGAGATATAAGTTATAAAAAAGTATAGGTAATTTATATTTTAGAAAAATTCTAATTCACCGCCATCAACAAAATCTTCGACAGCTTTATCGCTCTCCGCAAATTTATCTGGGGACCAGCTTAAATTGAAAACTAACCGTTGATATAAAACTATGTCAGAGAACTTTTTTTCAGGATCCTTCAAAATGTATCTGAAGCATAGTTGAGGTTCTGTTGATCCGAAAGAAATATGTTTCTGGCTATGGTTAACGATTATGGGTACTTGAGTACGATGCGCTTCGCTTGTACTTTCAGTGCTAGAAAAATATCGCGACTTAATACCACCCCAAATCATATTTGTGATTTCATTTAGTATTGAATTAGTGTCTCTTGAATCAGGTCTTTCTGAGCTGATACCTGTGCGACCAGAACGTATTAATTCCATTATTTCATTTTCGGTTGTTTGCAGCATCATGTAGCCACGGCACCAGTTACTTTCAAGCGGAATAAGGCTAAATAGTTCACCATAAATAATTTGGTCTTTCACTAGGTATGGAAGATCGCAATTTATTTTAGTTTTATGAATAATATTAGAAAAAGCTTCAGTTGAAATTTCTTGTATGCCATGAGCTAATTCAATGGGGTAATACATACTGCAAATATAGGCATTTATTAATTCATCTAATGTTTTAATATTATTTATATGATAACAACCAGTAATGGCGGATTTAACTTCATCAGAAAGCCCTTCATCAGTGTCAGAGCTTGTTCTGCGCAGAAAAATTGGTAATTCTGGACGAGCTTTTCGGATGCTCACGCAAAGCTCAGTACCTGTAATACCATTCTGGTCTTTATCTTCAGCTAAAAAGATTGCACCTAAATCTACGTTTGACTTTAAAACACCATCAATTTCATTAGACGCATCTTTAATACCAATACTATTATCGCCAGTGCTAACCTTTAAACCGACTAAGTTATGGTTTGTACAAATAGTCTTTAGAAAGGATAGGGCATCTTCATTGCACTCATGTACAAGTACTTTACTGACTATCGTTGTTTCATCACTCATCTTAGCTCCTAATAAGCTATGTTGAAAACCGTTAATTTAATAGCTTTAGAAAAACTCTAATTCACCGGAATCTACATCATTATCGTTGTTTGATTGGTTTGCGTTAACGTTATAATTTAATTCTTCATCTGCGCTGAAGTATATACTTGCGTAGAAAAGAGGGGAATCGTCGTATTCAGCAACCGCATGAAACTCAAAGTCTGTATGCAGTTGGTCGATATATTTTAGACAATCTTTGTTTAATCTGTTTGGTGTTGACATGCCTAGGCTAGGAACGATTTTGCCAACATCTCGTTTTATAGAGCCGCAAAAAGTGTTGCCAACTTCTCCTAGATAATCATAAAACTTTTCATCATCGACGTTGTTGCTGTTAATTTTTAATATTTCAGCAACAAAAGCCTCTGTTTTAGGCGACTTAGTGAAGTGCATTAAGATAAATACTCTAAACAACTGTGACGACATTGTAAGAACGAAAAATTCTGATTCCTTGATTTCGTTAATTTGGTTTTTTTCTTTTATAGACCACCGTGAGGGGTCAGAACCAGTCGTGAGAGATTCTTCATAGCAGCTTTTGAAGGATCGCCTAATTTCTTGTTTAAATTCTTCATTAACTAACATATTAATAATGCCGTATTACAATGGTGTGCTTTTAGAGTGATAGGTTCTATCTTCTGTGTATAATAATTAGCGTGCAAGGCTTTAAAGTCGTTGGAGCGCTTGTTTAACGACGTCTGTTGTTGCTGATATGTCTGTAAGAATCATTTTTCCGCCCGCTTGAATGTCTTGAAAAGTTGTTGTCGTTAAAAAATCATTCTTATTTAGGTTTTCTTTATAACTTTCACTAAGTTCCTGGCTTCTCATTGCAAGATTTCTCACCTCGTCTGCAACGACAGCGAATCCTCGACCATGTTCACCAGCTCGAGCTGCTTCAATTGCTGCATTGAGCGCTAAAATTACAATCTGTTTTACAATATTGAAAAATTCTTGGTTCTGTTTATGCATTTCTGCATTATGAAGCATTAACTGAGTTAGGCTTTCATGCCATCTTTCAAATGTTACAAGTAAATCAGCAAGGTCAGCAAGATCGATTTCAACGGTGTCTAGTTTTTCTTTTAGGAAGGATTTATCTGTTTGATGCGCATCAGCAAGTTCTTTAATTCTCAACTCGTATTCTTCGATGCGTGAAGATAGTTCTGTGTCAGCTTTTGTTTTAGTCTCAATAATTTGATCTTGTAGGCTTTCTAATTGGCTGTTTAATTGTGAATTAGTTTGTTCCAGTTGACTGACTTGATTGATGTGCTCAACTTTGTCGATGGTTCCAAGCGCTTGCCTTTCGAGTAAGTCTATTTTTGTGTTTAACGCATTGAGCTTAATATTTTCAGCATTTTTCGCTACTTTATATGCAACGAGGGCGCCGATGATAAATGCGCTAGCTGTAAAGATATATAAGTTATAATCCATAGTAATAATAATGCTTAATAGAAGGTTATAGTAAGTTTTACCGTATATGTTTTCGAACGCTATTAAAAATATTTTAGCAGTTTATTAAAAACTTGCTTTAGATTATTAAAAAAAAACCAAAAAAGTTACTTATCTCTTAAAAGTTACCTATCTCTTTGTCCATAAAAGAACGTTGGAAAACAAGACATTTTTAAAATCTACGCTAAAGTGAATATTAGAACTACTTTAATCTTCCGCAATAGAAAGAAAAAAATTATGTTTCAATTAAGTTTTAATCAAAAAGTTGGTGTCGGTTTTGCGACTATTATATTGTTGCTTTTAACTTCTGGATTATCTTCCTTATGGAATTTAAATGATATTAATGGCTCATCTACTCTGGTAAACGAGACAGCAGTGCCTGTTGTAAAAGAAAGTAATAATGTTCAAATACAGTTGTTGAAATTAGCTAAACTTAGTTCCCTTGCATTTAATGCTGCAGATCAAAAAGAAATTTTTACTTATAAGAAAGATTTTGAAATAGGAATAGCGAAATTTGATGAACTCTATCAAAACCTGCAATCACTAGCGTCTAATGATTCTGATATGCAGACTTTAGTTATCGGTATTAAAAGTAATTACGATTTATATCGTTATGCTGTAAATGAAATGTTTGAATCTAAATT
>JBLHVH010000024.1:0-24296 GCA_047628385.1 Oleiphilaceae bacterium
TGTGGCCATCATTAGTTTCAATAATTGCTTCAAGCTTAGCTTGCTCTGTGGCAAGCGCATCGAAATCAGCTTCGGGCTCAGCATATTCGGCGTAAACTTGATCTAGTCGGGTTAAGGCATCTTTGACAATTTTTAGACCCTCTTCAACATTTCCTCGAACGTTTTTGCTTTCATCCAATTCTGGCTCTTGAGAAAGGTAGCCAACATTGATGCCAGATTGTGCTCGTGCCTCTCCTGTATGTTCTTTATCTATGCCTGCCATAATACGTAGCAGTGTTGATTTACCTGAGCCGTTTAAGCCCAAAACACCAATTTTTGCACCAGGGAAAAAAGAAAGGGAGATGTCTTTAAGTATTTCTTTTTTAGGGGGAACAACTTTTCCAACCCTATTCATCGTAAATACATATTGCGCCATATTGATTGCCTTGGACGAGTAAAAATGTGTAGTCAAAATTTAGCGAATATTACTCTGAATGGCAATTGTTAACGTAGGGAAAGTGAAAATAACTTGAATAAAGTAAGGTGGAGGGAAGTGTGGCTCGTTTTGAATGATTATTCTCGCTTTTTGCTAATACTCTTATCAAGTAAAATGACAGGAATAATACCAACTAATACAATCACGAGGGCTGAAAGTGCACTTTGTTCTAAGAGCTCATCTGATGCAAATTGATACACCTGTGTTGCTAGTGTTTCAAAATTAAACGGTCTCAGAATTAATGTTGCCGGTAGCTCTTTTAAGCTGTCTACAAAAACGACTAACATACCGGTTATTGCTCCGCGTCTAATCATGGGAATGTGTACGCGTATTAAAGTACTTAAATGGCTATGGCCCATTGAACGAGAAGCCATATCCATATTGGGTGTTATTTTATCAAGGCTAGACTCAATAGAGCCTGATGCAACGGCTAGAAAGCGCACGGAATAAGAAAAAACGATTGCGAAAGCGGTACCACTAAGAATGAGGCCTGTTGAAAATTGGAAATACTCTCTCATTATGCCGTCGACAAAGTTATCAAAAGCAGCAAACGGGATGATAATGCCAATGGCAAGCACTGCGCCTGGAACTGCATAACCTAGACTGGCAAAACCAACAAAAAACCCCGTCGCTTTATTTTTATTCATCCGCTTACTATAAGCGAGAATTAACCCTAAAATTAAGGTGATAATCGAAGCCATGCCAGCCAAAGAAAAGCTATTTAAAGCATACGTGATAAATTTACTACTCCAGCTTATCTCAAAGTAATTTATGGCATAATAACTGAGTATTATGAAGGGAATCAGGAATCCAAATAAGACGGGAATAAAAGCTAATATGGATGCGCCATAAGCGTATTTTCCCGTGAGTTTTATTGTTGGTATTGGGGCTCCAGAGTTTCTGGAGTTAAATTGTTTTTGTTGCCTTCTTGAATAGCGTTCAAGTGAAATTAATATCACCACGACACACACCATTAATACGGCAATTTGCGCTGCACCGCCTAAATTACCCATGTTTAGCCAAGTGTCGTAGAGACCTGCGGTGAGTGTGCGTACTGCAAAATAGTCCACAGTACCAAAGTCATTTAATGTTTCCATTAAAACTAATGCTAAGCCCACTGCAAGCGCTGGTCTGGCAATAGGAAGTGAAACACGATAGAAAAACTGTAGTGGAGTGGATCCTAGGCTTCTGGCAATGCGATAGAGAGATATGGACTGTTCCAAAAATGCAGCTCTTGCAAGCATATAAATATATGGGTACAACACAAGAGACATCATTAAAATTGCCCCACCCATACTCCGAATTTCCGGAAACCAGTAGTCTTGGCTATTATCCCAAGAAAAGAAAGCGCGGAGCCCTGTTTGAATTAAACCTGCGTATTCTAATAAATCTGTATAAGTGTAAGCAATGACATAGGCTGGCATCGAAAAGGGGAGCAGTAGTGCCCAACTTAACCAGCGTTTTCCAGGAAAGTCATAAGTGGCAACTAACCAAGCAGACCCAGTTCCAATGGCAAGTGTTAATACGCCTACCCCAGCCATTAGAATAACGGTGTTTTTTAAATAAGTTGGGAGCACAGTATTGATTAAATGTGGCCAAGCATTCTCTTCAGGATAAAACGCAAGGTAAAGTACAGCCAATATAGGAAGGCTTATGAGTAAAGCGATAACTAAAGAAGATATAAACCAAGGCTTTTCTTGGGCTTGAATGATCATATTTTAAAGGTTACTTCTTGGCCAAAAATGCAAAAGACAGCGCTTTGGCTGTCTTTTTATACTATCGTTTAAATAGCTGTTTTAATACTATTCATCGAAACCAATCTGATCAACAAGTATCGCGGCTTGTTTTCTAAGCTTCGCTATATCACTTAAAGGTAAAAGGTCGGACTTGAAACTCCCCCAAGATTGAAGCAGGCCTGATGGTTCAACTTTAGGATTGACGGGATATTCAAAGTTTTGACTAGAATACATTTTTTGTGCTAATTTCTCGCTTAAAAATTCCATTAACTTTATGGCACTTTCTTTGTTTGGTGCGCTATTAGTCAGTGCCATGCCGCTGATGTTAACGTGTGTGCCTCGGTTATTTTGGTTAGGGAAAGTAATATGCGCGGCATTCGCCCACTCAATTTGGTCTGGATTATTTAGCATTTTACCGTAGTAATAATTGTTGCCTAAAGATATGTCACACACACCTTCTTTAATCGCTTTTACCTGCGCGCGGTCGTTACCTTGAGGTTTACGTGCAAGATTAGCTTTAACGCCTTTTAACCATTCTGTTGCTTTTTCTTCGCCGTGATGGGCAATCATTGAAGCAATTAAAGCTAAGTTATAAGGATGTTTACCGCTACGAGTACATATTCGGCCTTTCCAAATTGGATTACTAAGGTCCTCATAATTCTCAATGTCAGCCAGATTGCCGCGCTCTTTTGAAACATAAATGGAGCGGGTTCGTGTCGTTAAGCCAAACCACTTACCTTCTGGGTCGCGGTATTGGGAAGGGATATTGTTTGTTAGTATTTTTGAATTAACGCTTTGTACGAGTTCTTTATTTACAACATCAATTAAACGACCTATATCAACAGTGAATACCAAGTCTGCAGGAGAGTTCTTTCCTTCACGTACCAGCCTTTCTGAAAGGCCCTTTTTAGCAAATACAACGTTTACGTCAATGCCAGACTCTTTGGTGAATGCATCAAAAATGGGTTGGATCAGGAAAGGTTGACGGTATGAATATACGTTAACTTCACTGGCAAGCACGCTACTAGTGAATAGTGTCAATACAAGAGGGAGGATGCTAAGGCGAACTAATTTGTATAAATGCATATATTAGGCTCATTAAGTTAAATTTAAATCTAAACAAGAACGATTATTAAATGAAAGTAAGTCGCGGTCAAGCATTTTTATTGTAATATGTGTACAAATTGATGTGGGCCAAGACTATTTAAATCAATACACACGGGTTATTATTCTTGCGTTATTTTAATTAGGGTTAAAGTTTTTATGATGAGTAATTTTGCCAAAAGACTTAACGTCTTTATTAGTGTGCTAATAATTTTAGGTACCGCAGGTTGTGCCACGACTGACTATACAACGCACTATGGGATTTTTACGGCTGAAAATTCAGCAGGTGAGTTAAGGCAGTTTCGTATCCACTGGCAGACATTACGATATGAAGGGTGGGCAGAAAATACATTTAGAGCTTTGCCCGTTGTACTAGAAACACAGTGTAGTAAGCGTAAACTGTACTTTTATGATAGTGCATATGGTCAAAGCCGTAGGTGTTTAGGTGGCGATAAAGAAGGAATATATTATTGTGCTGATTCGAATGTTGATATGGACCGACATGGTTTGGATTTAGAGGATGATGTGGTCTGTGGCACGGTTACCGATCAGTTTG
Source organism: Oleiphilaceae bacterium (assembly GCA_047628385.1). Classification (GTDB taxonomy): domain Bacteria; phylum Pseudomonadota; class Gammaproteobacteria; order Pseudomonadales; family Oleiphilaceae; genus PZPK01. Next base: position 3,872 of record JBLHVH010000024.1, read on the forward strand.
GGTCGACAGATATACGCTCATTGGAGGGGGATGTTTTAATTACGCTAAGTTGTCGGCCGAAACAAAGTTTTAAAAAAGTTAAAGGGAAGAAAAAGAGCATTGATTTTCTTTTGAACTCAGAACTACCCTATATTGTCACGACAAAACAAGTTAAAGGCCGAGACTTGGATTTGGTAATTCCATCCCTTTCTAGGCATTCGTCTATTTGTGATCCTGATTCTTAAAATAACTGAAAGTGTTTCTATTTTATTCATACTGTTTCACAGACCTAGCGTGCGTTAGTCATCATTCTAACTAAAGTCTATATTGTTGTTACCTGAGTTTACAAAAGCCTACGCATATTAGTGGTATTTGGCGTTTATTTTGTCAAAATAACGCCCTAATCACTTTAGTGTGAATTGTTGAAAATAGTAGGTGCGTCATGTCGACTAACAGAGTGAAAGTTGAAGTTAATTACTTGAAAGAAGGGATGTATATCGCGGACCTTGATTGTCCGTGGCATAAAACTCCTTTTCCCTTGCAAGGTTTTTACATTCGAAAAGATGACGATGTGAAAGCACTTGCTGGCTACTGCAAATTTGTTTATGTGGATGAAAGAAAATGCAGAATAAAGCATGTTTATGAAAGTAGAATTTCAGTAAAATCGAAACCAAAAGTGGCTCGAAATGTAAAGGAGGATGCAGCATCTCAAGTAGTTATTCTTGAACCCTTAGTGATTAAATCTCCTCAAACATATGAAATGAAAACTACCATAAAAAAAGAAGTTGCAAAAGCAGGCAAACTTCATCAGCACGTATACGAGGCTATTGCAGGTGTTTTTGAAACACTTTATAGCGGTAGTGAAGTATCTATTGCTGAAACTGAAAGTGTGGCAGAAGGAATGGTAGAAAGTGTCTTGCGTAACCCTGATGCGCTAGTTTGGTTGTCAAAAATGAGTGAGGAAGATGTTTATACCTATCAACACTCGGTTAAATCATCGATATGGTCTTTGGTGTTCGGTCGCCATTTAGGTTTAGAAAAACAACTACTAAAAACACTTGCTATGGGGGTGTTACTTTCACATATAGGCATCACAAAATTACCGAGCCAATTACGAAATAACGCTGGTACATTGTCGGAAGATGAACAGCGACTTTATCAAAGCTATGTGAACTATAGTGTTGAAATGTTGGAAGGGATGGATGATATTCCAAGTGCCGTTGTATCGATCGTTAAGTTTTATCAGGAGCGCCACAATGGTACAGGTTACCCTCTTGGTGTTACGGGAGGGCGGATTCCACTTTTAGCTAAAATTGCGGGCTTGGTTGATTATTATCAATCTCTTATTGACCCCAAAGATAGTTCCCAAGGTTTGTCGCCCTTGCAAGCAGTTTCTAAACTTTTTGAGATGCGTAATATTGCTTTTCAGGAAGACCTTGTTGAGCGTTTTATTGAGGCTGTTGGTGTTTACCCCACCGGAACCTTAGTAGAGCTAAGTTCTCATGAAGTAGCGATTGTGACGGGACATAACTTAGATCGACGCTTGTTCCCAAAGATAATGATTGTTCTAGATGACCATAAGTATCCATTAAAAGATGCTAAACTCGTTGATTTAAAAGAATGGAATCAAAATAAGGTAGGCGACGAAGGTCTTTATATTTCTGAAAGCTTACCTAAAGGTGCGTATAATATTGACGAAAATGAATTCTTGCTTACTGGTGCTAAATCTCGTTGGAGTTGGAAGCACTTTGCTGGATCTATTGCTTCGTAGTTAATGTTTACCAACTTAATATAAATCAAAAAGGATCTAACTATTTAAATTTTGGATGCCCGCAGAGCGTGTTTTTTTTAAAGATTATTTGCAACACTCAAACCCCAGGTAATCGTAATGAGCCGGCAATATTGCTCTAAATGTAACAAAGCAAAATCGACTTGTATCTGTCAATGGCTTCAGGTTCAATCAAATCAAATACCTATTTTAATTCTTCAGCATACAGATGAAATAAAAAAAACATTGGGTACAGCTCGTATAGCCGAACTTGGGTTGGAAAGAGCAAAAGTAGTTTCAAACACAAATTTTTTAATGAATGAATGTTTTGATGTCTTGGACGTTTTTAAAGCCTCAAAGCCTATTCTCTTATACGCCCATAAGATGACGAATAGTCCGTTTCATATTGAGCTTGATTTAAGTTGTGCGTTATTAATTTCCGAAACGCAATCTTCCCGTTTTGATTCAGTGGTCGTGTTAGATGGAACCTGGCGTAATACACGTGAGATATTACATAAGAACTCCTGGCTGCATGCATTGCCCACCATTGCATTAACAAATGTAGGAGAGAGTCGCTACCGAATACGTAAGGCGTCACAAGAAAACACTTTGGCAACGATAGAGGCTGTATCAACGTTGTTATCGGTGTTGGATGAAAAATTTGACCAAAATGTTTTTTTGAAACCTTTTGATAAAATGATTGATACACAAATAGCTAAGATGGGTGAGGCTGTTTACCAGCGAAACTATCAATAATGAGGATAATAAAAAGAAAAGTGTGAATTAAGATCAAGCTATTTTCAAAATAGTTTTTAAATTAATGTCTTTTTTAGTGCGTAATTATTTATATTTACCTTAGTTATATCGCTAGGTTAGTCGCCTCTCATTATAAAAATATTACCCTAAGCTTGAAAATTATTAAAAAGACACAAAATATTGTTGCCTATAGGTTAAACTACTCATCAATATAAGACGGATAGCTACCTGATTCCTATAGATTAAAAATTCCTTTTAGTTGAGATTAAAAATGACAAAAGCATTGGAAATATCCAAGCTATGTAAAACTTACGATAATGGATTTCAAGCACTTAAAAGTGTTTCTATTACTGTCGAGCAAGGCGATTTTTTTGCTTTGCTTGGGCCAAATGGTGCGGGTAAATCGACTACATTAGGGATTGTGTCATCCTTAGTTAATAAAACATCAGGGCAGGTAAGTATTTTTGGTTATGACTTGAAAGCAGATCATGTTAAAGCCAAAACATGTTTAGGTGTTGTGCCTCAAGAATTTAACTTTAATCAGTTTGAGAGGGTCGGGGATATTTTAATTACTCAGGCAGGTTATTATGGGATTCCTGCTGCAAAGGCAAAAGAAAGAGCAGACTATTATCTTAAAAAATTAGGGTTGTGGGATAAAAAGGATATACCTTCTCGCATGTTGTCAGGGGGTATGAAGCGTCGACTAATGATTGCGAGAGCATTAGTTCATAACCCAAAATTACTTATTTTAGATGAACCGACGGCGGGTGTAGATATTGAACTTCGTCGATCGATGTGGGTATTTCTAAAAGAACTTAATGAGCAAGGCACAACAATCATCCTAACGACACACTATTTAGAAGAGGCCGAGTCTCTCTGTCGTAATATTGCAATTATCGACAAAGGAGAGATTCTTGAAAATACAAGTATGAAGTCCTTACTGAAAACGCTAAATATAGAAACATTTATCCTGGATACAGATGAACCTTTAACCGATGTTCCGGACCTTTGCGACTTCGCGGCTCGTATTAATGAAGAGGGTCAGTTAGAAGTTGACGTGAAGAAAGACCAAAATATTAGCCAGTTATTTGAATGCTTAAAGCCATTTGACTGGGTGGTGACAAGCTTTAGAAGTAAGTCTAATCGTTTAGAAGAGTTGTTTTTAGGCTTGCTTCAAAAAAGTAATCAAGAGAAAATATTATGACAGCTGTGCAAATATGGGTCGCATTTACGACAATTGTAGTCAAAGAAATACGCCGTTTTACTCGTATTTGGGTACAAACTTTGCTGCCGCCTGCGATTATGATGGCGTTATATTTTGTTATTTTTGGCAATTTGATTGGTTCAAGAATTGGTGAAATGGGTGGCTTTGATTATATGGAGTTCATTGTCCCTGGTTTAATTATGATGTCAGTAATTACCAACTCTTATGCCAACGTCGTGTCATCATTTTTTGGTATGAAATTTCAAGGAAGTATTGAGGAGATACTAGTCTCACCTGTGCCAAATTGGGTTGTGTTAACGGGATATGTAATGGGGGGTGTTGGAAGGGGGCTAGCCGTAGGTTTTATTGTGACGCTGTTATCATTAGGGTTTACCAATCTTCATATTGAGCATGTATGGGTGACGGTATCTATTATTTTACTAACTGCTATCGTTTTTTCATTAGGCGGATTCATTAATGCGATCTATGCAACCAAGTTTGACGATATTTCAATCGTACCTACTTTTATTTTAACGCCTTTAACCTATCTTGGTGGTGTTTTTTATAGTATTAATCTTTTGCCAGAGTTTTGGCAAACAGTTTCAAAATTTAACCCAATTCTCTATATGGTGAATACATTTCGATATGGCATTCTAGGCGTGAGTGATATCAGTATAGTTTTCGCTTACAGTATGATTATTGGGTTTATTTTTGTGTTATTTTCGTTTTCACTCTATCTGTTAAATAAAGGGCAGGGCATTCGTGCTTAAGGTTAGGTTTAAAAATATGACAAAAGCACATGACAGCCAGTTGGGGAAAGATACGGTATATGATAGTCCGTATAATCCTGAACTATTATTTCCGCTTTCGCGTGAACAAAATAGGGTTAGTTTAAATCTTTCTTTAAGTAAATCTTTACCTTTTCATGGTGAAGATCTTTGGACATGCTACGAGCTATCTTGGTTGGATTTACGGGGTAAACCGTGTGTTGGGGTCGCATATTTTCGTGTTCCTGCCGACAGCCCTTTTATGATTGAATCAAAGTCGTTTAAGCTCTATTTGAATTCTCTGAATCATGCTAAGTTTGAAAGCATGGACGCCTTAAATTGTACTTTAGTAGATGATTTATCTAAGGCTGCAGGTTTAGCTGTTACTGTCAATATTAAAGGAGTTCGTGATCAAATAATTGATGCGCAGTCTTACGAAAAACAGTTTGAATGTGTCGATGATTTAGAACTTGAGGGTTTTGAATATCAACCAAACCCAAAGTTATTAAGTTTTGACGGTTTAAGTTCTGAAGACTTACGTTATGAAGGGTTTTTGTCGTCTCATTTGTTGCGTTCAAATTGCCCGGTAACGGGTCAGCCTGACTGGGGAACTGTCTATGTTAGGTATCGGGGTTTGAAAATATCGCATGAGAGTTTCTTGCGCTATATTATATCTTTTCGACAGTGTCAGGACTTTCACGAACATTGTGTAGAACAAATATTTACTGATCTCTTGAAATATTGTGAGTGTGAGTCATTAAGTGTTTATGCGCGTTATACACGTCGCGGTGGCTTGGATATTAATCCATATAGAGCTACGCCTGACTTGCCTCCTATCGCTCATGATGTACGAACTGCTAGGCAATAACGTTGTAAAAATTCAAAAACGGCTAGTCCTTTAACTTATCAACAACACGCTCTAGCGCCTTGATGATAGGGTCTTTATCTTTTGGTGTGATTTTATCGGTATCGATGTACATGGCAAAGCCTTGTGCTTCATGCTCTATGAAGCTTTGTCCTGAACCAATGTCACGTCTAAAATCAACTATTTGATAGATAGGGACTGGGCGTGCAAAGCCTTTTACGGTGATCTCACCTTTGTCGCGACACATGACTTTATCTTGTACAAGTGAAAATGTTTCGTAAGAAATAAGAATTTCACCGGGTTCAGATAGCGCTTCAAGTCGGGAGGCTAGATTTACTTCTTTTCCTATAATGGTGTAATCCATTCGGTTTTCAGCCCCAAAATTGCCAACGGTCGTGTACCCGGTACTAATGCCTATTCGAATTTGTAAGGGAGTTTTAATGCCTTGGCTTTGCCATTTTTGACGCAAAACTTTCATGCGTTTACGCATTTCAATGGCCATTGAAACACAAGCAAGCGTATCCTCTTTAGCGCCTCTGCTGGTAGGGTCACCAAAGAAAATCATAATACTATCACCGATAAACTTATCAATGGTGCCACCATACTTTAATGCAATTTGCGACATTTCGTTAAAGTATGTGTTAAGAAGTTCGGTCAAGCTCTCCGGCTCCATTTCCTCAGCAAGTTCAGTAAACCCTTTGATGTCAGAAAAGAATATTGCGAGCTTCTTTCGTTGAGTTTCAAGCCGAACATCGCGTTCGCCTGTAAAGATCGATTGCCAGACCTGAGGTGATAAATATTTTGCCAGTTTATGCGATAAAGTTATTGATAACTCACGCTGTTGTTGAATTTGGGATTTCGCTTTATGCAAGGCTTTAGCTTGTTTGTGGGTGTAATATGCCGTCACGGATACAAAAAGTATCGCACCTAATGCTGCGACTACTTTGAGCAATGTTGGAGCGTCGCCTAAAAATTCAATTCCAAATATGAGAGAGGAAATGATGATTGAAATAATCATTGCCAAGTGCCCTAGTAGCCAAGTACGTATACTGCCGACTACAATAAAGCTGAAGCTGGCCATCAAGACGGCAAATAAACTAGGCGTAACACTGAAGCCGTAAAGTACAATAATGAACCCAACTAATACACCATCAATTAATAGTGTATTCTCCCGAGTGGCACTGCTTTGATCTAATTTAAAGTGTCGAATAACAAAATAAAGAATATGTGGCCATAACATGGCAAGAGGGATCGCCCATACTAGTCGACGATCAAAATGATCTGTTAAAATACCTGTTGCCATCGTAATGCTGGTGATGAGATAACCCAGAACACGCCCATTGTAAGCTGGCATTACTGAAGGAGGGGCATCAATACCCATATTCATTTTTTGTTGGATCATAGACTACATTTTTAGCGTGCTTTAATAAGCACATCTAAACCTTTAAAGATGAAAAACAGTCGAAGTATGAGTTGTTATTGTGATCAAATATTGTATATAAAAGCGATAGATCTTCACTGAAATAGAAACTGTGCGCGCAAGATTATCAGTTCCTATTGGTGTAGACAAATTTTAGGTGGAATACTCTAATTAAAAGGACTAGGTAATGAACTCAGAATTTTTGGATTTGATGTGTAAAAGAGTTTCAAGCCCAAGGCTAGAAGCACCCGGACCATCAGCAGAAGTTTTAGAAAAAATTTTTCAAACGGCACTACGCGCACCTGATCATATGCTACTTCGACCCTGGCGTTATCTTGTTATTGAGGGGGATGCTAGAACAAAGCTGGGAGACTTGCTTTGTGAGGCTGCACTGAAAGATTCGCCAGACTTGACGTCCGCACAATGTGATAAATATCGAGCAATGCCTTTAAGGGCGCCAATGATAATTGTAGGTATCTCAGAAAACCATGCGCATAAAAAAGTACCCACTGAAGAGCAGATCGTTTCGTGCGGAGTGGGTATGGGCTATATGTTGTTAGCCCTTCAGATGATGGATTTTGGCGGTGTATGGCGCACAGGCCCGATGGCAACAAATGCTTTTGTTAAGAAAAGTCTTGGTGTGAGTTTAGATGAGACTTTGGTAGGCTTTCTTTATATTGGCACGTCAACAAGAGAGCTAAAGCCAGTGCCAGAGCTCAATACTTCAGATTACTTTCATAAATGGGGTATGTGATAGAAACGCTGTTCAGGGTCAATCTTTTTTGTGTGCATTAAACTGTTATTTAGCGGTGTCATTTCTGTGCACTTAAGATCGTCATTTGGGTGTGATTTTCAGCTGGAATTAATTTTTTAATCACAATTATCTGTATTTATTCTAGGTTCCTAGTCACTCATCTGTGTATCGCAGTGGCTCTGGTTTTCTTGGTGGTGGAAGCTTATATGTTTGATTTTTCACTATCTAGTCAATTTTAATATCCAAAGTTTGAATTAAGAACTTAAATACAAGTTCAATTTACCACTTTGAATAAAGCTTCAATGCTTGTTTGACGATACTCTGCTTTCTTTTTATTCCTCTCTTAGCATTTCTAAAGACGATCGATGACTGTCTTTTAGTTATACCTTGGGAAAGATCTTGCCGTTGTTTTATTTTAAAATACATAACGTATTGAATATAAAGGAATATATATATTGGCATTGCAATTGCTAATAGATAATTAATTAAAATATTTAATCGATAAAGTTGACGGTTTTTATTTCGAAAATTGTTTGGTAGTTATTTAGCGAAATTTATTCTAGCGCATAACGTTAGGTCGCAATTTTAACGCTAAGGTATCGAAATAAGTAGGAGATAAAATGGCAATTTCATTTGAAAACGCACTAGGCATTCATCAAAAGGCCCTAGAAGTAAGGGTGCAGCGTGCTGAAGTGCTTGCAAATAATTTGGCAAACGCAGATACACCGGGTTTTAAAGCCAGAGATATCGACTTTAAGGCGGTTCTTGGTGGTGTTCAGTCGGGTCAGCAAGCAGGCGGCCAATTAGCGATGTCTACGACAAACGGAAGACATTTGCCTCAAAGCGGTAATGATGGTGTAGCGGGCTCAAGTGAATTGCTGTATCGGGTGCCTACTCAGCCGTCTATTGATGGTAATACTGTTGATACACAGCAAGAAGTAGCCGAATTTACAAAAAATACCATGCAGTATCAGGCGGGTTTCCAGTTCTTAAGTGGAAAGTTTAAAGCTTTAAACAATGCGATTAGGGGTGAATAAAAATGTCATTAACCAATATATTTGATATTGCCGGTTCTGGCATGGCCGCACAGTCTATTCGTCTCAATACGACTGCGAGTAATATTGCCAATGCAGACAGTGCTGGTAGTAGTACGGATGAGGTTTATCGCGCTCGAAAACCCGTATTTTCAGCGATTCAACAAAATCTAATGACACAGGCACTGGGCGGATCACCAGGCGACATGACTGGTGGGGTGTCGGCATCTCAAGGTGTTCAAGTTGAAGGTATTATTGAAAGTGATGCGCCGTTGAATATGCGTTATGAACCAGATCACCCTATGGCCAATGACGGGGGGTATGTTATGTATCCGAATGTGAATGTGGTAGAGGAAATGGCAGATATGTTGTCAGCCTCAAGAAGTTTTCAGACCAATGTTAGTGTGATGGATTCAGCAAAAACGATGATGCAACGATTACTGACTTTGGGCCAATAAGAGAGCGGAGAAATTTATGACAGATATTAATACTAATTCCGCAAGTGATGCGCTTTCAGATTATCGCTTCGAACCAAAAGTAGAAGCTTCTGGTAATAATGAACTGGGTAAAAATCAATTTATGGAATTGATGATTGCGCAAATGGAAAACCAAAATCCATTAGAGCCTCAAGATAACGGCGCGTTTATTTCACAGCTGGCTGAATTTTCCTCATTAGAAGAAATGCAAAAACTTTCGGGATCGGTTAATAGTTTTGCTTCTCAATATCAGTCTACGCAGGCGCTTCAAGCTTCAGCGATGGTTGGACGAACGGTATTAGTACCAGGAACAGAATCACCCTTGGGTGCTGATGGGACGATTAGCGGCATTATTGAGTTGCCTGAAAGTACCGGTTCTTTAAGTGTGAATATTTTTAATGGTTCGGGTGAGTTGGTGAATAACTTTAATATGGGGCAACAGCCTGCCGGTACGGTTCCTTTTGTGTGGGACGGTACAAATAGCGACGGCGAATATATGCCCTTTGATCAATATAGTTTTAAAGTTGAATCGAGCCAAGGTGGGGAAGTGAAGCAAATGAACACCTTATTATCGGCTAACGTGAATAGTGTTTCAATCGGACAAAGTGGTGAGATAACGCTTAATTTATCTGGAATGGGTTCTGTTCCATTAGAAAATGTACGTGAAATTAACTAGCTGTTCTTTAATTAAGTGAACGAGCTGTCAGTAAATTTAAATAAATATTCAGTAGAGGTGTCATATGACATTTAATGTCGCGCTAAGTGGGTTGAGAGCATCCGCTATAGAGTTAGAAGTTACCGGTAATAATATCGCAAATGCGAGTACGGTAGGGTTTAAACGCTCTAGAGCTGAGTTTGGTGATGTTTATGCCAACAGTTTCTTTGGTGGCGGCGGGACCAGTACTGGGGATGGTGTCGCAGTGCAAAATATTCGGCAACTGCATAGTCAGGGTAATGTTAGTTTGGGTGGTAATAGCTTAGATCTGGCGATTACCGGTAATGGTATGTTCGTTTTAAGTGATAATGGTGAAGCAAAGTATTCTAGGGCGGGTCAGTTTGGTGTTGATAAAGATGGCTTCATGGTCAATAACACCGGGATGCGAGTGCAGGGTTTTCAAGCCGATTCTTCGGGTACGGTCTCTGGAGTTTTGGGTGATTTAGTTGTCGAGGCGAGTGACTTGCCACCCAGTAGAACGACGGATGTTGAGGCGATTTTTAATTTAGATTCTGCTGAAGAAGTAAAGGCGCAAAGTGGTTCAACTATTGACTCTGATGGTACCTCTATCGGCGTGGTTCAGGTGGGTACGACTAATGGCTATTTGACACAATCAGTTGATGTGACGTTTGCTGATGGCACAACGAGTCAGGTAGTGACTGCAGCGAATGCGAGTGCGGGCGCAACGGCTTCTCAGTTTAGTTTGTTGGATGGTGTTGATGCATCTGCGAGCTCGGAAGCAACAATAGTAGCAGGCAATTATACAAATACCTCAGGGGTGATGAATATAACGCTTAATGGTATAAATTTTCAGCCGACAGGGGCCACTACTTCGGAGCAGTTAGCTGACTTGGGGACAAAAATAAATGCCTCATCTTTGGTTGGCGTGACTGCGGTGATTGAACCGGTGACTGGAGATCTTCGTATTATTCAAGATCAGGGTTCTGATTTAGTGTTTGGTTTTGCGGGTGGCGCAGCCGACAGCTTTGACGTAGAAGGTACCGATATCGTTCCTATATCTTTAACGCTTAATACGGCTCAGACGCAAGCGACGGTAGGTGGAGCGGTCAATATTGTGATGGATGAAGGGGTGAGCTTGGCGAATGCCAGTGGTACTAGTCCAATTATTGCGGGTTTTACTGGCGAACCTTTTATTAATAATCAGTTTTTGCCAGCCGACCCTGGAACGTATAACCACGCTACGTCAACCAAAATTTATGATAGCTTGGGTAACTCTCATGTTATAACAACTTATTTTGTAAAGCAGGAGACGACAGCATCATCGAACAATACTTGGCAAATGCATGTGTTGATTGATGATCAGGATGTCGGTGATCCCTTGATTGGAACGGCGCCATCTAGAGCGACGTTTAATTTGGTATTTAACCAGGATGGCACCATAAACGATGCATTAACCGATAATGTGTTAATTTCAAATTGGGACCCCGTTGATGCTCAAGGAAATGCAAACGGTTCGTATGGCCCGCTTAATGTGGTGAGCGGCGGCTCTTTGCCGATTGACCCAGATGATGAAAACTCAAACTTTGAAATAAATATCGAAAGTTTGACTCAGCGTGGTAGTCCGTTTGCCGTCAATGATTTTAGTCAGAATGGTTTTACGACCGGTCGTTTGGTTGGTTTGGATGTGGATGCATCAGGCGTAATTTTGTCGCGATTCTCTAATGGTGAGTCTTTAGTGTTGGGTCAAGTGGCATTGGCTAACTTTAACGATGTTGAGGGTTTATCGCCGGATGGTAATTCGACTTGGGTGCAAACATTTGCCTCGGGCGACCCGATTGTGGGTGCCCCGGGTACCGCTTCATTAGGTGCGCTCACTTCGTCAGCTGTTGAGCAGTCGAATGTTGATCTGTCTAATGAGTTAGTTAACCTCATTATTGCACAGCGAAACTATCAAGCGAACTCTAAAACCATTGAGACAGCCGATACGATTCAGCAGACAATTTTGAATATATAGCGGTCTTTGCATAAAATTCATGCGGTGTTATTCCGGTTATAGTTTAGTTCGGAATGAAAATATTTATGTAAGTAGTGATGGTGCAGCAAGTCTTCTCATATACATTAGTTAGTGAAATGTAGGCTGTTTGGTAGGTTTCAGGTTTTTAATAAGAAAAATAGGCACAAAATATGCAAGTTATTTTTTATGACTGAAATTTGACAAAAAAGGCAATAGTATGGATAAGGCACTTTATATCGCCATGAGTGGCGCTAAGCAAAATATGTTGTCGCAGGCTGCGCATGCGAATAATCTTGCAAATGTAAATACCACAGGCTTTAAAGAGGATTTTGCTCAAGCTCGTAGTATGCCTGTTTATGGTGAAGGCTTACCAACACGGGCTTATTCTATGAGTGAGCGTCCGGGTACTAATTTTGAACAAGGTGCGTTAATTCAAACCGGAAATTCTTTGGATATCGCTTTGAAGGGGGAGGGCTGGATCGCTATTCAGTCTGCTGATGGCACAGAGGCTTATACTCGCGCCGGAAATTTGTCGATTGATGTCAATGGTCAGCTGAGAACAGGGGCTGGATTTCCTGTACTGGGTGATGGCGGTCCTTTAGTGATACCGCCGGCTGCGACCGTAGAGGTTGGCGCTGATGGCACTATTTCGGTTATTCCCTTGGGTGGTGAAGGGTTGGCACAGGTAGACCGTATTCGCTTAGTCAACCTTGACTCAGATTCGATTGAAAAAGGCAAAGATGGTTTAATACACTTAAAAGAAGGCGCTGCTCAGCCAGAGGTTGCTGCGGAAGTGCGTGTAGAGCAAGGGTTTCTCGAAGGCTCAAATGTTAATGCTGTTTCCTCTCTCACAGATATGCTCTCTTTATCTCGTCAATACGAGCTTCAAGTAAAATTAATGGGCCAAGCTGATCAAAATAGTGAATCGGCGGCACGTTTGTTGCAGTTCTCCTAGTAAGACCTAAAAACTGTCAAAAATGCGGCAGGTTTTTGCTGCTTTTTTGTACCATTTCTTAAAAGTGCAAGGTCGAATTGAATCGTTGTTCGAATTTCAGTTTGGAGAAAACCAATGCATCCAGCTCTCTACATTAGTAAAACAGGACTTAGCGCTCAAGATACAGCGTTAACTACCATATCAAACAATTTAGCCAATGTTAGTACGGTTGGTTTTAAGAAAGATAGTGCGGTCTTTCAAGATTTGATGTATCAAATAAAAAGAGAGCCGGGCGGCTTAAATTCTCAAGACTCCCAGCTTCCCTCCGGCTTGCAATTAGGAACGGGGGTTCGCGTCGAAGGTACAACCAAGCAATTCACTCAAGGCTCGATGGAAATTACTGAGCAGTCTTTGGACATGGCAGTAAGTGGTCGTGGCTTCTTTCAAGTATTACTTCCCGATGGTACGACTTCTTTTACTCGAGACGGCCAGTTTCAATTGAACTCGGATGGCGAAATTGTGACCGCGAGTGGTAACCGTTTACAGCCTTCTATTACCGTGCCTGAAAATACAGCAAATATTACAATCGGAGAAGACGGGATAGTCAGTGCCACGATCACGGGAGAGGCTGCAGCTCAGCAAATTGGCCAAATTAATACAGTTGATTTTATTAACCCTCAGGGTTTGAAAGCCATCGGTAATAATTTATTTAGAGAAACTGAAGCAAGTGGTGACCCGCAAACCGGTACACCAGGTTTAAGTGGGTTCGGTGAAATAAAGCAAGGCATGCTTGAATTATCAAATGTAGAGGTTGTTGAAGAGCTTGTGAGTATGATTACGACACAACGTGCTTATGAAATGAATTCAAAAGTTGTGTCTACCGCGGATCAAATGCTGCAATACATTACCCAGAATTTATAAGATAGATGACTAAATTAATAGGAGGACTTATGACAATTAAATCGTATAAAAAAATTATATTTTGTAGTGTTACGTTTTTCGTGTTGTTGGTCCTGCAAGCATGTACCGCGATTACGCGTGATCGCCCAATGCCTGATGACCCTGCTTTTGCACCGATTCATGCACCAGACTTACAAGCTGGCGCAATGGTAACTGGGTCTATTTATCAAACCTCAAGAAATTTTAGTTTTTATGGCGACCAGGTTGCTATAAATGTGGGTGATATTTTAACGATTACCCTTCAAGAAAATACCAGCTCTTCAAAGCAAGCCGATACCAGTTACGACAAGGGTGATGAAGTTACATTCAATGAAGCGTTGATTTTAGGTAACTTGATTGGTGGTAAGGGGATGAGTTTAGAAACGAACCCTAGCCTTGAACGTGCATTTGATGGCAAAGCGTCGAGTGATCAAAGTAATAGTTTAACAGGGAGTATTTCAGTTACCGTGTCAGAAGTTTTACCGAATGGTGTGTTGCGTATTCAAGGAGAGAAATGGCTGCGTTTAAATCAAGGTGATGAATATGTCCGTGTCACGGGTCTTGTAAGGCCTCAAGATATTGGTACGGATAATACGATTCCTTCATCTAAAATTGCAGACGCCCGTATCGCTTACGGTGGGACGGGTGAGTTTGACAATGTAAATCGACAAGGTTGGTTATCACGCTTCTTTAATAGCGAATGGTGGTTCATGTGAGAAATTATATACAGCTAATATTATTACTTTTAAGGCATAAATATTTATCAAACAAAATCTTGTTTTCAAAGAAGTCAGGTTTAATGATGCTAGCTTTTTGCTTAGTTAGCTTTGATTTAAGTGCTGACCGTTTAAAGGATATTTCGGATGTGCAAGGCGTTCGATCAAATCAGTTAGTGGGTTATGGTTTGGTTGTTGGCTTGGATGGAACGGGTGACAATACGCCGTTTACGAGTCAGACGTTTAGAAATTTGATGACTAAGTTTGGTATTACGATACCTAATGGCGTTGACCCAAAAGCAAAGAATGTGGCGGCTGTATCGATCCATGCTGAGCTACCTCCTTTTGCAAAACCAGGACAAAAAATTGATATCACCGCATCATCACTCGGTGATTCTAAGAGTTTACGTGGCGGTAGCTTGATTATGACGCCTCTAAAAGGCGCTGATGGCCGAGTTTATGCTATGGCCCAAGGCAGTTTAATTGTGGGTGGTTTCGGCGCTGAAGGTGCCGATGGATCTTCCATTAAAGTGAATGTACCAAGCGTAGGTCGGATTCCGAATGGTGCAACCGTTGAATTAGCGATTGCTTCTCCTTTTCATCGTGGCGACACCTTAACGTTTAACCTTCATCGTGCTGATTTTACAACAGCAATGAATGTTACAGAACGGATTAATGATTTACTCGGTCCAAGTACGGCTTATGCACAAGATGCCAGTTCCATTACTGTAAAAGCGCCTCGGGATGCTTCGCAGCGTGTAAGTTTTCTCTCCATGCTAGAAAATTTAAATGTTGAAACTGGTGAAGAGGCAGCAAGAATTGTCATTAATTCACGCACAGGAACCATTGTTGTCGGTCGAAATGTCAAAGTACTGCCTGCCGCTGTTACGCATGGTAGCTTATTCGTCACCATCAGTGAATCACCAGAAGTGAGTCAGCCTAACGCATTTGGTGAAGGCGAAACTGTGGTGGTACCTCAGTCAGATGTAAATGTGACGCAAGAGCCCAGTCGAATGTTTCAGTTTGGCCCGGCTACGACATTAAGCCAAATTGTACAAGCGGTTAATCAAGTAGGTGCAGCGCCTGGTGATATTATGGCGATACTTGAGGCACTAAAACAAGCTGGCGCGCTCAAAGCCGACGTGATTGTGATATAGGTGAATCAGATGAATTCAAATAACGTATCGTCGCTTGGCCAATCAACTGGGTTAAATCAGTCTTCAAAACTGACTGACTACAATAACCTGAACGGTCTTCAGTCTATCAAGCATCAAGCAAAAACTGACAAGGAAGGTGCGCTCGATGCAGTGGCAAAACAATTTGAATCTATTTTCGTCTCTATGATGATAAAAAGCATGCGTGATGCAAACAAAGGCTTTTCTGAAGGGAATTTATTACAAAGTTCTGAATCTGACTCTTATATGCAAATGTTTGACAGTCAGCTAGCTGTCACGATGTCTACCGGTAAAGGCATTGGCTTAGCCGATGTAATTAAGCGCCAGCTATCAAAAAGTACACAGGATATTAATTCGGGCGCTGATTCGAAGAGTTTTGAGTTAAATAAAGCCTATAATTTAGATGACTATAATCGTCGATCACTTTTGCCTCGTTTAAGTGCTGATGATATTCAGCAAGCTATGAATAAAGTTGAAAATAGTCTGCAAGGAATTGCTAAGTCATCAACTTTACAGCCACTAGAAATATCAGCACAGAAATTACCACCTTCAAGTGAAATTGATTTTTCAAGCCCTGATAAATATATTCAATCACTGTATCCCTATGCTAGAAATGTTGAACAAGAAACGGGGATTGATGCCCGTTTGATGCTAGCGCAATCTGCATTAGAAACCGGTTGGGGTAAACACCAGATAATGAAAGAAGATGGTTCACCTAGTTTTAACTTATTTGGCATAAAAGCGCAGCAAGGATGGTCAGGTGACTCCACTAATATTACAACCACAGAGTACCGTGGTGGTTTGGCAATGAAGGAGCAAGCAAGTTTTCGGTCCTATGAATCTTACGGTGAAAGTTTTAAAGATTATGCGAATTTCTTGCAAGATAATAACCGTTATAAATCAGCATTAGAACAAGTCTCTGACCCGAAAGAGTTTGCATTGGCGCTACAGAATTCAGGTTATGCGACAGATCCAAACTATGCCAATAAGATCAACCGAATTATGGATCGTTACCTTGATGATGTCGTTGGTGATAATCGTAGCAATGTAGCGAGTGGTGGCAAAGTAGATAATGCAGTTCTGAGTGGGGGTAACTAATGGCTGATTTAATTGGAATTGGTTTATCTGGTCTAAATGCACACCAAACAGCACTGTCTGTTACCGGTAATAATGTCTCCAATACGAATACCGCCGGTTATAGTCGTCAACAAGCGATATTCGTAGATAATCAGTCATCCTTAACGGGTACGGGTTATGTAGGGCAGGGCGCATCGATTGAAAATATTACGCGTATTTCTCAAAGTTTTTTGATTGAACAAGTTCGATCAGACACGACGGTGTATAACGAGCGTAATGCATTATTAGGACAGGCAGGTAGTATAGATAATTTGCTTGCCAGTACTACGACAGGTTTAACACCTGCCATGAGTAATTTCTTCCAATCATTTCAAGGGGCGGCAGATGACCCAACGTCTATTCCTCAGCGCCAGCTATTACTCACTCAATCTGAAGGTTTAACCTCTCGTTTTCAAGCATTGACGGATCGTTTAAATGCACAGTCAAAAACAATTGAATCAGAGTTGGGTGCGGCTGTTGCATCTATTAATAGTTTGTCGCAAGGCCTTGCGGAATTAAATCAGTCTATTGCACTGGCGACAGGGGCGGGTCAAGGTAGTCAACCAAATGACTTGTTAGATACGCGAGATGAGGTATTAAGACAGTTATCTGAGTTTGTATCAGTGTCTACTTTTTCTCAAGGGAATGACGGTCAAGTGAATGTATTTATCGGTAATGGACAACCGCTTGTCATCGGAAATACTTCCGCAATACTGGGTACTGTTCCTAGTCCCACAGATGCTAGCCGTTTGGATATTACCTTGTCCGTCACAGGCAGTCCTCAAATAGTCAGCGATGAATTGAGCGGTGGCAAAATTGGCGGTTTACTTGATTTTCGAGATAACGATTTGGCTAACGCAATTAACAGCATGGGGCGTATTGCGATTGTATTGTCGGACACCATAAACGAACAACATGCTTTAGGTATGGATCTGGAAGATAGTCTGGGAGGATTATTTTTTAATGATATCAATTCTGAAGTGCTAGCCCGTAGTCGGGTATTTGCTAACAGTGACAATGTGCCACCTTCAGATCAGTTAATGCGCATTAATATTACCGACTCAAGCGCCTTAACAACCGATGATTACGAATTGAAGTTTGAAGGGCCTTCTGATAATGACTTTGTAATTGTACGGGCTAGTGACAATGAGGTAGTTTTAAAGTCTATTTTACCTGGAATTTATCCTGCTAATGTTGAAATAGATGGTTTTCAAGTCCAATTTGAGGCGGGAACCTTTAAAGTCGGTGATCGATTTACGGTCCAGCCAACAAAAACTGGGGCTGAAGATATTAGTTTATCAATTGACAGAGTTGAAGATATAGCCTTAGGGTCGCCTATTCGAGCCGATGCAAGTATTGGTAATACCGGTAATGCGCAGATTAATTTGGGTACTATGTTAGGGGTTATGAATCCTGTTACCGGGCAAGAGATTCCTATTTTTTCAACACCTGGTCAGTTGAGCCCTCCCTTAGCTATTAGATTTGTGACTGACTCGATATATGAAGTGTTGGATGCAAGTGACCCTGCAAACTTGGTCCCTTTAAATCCTCCTATTAATAACCAGCACTATAACCAAGGCCTTACCAATACATTATTTACAGATGACCCTGGTGAAGTTTTAGTGACAGCTACGGGTGCAGACTCTTTGTCTGTGCCACCCCCTATTGCGATTCCAGGACCTTTTTTAAACGGTTTTAATGCTCAAAACTTGTCGGTGTTAACGCGTGACTTAGAAACTGGAGTGGTAACGGCTCAACCATTAGCGATAGCCTCAGGTGAAGAAGCTTCTTCCATTGCGGAGTCTTTACGTGCAGTAAAAGGTATTCAAGCAAGTGCATACACGCAAGTGAGAATAGATAATTTTGTTGATGACGGTGATGCCAATCCGCTAGCGCTTGAAATTAATGGAGAAATATTAACTATTCCAACTGGTTCAGTGTTTGGTCCTGATGCATTAGCCGAAGAAATCAATAACAGCGCAGCACTTCAACTATTAAATATTTATGCCGTTAGTGATGGCATAAGTCTAGAAGTCTTCGCTTCGACTGGTAAAGATATTCAAGTGGTTGTGAATGGCTTGGGTGATAGTGTAGATGTGAGTAAAATTGATCCCTACAGTGCGGGAGCTCCGATATTTAGTTCACAAACAGTAGGTTCCGGACAAGGTGTTGCAGTAGGTGGGTCCATTGATGTGAGGCTGTCGAATGGCCTGAGTTTTACAACAGATGTCTCATCCGTTTTCGAACAAGCGCCAGTAGGTCAGTCAACTTATCTTGGGTTTCAATTTGAATTTCAAGGAGACCCTGAAAAAGGCGATAGTTTCGCGATTGCTTATAACACGGGTGGCGTGTCAGATAATCGAAATGCATTAGCAATATCGGCAATGGAGACTAAAGGCACTATTGCCAACGGTGTGGTGAGTTATGGGGATGCCTACTCACAAATGATTGAAGAAATTGGCACGGTAACAAATAGAGCTCGATTAGATACAGAATCGGCAAAAGCACTTTTAGAGCAATCTGAGAATAATCGACAATCTGTTTCAGGCGTTAACCTCGATGAAGAGGCGGGTCGTTTGATTCAATACCAAGCTGCTTATAATGCATCGGCTCAAGTTGTCTCTATCGCTAGAGAATTATTTGATACTTTGTTGGCAACATTTAGATGAGTCTAGATCATGTTTTTAAGGATTAAGTAGGACATTGTTATGAGAATTTCAACGCAACAATTATTTAATCGTGGCCTTGAGCAAATACAAGAGGTCACGGCTCAACAGCAAAAGACGCAATTACAGTTGTCGACGGGGAAAAAAATATTAACCCCTGCTGATGATCCTGTTGCTTCAGCGCGTATTTTGGAGTTAAACCAAGAGCTGGCGATAAACGAACAGTTTCAAAGTAATATTGACCTTGTTGATGGCCGGTTAGAGCTTCAAGATGATATGCTCGGAAGTATTGGTAATGCTGTGCAGAGGGTCCGAGAGCTTGCGGTTACTGCCGGAAACGGTATATTTAATGCCAATGACTTAAATTCGATAGCCGTTGAAGCTGAAGTAATTCTTGATCAATTAGCCGGTCTGCTTAATTCACAGGATGCCGGGGGTGAATACCTATTTAGCGGTTTTCAGGGGGGGTCAGAACCCTTTCAGAAAAATATATCGGGCGCTTATATATACCAAGGCGATGAAGGGCGCCGCTTTGTGCAAGTAGGGCCAAGTGTATCCATTGCTTCAACTGAAAATGGTAAACAGATTTTTCAGGATGTTGCTGTCAATGAAAATACGTTTTATACCCTAACAAGCCCAACGAACCAATCAGAGCCTGCGGCGCAAATTACCACCGGACAAGTCATTGATCAGGACGTTTATGATGCGTTTTATCCAGAAGATTTAACGATTACCTTTAACACACCTACTGATTACAGTATTACTGAAGCTTCAACAGGTAGAATTATAGTCGCCAACCAGCCTTTTATATCAAATGCGCCAATTTCGGTAAATGGCATTCAGTTTGAAATTTCTGGTTCTCCGGTTCCAGGTGATAGCTTTGCTGTGCAATCATCTGAGAAGCAAGGTGTGCTCACAACGATTGAAAAATTTGTGTATGGATTGAAAAATTTCAATCCATCAGAGTCGGGACGAGAGGTATTTAAAAATGTCATGGATAACGCAATTGTTAACCTTGATAATGCAGAAACATCTATTTTAGAAGTGAGAAGTCAAATCGGGGCACGTTTAAATACTATTGAAACGACCAAAGAACAGCTATTAGATGTTGAAATCCTTACAAAAGAAATATTAACAAATATCGAAGCAGTAGATTATGCTGAAGC
>JBLHVH010000025.1:0-24149 GCA_047628385.1 Oleiphilaceae bacterium
CTCAATAGATTTTGAAAATCTTCAGAAGGTAGTTTTTTCATTCTTTCTTCCATGATTACCTGTACCGCTTGAGCACGTTCTTGGTTGAATAGCGGGTCTTTTAAAATTTCGGTTGAAAGGTCAATTGCTTTGTAGCCCGTATCTTCTTTAATGTCGGCAAAGCCTTTAGGGCCCATGGCAAGTTGGGTGAGGGGTTTGATCACGCCAGCGGCTTCATCCACAAGGTTTTCAAAATGTTTTTGTATAATGGCGCGTGTGCGTGCTGCATTAGGGCCTGTCAGCATTGCGTTGGCAACTTGGTCAACGGTTAGGATTTCTTCTGTAATAATCTTACAGAACGCTTCAGACACTTCATCTTGGCGTTTCAAGAACAAACCATGAACGGTGATGCCTGCAAAATGATGTTTCTGAACTGGTCGAAAAATCATATTCAAAGCGACCCAGTTAGTTGCCCAGCCCACTAAAAAGCCACAAATAGGCAAGACCCAGGGAAGCGGGAAGAAATACCACAAGGCTAATTGAGGCAAACCAAATAGAAACCCGAACCATAAGCCACTTTTAATAATAAACTTAAATTCTTGCTCGCCACAGCTTAAAAATATTTTATTGAGTAAGGATTTATCTTCTTCGAGCTTCTCAATTACCATGAGTTTTAAGTCGAAAAGGGAGGCTACCTTTGGGCTAATGTCGTCGACTAGCTCGTCCATTATGATTGGCATTTGATCAGCAACGCGCTTGTATACAAGAGCTTTTATTGTTTTAGGTAAATTTTGCCATAATGTTTGATGCCGCTTACGCATAATTTCATCAACCAGTTCTTCGTTGCGTGGGGCTATATTACCGAGTATGTAAGCACTAATAGTTTTTGGATCCATTTGTTCGATGATTTCAGTCACTGTACCTAACTTTGATAGTACTGAATCGACGCTTAACTCTGCCATTTTACGTGCTTTTGATGGAATTATGCCCTGCCAGCCAAAGATTGGGCGGATACCCATAAACTTAATGGGGTAGAATGTAAGCTGGACAGCAAGCCAATTAGTCATCCACCCCACTAGAGCGGCTATTATGGGAATGCTTGATAGCTTAAGTAAGTCAATAAGTTGGCTCGAATCCATACGTTAGTCTACTCCGGGTGGGTGGTTTATAGTCTTGGTAATAATTTATAGTCTTGGTGAATAATTTATCGTTTTGGGCTTGGCGAGCAGCTTGTTTTATTTTAAGCTTTTGACCAATATTGAATCATGTATCTAAATGCTAGTTGTTGTCATCAATCGAGTAGGCTTATATGACCATAAATAAACAAAAAATTAAAGAACCCATTCTGGTCACAGGCGCAGCAGGGTTTATCGGGCGAAGACTGGTTAAGCGTTTATTAGATGAAGGTCGGCAGGTGAGCGCATTTGATGTGATGGCGTGTCCAGAGTCTTTACAAGGAGAGACGAATCTTGATTGGTTTCAGGGTGATATTTCTAAGCGTGAAGATGTGAAAAAAGCAGTACATGGCTGTCATAGTATTTTTCACTTAGCGGCCTTAGTAGGTGATTGGGGACAAGCCGCACTACATCAGAAAATAACCGTAGAGGGGACACAAATACTGTTTGAATTAGCGTTATCATCACTCTCAAAACCACGTGTGGTTTTAGCGTCAAGTATTGTAGTATATGGTGATCAGCTTAATGGCGAGCGTTGCTACGAAGGTATGCCGCATGGCTGGTTTTATGGCCCTTATGGTAAGAGTAAACAAGCCCAAGAAACTATAATGCATCAATTTATTCAGCAAGGGTTGGATATACGGATTGTGCGGGCTGCAAACGTCTATGGGGCAGGCTCTAGACCCTGGGTTGATGATGTTTGTGTGGAGTTAAAAAAAGGCATGCCTGTACTCATTGCTGGCGGCAACTACAATGCAGGTTTAGTTCATGTAGATAACGTGATTGAAATTTTGATTCTTGCATGCGAGTCAGATAGCGCAAGAGGGCAAATCTTTAATGCAGCAGACGAAGAAGGCGTTACCTGGCGGCAATATATGAAAGATTTAGCTGTGTGTTGTAGTGCTTCTAAGCCTAAATCAATGCCGAGAATAATCGCGAAATATTTCGCAAAAACGGGAGAATTAGCATATCACTTGATGAAAGTAGAAAGCCGCCCACCGCTTACTGCAGAAGCATTGAATTTAATCGGGTCGAATCATCGCATCGATATGACGAAGACAAAAGAGCTGCTGGAATATCAGCCTGTTAAATATTATAGGGAGGGCATTGAAGAAATTCGGCAATACTTAAAAATATGATAATAGAATTATCTTGCTGTCATTCTTTAACATCAATACTATGTGCCCTTGTAAAGCGAGACTTTACCCATATAACTAAACTTGGTGGTGTGAAAAATTCCTGCCAATCTTCTTTTATAAACCTATAACTAACGGAGTCCTCTATGGCCTGGAATGAACCGGGTGGTAACCGAAATGATAAAGACCCTTGGGGTAACAATTCGGGTAACAACAAAGGCGGAAACAATCAGGGGCCACCTGATTTAGATGAAGCACTCAAACAGATGATGAGCAAGATCAATGGGATCTTTGGTTCAGGAAAAGGAAAAAGTGGTGGCTCCGGTGGTGGTGGATCTAGCCAAAGTCTTGGTGGGGTTTTTGCTATAGGATTTATACTGCTCTTGGTTTTCTTGGTGTTTAAATCAATTTATACCATTGATGAGCAGCAACGTGGTGTTGTTTTGCAGTTAGGTAAATATAACCGAACGCTCGACCCTGGTTTGCAATTTGTCATTCCATTATTTGAGAAAGTGATTCCGGTTAATGTAACGAATGTTCGAAACGCTGAGATCAGAGAAGAAATGCTGACTCAAGATGAAAATATTGTAGAAGTTGAATTGAACGTACAATATACCGTTTCAGACCCTGTTGCGTTCGCTTTAAGAGTTGAAGATCCTGAGCGTAGTTTACAGCACGCTGCGGAGTCTGCGTTACGTCATGAAGTGGGTAGTACGAATTTAAGCCCTATTATGACAGCGGGTCGTGCAGTGTTAGCAGAAGACACACGTACGCGCCTTCAAAATTTTATGGATAAGTATGAAACGGGTATTAATGTTAGTGTTGTAAACATTAAAGGTGCTAGAGCCCCTTCCGCTGTTCAATCAGCATTTGATGATGTTCAAAAAGCGATTCTTGATAAAGAACGTTATGTGAATGAAGCAGAAGCTTATGCTAACTCGGTTGTACCGGAAGCACGTGGTAACGCTCAGCGAATGTTATCAGAAGCAAATGCTTATAAAGAGCAGGTTGTTTCGAAAGCAGAAGGTGAGTCTGATCGTTTTGAAAAGCTACTTTTTGAATACAAAAAAGCACCAACTGTAACCAGAGAACGTTTGTATCTGGACGCTATATCATCTGTTTATGCTAACAGTACCAAGGTCATGGTTGATGTTGAAGGTGGAAATAATATGATGTATTTACCATTAGATAAACTCATGTCTAATAATGCATCTGCTGTTTCGCGAGACGTTTCAGGTGGTGATATATCACTATTAACCGATCAGGTAATTGAAGAGATACGTGCTCGTAATAGTAATACGAGTACAACGCGGGAGACTAGATAAATGTCAAAAACTTCAATGTTATCTTTAATTGTATTGTTGATCGGCATAGTGATTGTTTCATCTTCAGTTTATGTGGTTGATGAGCGTGAAGTGGGTATCAAGTTTCAGTTTGGTGAAATCGTAGAGACCAATCTTGCACCGGGTGTTCATTTTAAATTGCCAATCATGCAAAACGTAAGAATGTTTGATGCGCGTGTTTTAACCTTAGATACGCGGCCAGAACGTTTTTTAACCGTTGGTAAAAAGTTTGTTATTGTAGATTCTTTCATTAAATGGAAAATTATTGATGTGAAAGCTTACTACAAGGCAACGGCGGGTAATCGTTTCCAGGCAACAAATTTGTTGTCTAATTCGATGAATAAAGGTTTAAGAGATGAATTTGCATCACGTACCTTAACCGAAGTTGTTTCTGGTGAGCGTGATCAATTGATGGCGAAAATCTCTGAGAAGCTTAATGAGCAAACTCAAAATGAGTTTGGTATTCAGGTAGTGGATGTTCGTGTGAAAGGTATCGATCTTCCAGAAGACCTGAATAAGAACGTTTATCGTAGAATGGCGACAGAACGTGAGCGTGAAGCGCGTGAAACTCGTTCTCAAGGTAAAGAGTTGGCAGAAGGTATCCGTGCTGATGCAGATCGTCAGAAAACGGTTATTGTTGCGACGGCTTACAAAGAATCTGAGCAAATGCGTGGTAGTGGTGATGCAATTGCATCAAGCACTTATGCAGCGGCTTATAGTCAAGATTCTGAATTCTATTCATTTACACGTAGCTTAAAAGCCTACACAGAAACATTTTCGGGTAAAGATGATGTCTTACTGTTGAAGCCTGATAGCGACTTCTTCAAATATATGAAGAGCTCAAGCGGTAAATAATAGCCTTAGAATAGCTGTTGTAAAATAATAAAAAACGCGAAAGTGCTTAGCGCTTTCGCGTTTTTTATGCATGAAATTTGTATTCATATTTTTACATGAACGCTATTTATTGTCTTACTACTGCGTATTCCAGCAGTGTTAAACCGGGTAGCAAAGCAAATACTGTCATACTGGTTTGCAAAACACACACTTTCATAGAGGTGTAAATTCGATCATCGTCATACTATTTTATATACAATAGCTGTCACCCATTTAGCGCAACAAAGCGCTGTCATACTGGTGTGGTCTTCGGCCGACATCCTTTGTCTTGGATTCTTAGGGCTGGCAAAACACCTCGCTTTCGTCCTCAAAGCACGCCGGAATAATAGCTTTAAGTACTTAACTTATGCGCAATGGTGTTATTAAAGTAAAGGCTCTAGCTGCTGCCAAACAATATTTCTAATAGACTCTTGTGCTTCAGCTTTGGGGTGAAGGCGATCTGCTTGCATTAATGACGGCTTGGTAGCAATACCTTCTAATAAAAACGGGACCAACGCTGTTTGATAACGCTGTGCAAGTGTGTTGTATATCTTATGGAACGCCGTAGCGTAACGTTGACCGTAGTTAGGAGGGATATGGATACCTGTTAGCAGTACTTTAGAATTTTGAGCTTGAACTAGTTCAATTAATGCAGCAAGGTTTTGTTCTATTGTCTTCAGTGGAAAACCTCTTAAACCATCGTTTGCTCCGAGCTCAATAATAACTACTTCTGGTTGATATTTTTTTAGCAAGGCTGGGAGTGACCTCAAGCCTCCATCTGTTGTTTCGCCACTGATACTGGCATTATGTACTTGATAATTAGCATCTGTATTAGAAAATTCATTCTCTAATTTTTGCATAAGTAAAGTGACCCAAGATTGTTCAATTGGTATACCATATGCAGCACTCAGGCTGTCGCCAAGTATCAGAATTGTCTGGGGTGAAGTACGTGTATGGCCTTCATTCAGATCAGATTGATTGACGTAAGCGTGAGTTGTAAAACTCGTAATTGAACTAAATATAAAAAGAATGATCAATAAACCGTAAGATTTAATCATTATTATTCCTTGGAGTGTGTATGTCTCAGCTAGTTAATCATTGTTCAACTGAACAGGTGTCTTATGCTGTCGTTGCTGAAAATATTGGTAAACAAGTTGAACTTAATCATCAGAAGTTAGAAATATTGCGGGGAATTAGTTTAAAAATCAAGCGCGGTGAATCATTAGCCATTGTTGGGCGTTCTGGCTCAGGTAAAACAACCTTGCTGGGTGTGCTTGCAGGCTTGGATAGTGCTTCGCAAGGGGAGGTTACTCTCATGAATAAGCCGTTATCAAAATTGTCCGAAGATGGGCGTGCTGCGGTACGTGCTGAGCATGTTGGTTTTGTATTTCAGTCGTTTCAGTTGTTACCCAGTATGACAGCGCTTGAAAATGTGATGTTACCGTTGGAGCTGAAAGGCGATATGTCAGCAAAACAATGTGCCCAAGCGTTTCTTGTACAATTAGGTCTAGGTGATCGACTGGACCATTACCCTTCACAATTGTCTGGTGGCGAGCAACAGCGGGTTGCGCTAGCGAGAGCCTTTGCATGTAAACCAGATATACTTTTCGCCGATGAACCTACCGGAAATTTAGACCAGGGAACCGGGAAGAAAATTATCGACTTAATGTTTGAACTTAATGAAATGCATGAAACGACATTGATCATGGTGACACATGATGACCTGCTTGCTGCAAGATGCCAAAGAAGTGTTCATATTAATGACGGTCAGCTTATGCAGCCTACGGTTCATTTTGACGGACCTAAGGAGGCGGCAATTTAATGTATCGCTCTCAACTGATAGTTCAAAGTTTTAAGGATCTTTTACGTCAATCTCACCATTCATCTATTCGACTATTATTTCTGTCGTTAGTGATGGCTGTGTTAAGTATTACAACCATAATGTTGGTGAGTGATTTACTAAAACGCTCATTGACCAACTCAGCAACACAATTTATCGCGGGCGATAGGCAGCTAATAAGTCCTAGAGGTTTAAGTTCTGAGTGGCTGGTGTATGCCGAAAAGCTTGGGCTTCAACATGCAAAAAGTGTTGAATTTTCATCGATGCTGTATGCCAATGAGCAATTTCAACTTGTATCAGTGAAAGCGGTTGATCATAAATACCCTTTGAAAGGTGAGTTATTAATCGAGAGTAAAGCAGAGGGGCGTGTATCAATCAAAGAAGGGCCTAAACAGGCGCAGGTCTGGATGCATAAACGCTTGTTTTCTTTATTTGATATTTCTGAAGGCGATACCGTATCGATTGGTGATATGGACTTTGTCGTAAATCATGAACTAGCACAAGAACCTGATGCTGGCTTTCAGTTAGCTACTCTGGCGCCACGTGTGCTAATGAATTCAGATGATGTGGCTAAAACAGGCGTAATACAGCCAGGAAGTAGAGTGACGTGGCGTTATTATTTTGTGGGTTCTGAAGAGTCGATAAGATTATATGAAAAGTGGCTGCTACCAAAACTAGATCCAAGTCAAAAATGGCAAGGTGTTAAAGAAGGGCGGCCAGCTATTCAGGATGCGCTTGAAAAAACCGAAACGTATTTGTTATTGGGCGGAAGCTTAGCCGTACTACTCGCCTGCATAGCGGTTGCAATGGCTTCTCGTCAGTTTGCGTTGGGGCAAATTGATAGTGTCGCTATTATGAAAACATTAGGCTTAAAAAGCTCAAAAATTATTGCACACTTTTCTATGCAACTTATTTATTTAGGTGCGTTTGCAAGCCTGATTGGTTTGGTTTTAGGGGCTGTTATCGCTTTTGTCTTACAAGATTTATTGAGCGCGCTAATACCAGAATTACAGTGGCCTGTTTGGTCAATGCAGAGTGCTCGAGTAATATTTCTGGCTTTGGGGACTGTTTTCATTTCACTCATAGGCTTTGCTTTACCTCAGTTTTTTCAATTACGTAAAGTGTCACCGATGCGGGTTTTAAGGCAAGAAAAGATGAATGCCATGGCTTGGTCATGGCAAGCTGCTGTGCTGGCGATCTCTGCTATCTTTATTCTCTTATATTTATATAGTCAGAACTTAACGCTTGTCTTAGGTTTGTTGTTGTCAGTGCTTGCCCTATTTACAGTATTGATATTCTGCTCTTTGTGCTTATATCGATTGCTTGGACGGCACATAATCAAATACTTAAAGGTTGGTTCCGTGTTTAGACAAGCGGTATTAAATTTATTACGTCGCCCTTGGCATACCTTGATTCAGTTAGGGGTTTTCTCAATGACTTTACTACTTTTTTGTATCATTTTTATCGCAAGAGAATCCTTGGTCGATAACTGGCAAGGACAACTACCCGAAAACACGCCGAATCATTTTTTAATCAATGTGTCGCCGGGTGACCTCAATGCTTTAGAGGATACTCTAAAGGCAAAGAATATAGTGACGAATGGTTTGTATCCGATGGTGAGAGGACGGCTTAGCCATATTAATAATGTGTCGGTGAAAGTCGCCGTAACAAAGGACGTTGCCGCATTAAATAGAGAACTGAATTTAACGTGGTCGCATACTTTACCTGAAGATAATAGAATCTTAGAAGGAGCTTGGTGGGGTGAAAAAATTAAGCACTCAAATAAATTGGCTGAAAAGGCATATTCTCTAGAGAAACCAATAGCAGATAAAGAGCCGGTAAAAGTGTCTGTTGAAGAAAAGCTTGCAGAAAAATTAGGGCTTAAAGTAGGTGATAATTTGCGGTTCTCAATTGGTGGCGAGGACTTAAATTCTCAAGTAGCGAGTATACGTTCAGTGCAGTGGGATAGTATGCGTCCAAACTTTTATATCATGTTTGATGATGGCAAGCTGAGTGACTTTCCATCAACTTATATCACCTCGTTTTATGTGACTAAAGATCAGAAATCTTTATTAAATGAGATAGGTAGACAGTTCCCAACGGTTTCAATTTTAGAACTTGACCAGCTGGTCGACAAGCTGCGAAGCATTATTAATCAGGTCTCGCAAATGATCGAACTAATTTTGGCTTTTATCGTGCTCGCAGCACTGCTTGTGATTTCTGCATTAATTAATACGTCAATGGAAGAGCGAACACGTGAGGCTGCCTTAATGAGGACTTTGGGTGTGAATGCGCGTTTTATAAGTTTGGTTCAGTTTGTCGAGTTTGGCTTGCTGGGTTGGATCGCGGCTTGGCTTGGTCTAGTAAGTGCCGAAGCGGTGATGTGGGGAATACAAATACGATTGTTTGACTTTGCGTATCAGCCGCATTATCTACTTTGGCTATATTTACCTATAATTTCCATGCTGTTGATTGGTTTTGTTAGTTACCTACATATAAGGCATGTGCCACGTACTTCACCGATGGAAATATTAAGGAAGTATACCTAGAAATAATTGCAGTGTTTAATAAAATAATAAAGAGGTTGTAATCTTATTGGTCTATATTCTAGGGGTAGGTTTAGCGTGAATTCGGCGTTAAGGTGCTCGTATAACAACAATATGATTTATTTCTTTTAAGTAAAAAAATCATAATGAATGTTTGAATAAATAAGGGTATATCATGACAGCTGGTTTAATACTAACAGGAGGCGGGGCACGTGCAGCCTATCAAGCAGGTGTCCTAAAAGCGATCTCTGAACAATTTCCTGGGTTTGATTACCCATTTCCAATCGTTTGCGGTAGTTCTGCCGGTGCGCTAAATGCGGTAGGAGTCGGCGCAGGCGGTGAAATATTTCGGCATAGTGTCGAGCAAGTTGAATCACTTTGGCTTCATTTAACCTCAAAAAATGTATACCACTCCGATTATTGGTCTCTGGCAAAAAATATGGGGCAATTTGTAAAGGGTTTTGTGACGGGCGACGGTATAGATATCCCAGGCTCTATGTTTGACTGTTCGCCTCTGCGTAAGTTGCTTGAATCTGAAATCGATTTTAAACAACTAAATCATAATATTCAGCATAATGACATTAAGGCAATTAGTGTGACCTGTTGTGGTTATCGTAGTGGTCAAAGTGTTAGTTTTTTTCAGGGTGAAGCGGGTCTTGAAGGCTGGGAATCTGGACAGCGTTTAGGGGTTAGGACCAAGCTTACGCTTGATCATTTAATGGCTTCTTCTGCGATACCTTCGATCTTTCCGCCTGTAAAAATAAACAGAGAATATTTTGGCGATGGTGTGGCGAGAAACATGGCGCCATTGAGCCCAGCTGTGCATTTAGGTGCCGATCGAATTTTGGTTGTTGGTGTAAGTGCAAATACGACAACGCGACATGTGCGTAAAGAATGTAAAAAGCAACCCAAACTACCTCATATTTTAGAGCACGTCATAAATGGGATGTTTATTGACGTGGTTGAAAATGATGTTGAAAAAATAGGTATGATTAACTCACTTTTAAAAAAATCTGCAAAACCAGAACAGGTTTCTGAAGAGTTAGGTTTAAGGTTTATTGAAACGCTGGTAATTAACCCTAGTGAGCCAATTGATGAAATTGCTATCAAACATATTCATCGATTGCCTGCTGCAATTAGAACATTTTTTGGTTTAAACAAAGAGCCTGTTGAGGGTGGCGTAAGCTTAGCGAGTTATCTGATGTTTGAAGGCGAGTTTTTACGTGACTTAGTGAACTTAGGCTACCGAGATGCACAGAAGCAAGCGAAAGAAATCGAAATATTTTTTAATCATGAGAATGCTTAATTGCTAGGAAATTTTTTTAGTATTAATGTTTTTTGGTTAATTTATGGTCATTCGTCATTTATTTTGTCTCTTTTCGAACACTGCTTTGGTATGATGCGCGCTGAATTTTACTTTGAAATAAAAATAACTGAGGAAAACCGGATGACGATTCGTCAATTAGCCCTATCATTCGTACTGTTGGCAGTTAGTGCCAGTGCGTTTGCTCTAGAAAAGAAAACATTTTGTATGTATGACCCTGTTGGTAAAAATGGGCCAGCAATGACTTTCTTCTCCGACTTAAAAGCAAAAGGAATTGGTTGGGGTTTAGATATTGAGCTTAAACCATATACTGATGAAAAAGTGGCGTCTAATGACTTTAAAGCTGGAATGTGTGACGGTACCTTTTTAACATCGATCCTAGGTGGTCCTTATGTGCCTTTCGGTGGAACACTAGATGCAATCGGTGGCATTGCGACAGAGAAGCAGCTTAGTGTTGTTTTAAAAGCATTAACAAACCCTAAGCTTGGTAAATTGCTGACTAACGGCAATTACGAAATGGTCGGTACACTTCCTATTGGCTCTGTTTACTTATTTGTAAACGATCGAAATATTGATACCGTTGAAGAATTTAGTGGTAAAAAAGTTTCAATATTGAATGAAGACCCTCAAAGCCTTAAATTAGCAAATATGGTTGGTGCCTCGCCAGTAGGTACGTCATTAACTACTTTTTCAGGCCAGTTTAATAATGGCAACATCGATATACTACCGATGGTGGCATTAGGTTATAACGTTTTTGAGTTGTACCACGGTTTAGGCGAAAAAGGTGGGATTATCGATGAGAAACTTTTATACGGTATGATGCAAATGATTACGTATAAAGATCATTTCCCCGCTGACTTTGGTCAAAATATGCGTGAATATATTCTTTCACGCCTACCGGATATCCATAAACTAGTAAAAGACGCAGAAGAAGAGATCCCAAGCAAGTATTGGATTAAAACAGGTGAAAAAACTAAAGCGGACTTGTTAAAATTCAAAAGAGAAATTCGTTTAGCGCTAAAAGCTGAAGGTGTCCATCACCCGAAAGCGCTTAAGATGCTTTGGAAGATTCGTTGCTCAACGGATCCAACGAACTCGGAATGTGGTACGCCTGAATAAAATCAGTGCTTAAACATATTGTAAAAAACGCTCTTTAGTTTACCTATAGGGCGTTTTTTTTGTTTGAAAAAAGCGCGAGTATCACTTTTTAAACACTGCGTGCTAGTTTTTGTTATTCCCTTCAAGTCGGCGGGAACTGTATCAATAATTAGCTTTTTAAGATTACATCACGCTTTTATTAGCTTATTCATAATCATTTTTCTTTTGCCAACCGTCATCATCACTTTTCAAAAAACTATCCCACTCTTTATTTTCGCCTTCTTGCTCAGGTTTAGTACCTTGAGCACCTGTTTTTTGCTCAGCGGCTTTTTCGAGTGACTTTATTTGAGTTTTACAGTGTGCAACGGTTTTAGTCGCTTTCGGGTTATTTGAGAGCGTTTTAAATGAGTCAATGGCATTGTGATAATTGTGGATAGCAACTCTGAGTTTTCCCGCATTATTTGCTGCCTCCGCGCGAGCAGTAAAAAGCTCTGCTTTAGACTGGCACACAGAAAAATCAATATGGCTAAGGTATTTTTTAGTACTGTTAGCGTCTAGGCGTTTTCGTTTGTTTTGATTTTGAATAAACCGAGATAAAGATTCCAGTAAAACGCGTACATCTTTGGCTTTCGCTTCATTTTGTACAATAACAGGTTTGAATTTAGGTTTTTTCTCTCTGAGTTGGTTAAGGGACGCTTGTTCTTGTGACACTCGCTTTCTAAGTCTATCATCGTTCTTGAGCACACTTAATTCATTAATGGTTTCAATTGAGCGCTCAGTGATCATGATCCGCAGTTCATTATTTAGGTATTGTGGCGGGAGTTCCTGCAGCAATAATTGCATGCGGTTGTGACGCTCAGTTAGCGCATTAGTTTTTCGTATTTTTTCAATGCGAGCGCGCTCTCGCATCTGACTCAAATAAATAAGGCCAATAAAAACACACAGTGCGCCAAAAATGGCAAAAGTAATCGTAGTTCCAGACATAGCTAAGATCTTAATAAATAAACAGTTAATGGTAATTTGCAATAAGTATAGACCAGAGTTTGGAATGTTGTGGTCTTCATTGCAGAACAAATTTGTAAAAATAAATTATTCTAAGACGCTTAAATTTGGGGTTTAACTGATTTTAAGGTAAAATCTGCCTCCTTTTTACACTATTTCTCTTTTATGAGGCTCAGTAAACGATGACAGAACGAATTCAAGCAGGTGGACTTCAAGTCGCCAAAGAACTGTACGATTTTATCAATGATACTGCTATTCCAGGAACCGGTGTCGATCAAGCGGCTTTTTGGACCGGTTTTGATGAAATAGTGCATGACCTAGCGCCTAAAAATAAGGCCTTGCTTGAAAAACGTGATGATATTCAAGCTAAAATTGATACGTACCATAATGAGAATAAGCCGTTAGATGCGGCGGCATACAAAGCATTTCTTCAGGAAATTGGCTATTTGTTACCTGAAGGCGAATCATTTGAAGCAACGACCGAAAATGTTGAGCCAGAAATTGCTCAAATGGCCGGCCCACAGTTAGTTGTGCCGGTTATGAATGCACGTTTTGCCATAAATGCAGCAAATGCGCGTTGGGGCTCTTTATATGACGCTTTATATGGTACCACTGCTATTCCATTTGAAGGCGCAGAAAAAGGACCAGGTTACAACCCCGTTCGAGGTGACAAAGTCATTGCTTATGCACGTGGTTTTCTTGATCAGTCAATTCCATTAATATCAGGTTCTCATACTTCGAGTACGTCTTATGCGATTTTAGACGGCGCGCTAGTTGTTTCTTTGAGCGACGGGTCAACCACGGGTTTAAAAAATGCTGATAAGCTACTCGCTTATGTGGGGGATATTTCTGCGCCAACAGGTATTTTATTCGCTAACAACGGCTTACGATTTGAAATACAAATCGATCCACAAAGTCCAATTGGCCAAACTGATCCCGCAGGCCTAAAAGATATTTTAATGGAGTCAGCGTTGACGACCATTATGGATTGTGAAGACTCCGTTGCTGCTGTTGATGCAGAAGATAAAACACTAATCTATAAAAATTGGTTAGGGTTAATGAAAGGAGACCTTGCTGAGTCTGTATCTAAAGGTGGTAAGTCCTTTACACGGACAATGAATCCAGATCGTATTTATACGGCACTAGACGGCTCAGAGTTGAAGCTTAAAGGTCGTTCAATGCTGTTTGTACGTAATGTTGGGCATCTTATGACTAACCCAGCGATATTGCTAAAAGATGGTAGCGAAATTCCTGAAGGCATCATGGATGCGATGGTTACATCCATGGCAGCCATGCATGATATCAAGGGGAATGCACCTTTTCAAAATTCAACGACTGGCAGTGTTAATATTGTAAAACCAAAAATGCATGGGCCTGAAGAAGTCGCTTTTGCAAATGAGTTATTTGGACGCGTTGAAGCGGCACTTGGTTTACCTGAATTTACCGTTAAAATGGGAATAATGGACGAAGAGCGTCGCACAACGGTTAACTTGAAAGAATGTATTCGTGCAGCAAAGGATCGTGTTGTTTTCATTAATACGGGTTTCTTAGATCGTACAGGTGATGAAATCCATACTTCAATGGAAGCGGGTGTGATCGTTCCTAAGACCACCATGAAGCAGCAGAAGTGGATTGCCGCATATGAGGATTGGAATGTTGATACCGGTTTAGAGACAGGCCTTCAGGGGCGCGCTCAAATCGGAAAAGGCATGTGGCCAATTCCTGACGAAATGGGCATGATGATGGAGCAGAAGATAGGGCACCCTAAAGCCGGTGCAAACACCGCTTGGGTTCCTTCACCCACTGCTGCAACACTTCATGCAATGCACTATCACCAAATAGACGTTTTCAAAACACAAGATGCGTTGAAAACACGCAAGCATGCTTCAGTGGATGACATTTTAACGATTCCATTATTAGCAGATCCAAGCTCGCTTTCGGTAGAAGAAATTCAACAGGAAATGGACAATAATGCTCAGGGCATCTTAGGCTATGTTGTTCGCTGGATTGATCACGGTGTTGGTTGCTCTAAAGTGCCAGACATTCATAACGTTGGCTTAATGGAAGATCGTGCTACTTTACGTATCTCATCGCAGCACATGTCAAATTGGTTACGTCACGGTGTGTGTACGCAAGAGCAAGTAGTAGAAACGCTTAAGCGCATGGCTGCCGTAGTTGATAAGCAAAATGCTGCTGACCCAACGTATGTTGCAATGGCGAATGATTTTGAAGGCAGTGTTGCGTATCAAGCGGCTTTAGAGCTTGTTGTTGAGGGTACTAAACAGCCAAGCGGTTATACAGAACCCGTTCTGCATAGACGTCGCTTAGAGCTAAAAGCACAGTTAGCAAATAAATAAATAATTTAATGCTGATTAAAAGGTCTTATTCGTGAGAATAAGGCCTTTTTTTATATCAAAAAATTAGGATTTTGGCGCTGTACTAGTAGTATAGAAAAGATAAAGTGCGACTAGGATTAAATGGATAACCGTCTGAATTCAGCAGAAGGCTTAGCGAACTGCCACTGGCCTTCAAACTTCGAAATAAGACGTTGTGCAATAAGATTGTTGTCGTAAGTAGCAAAGCCGGCATAAGTTTTGAGTGTTTTACGGTAAATGCCCGCTGAAAAATCAACTAATGTTACCCATTCGCTAAATTTATGCGCGTTACAGGGTATTGTTCGTATTTCCACAAAGCTAGTTAAGCGCTGAACAAGGTTGATAAGAGGGTTGAATTGCGCCTGACAGGCTTTCCCATCTTCTAATAAAATTCTGATTTCAGCATTCGCGTTATTTTTTGAGAGCTGTAATATTGATTGGTGAAATTGTGAATCGTTCAATATATGTGCGTCAATTGAATTTGTCATAATCCATATTCGGCGCTTAGCTTGCGAAAGCATATTTCGATGTAAAGCCAAATACTGCGCTTCATCATGGAAGTTATAGATGGTTTTATCTTGAGATAGCACTAAGAGTTGGCTTGTTTTAGTTCGACTTTGCCGATTTTTTATTTGAGACTGTTTGTACACAGAAAGGAAATAAGCTGGGCAAGAGTTCTCTAATTTAAAGTAAGAATTTTTAGTCCTAGGGCAGGGTTCTTTTACTAACACAAAGCCAAAACGTTTAAAAAAATCAAGTTGGCTTTTATTCGTTTCTAATTCTACTTTTTGACAGCCGAAGTGAATAATCTTGGTGAACAAATGAAGTGTCAGTTGTTTGCCAAGTGATTTTCCTCTGTACTCTTTTTTAATAAATAGCGAGTGTAATGTTGCTATATCGTTAAGCGTGCTGAATAAAGCAAAACCTAAGAGGGCGTCATTACTGGATATCGTATAATAATGTGCAATACGTTCAACTTCACTCCCATATCGCTGCAAGTAAGGGTTCAGTGAGTCAGGGCTCAGTTGTTGTAATTGGTCCGCTACTTCCTGGTTGAGTGTATCTTTCGTATAGTGCTTTATCTTTATAAGAGACATGGCTTTATAAGTACTCAAGGATAAGTATAGATAAATTTATCTTTAGACTAACAAATATAAACTACCTTACAGTAGTAGGTCTAGTGCGAACTGACTAATTTTAAAGCGATTAGGGTCAGAATAAATGACTCAATGGGCAAATCTAATTAAATTTACAAAATTTAAAAGTTCTAACTTTTTTGGAGGGACGTTTATCGAGAGTACTTAAGCGTTGCTTGCCTTGAGACAGCCTAGCAACGCTTAATGGGTAGTATAAAAGAGACTAAGACTTAATGGCTTTAGCCTGAGCAATAGCATTTCCAATATACGTTGCCGGTGTAAGCTTTAGCAATTCTTCTTTTGCTGAATCCGGGATTTCAAGGCTATTTACAAACGCTTGAATTGTCTCTTGATTCATGACGTTACCACGCGTTAACGCTTTCAACTTTTCGTATGGTTGGTCAATATTATAGCGACGCATCACCGTTTGAATGGGTTCAGCCATAATTTCCCATGCATTGTCTAAATCAGCTAGAAGTTTTTCTGGGTTGATTTCGAGCTTGTTTAAGCCTTTTAGCGATGACTGAAAAGCAATTAAGCTATGTGCAAGGCCAACACCTAGGTTCCTTAAAACGGTTGAATCTGTTAGGTCACGCTGCCACCGAGAAATAGGTAATTTCTCAGCTAAATGTCCTAGAATAGCGTTGGCTAAACCTAAGTTACCTTCAGAGTTTTCAAAGTCGATAGGGTTAACTTTATGTGGCATGGTCGATGACCCGACTTCACCGGCGACGGTTTTCTGTTTAAAGAAACCGAGTGAAATGTAAGCCCAAATATCTCTATCGAAATCGATTAAGATTGTATTGAAGCGTGCAATGGCATCAAATAGTTCAGCAATGTAATCATGTGGCTCAATTTGAGTGGTGTAAGGGTTAAAGTTTAAGCCCAACCCTTCAATGAATGATTTAGCATTTGCAGCCCAATCAATATCTGGGTATGCAGAAAAATGCGCGTTATAATTACCCACTGCACCGTTTATTTTGCCTAGTATCTCAACATCTTCAATTTTAGATAACTGAGTTTTTAAACGTGCGACAACGTTTGCGAACTCTTTACCCATAGTAGACGGCGATGCTGTTTGACCATGTGTACGACAAAGCATCGGCTGTTCGGCATATTCAAGTGCAAGTTCTTGCATTTTTGCAATGACAGATCGCATTGACGGTAGAATGCTTTTCTCTAAACCGTTTGAAAGAATCAAACCGTGAGACAGGTTATTAATGTCTTCAGAGGTACAAGCAAAATGCACAAACTCAGAACCCGCTTCAAGTTCAGGGAATTGATCTTTTACAGCAACCAACTTTTCTTTCAGTAAATACTCAACCGCTTTTACATCGTGGTTAGTTGTGCTTTCTATCTCTTTTACGCGTTCAGCATCTTTAAGTGAAAATTCGCTTACGATGCGATCTAGGAATGCCGTCGCTTCAACTGAAAATGGGCTTAGCTCCGTAATTTCAGGATGTGCCGCTAAAGCTTGAAACCACCGAACTTCTACTTCGACACGAAATTTGATTAAACCAAATTCACTGAAGAATTCACGAAGTTCGCTAACTTTCGAGCCATAACGGCCATCAATAGGGGAAACTGCGGTAAGGGGAGATAATTGCATTCGTACTCTCTTTTCGGACTGATTAGAAAAAGTGGTTATAAATTGGGCGCCATGATACTACAAAATGAGCCGGACATCACTTGAGATTCTGCCATGCATGATTAAGGTAAAACATTAGGGTTCATAGGCTATCAGTCGCATAAGGCAAAAAAGGTTAGCAGTATAAGACATAAAAAATCAGACTTTACTGAGTAAAAACTCTGCTTGCTTGGTTAATTCACTTCTTTTGAAAATAAAGTGCCAGCGACGGCCACCTACTTGGCGCCATAAAGTTGCTGCTCTAATACCGGTTAAGAGTAAAGAGCGGATTCTAGCTACATTTTGGCTCATTGTTAACAGTCGTTCTTCACCACTTATTTGCACACGTAACTGAAAGGTACTAATCGTATCGAGGTAAATGGCTGCAATGCTCTCGAGTACATTTTCATGTAGCAAACTAAAGTGCTTAACTTGGCTCTCTGCTCGCTCAAGGCGTTGGCCTATGGTTGAAAGCATGTCTTTTTGCTTATTAAGCTTTGACTCAAGGTGAATAATGGCAAGCGCATAGCGAACTGCGTTTAAGCGTTTATCTTTGTTTGATTTATTTAAAAGTTCTTGGACTTTTACTAAGCCTGGTTTTAAGCGGGCGAGATCGCCATATACATCGAGTGTATTCTCAGGGTTGCCGACAAATAGACTGCTTAGCGCTGTTTCAAGTACCTGTTCATCACACCTTCCTTGTTGTGCAATACTTTCAATGGCATCCATAGCTTGAAATAAACCCGCTAGGGCGATAACTTGTTCTTGTGCTTTATTCATTTAAAGGTCGTCTCAATAATACCGCCACCTAAGCACCGATCATTTTGATAGAAAGCGATAGATTGGCCTGGTGTAACGGCGCGTTGTCCTTCAGCAAAGCTGACGATGTAGCCATCGTTGGCTATACGCTCAATCTTACAATCTTGATCCGCTTGTCGGTAGCGAACTTTAGCTTTACAGGAAAAAGGTAGCGAATCAGGCGCATCATTAATCCAGTCAATCGCTAAAGTACTAAGGCTTTTGCTATAAAGTCGTGGATTTTTAGTACCTTGAACCACAAGTAAAACATTACGCTCTAAATCTTTTTGAGCTACGTACCAAGGGGACTCATCATAATTTTTAAGCCCGCCAATGCCCAAGCCCTGTCGTTGACCTATCGTGTGATACATCAAACCATTATGTTTACCAATGATATCGCCGGTATCGGTTTCAATATTTCCAGGCTGAGCAGGTAAATACTGTTTTAGAAAGTCAGTAAATTTTCGTTCGCCAATAAAACAAATACCAGTACTGTCTTTTTTATCATGAGTGATGAGATCATGTTTTTCTGCTAATCGTCTAACCTCAGGTTTTTCTAATTCACCTACGGGAAATAATGTACGTGCTAACTTACTTTCATGAACCGCATGCAAGAAATAACTTTGATCTTTATTAGTATCCAGGCCTTTTAATAAAAAAGTTTGGTCGTTATGTTCAGTACGTCTAACGTAATGTCCAGTCGCAATATAATCAGCACCGAGTGTAGTGGCGTAATCTATAAACGCTTTAAATTTTATTTCTTTGTTACACAGAATGTCAGGGTTTGGTGTACGGCCAGCTTTGTATTCAGCTAAAAAGTGCTCAAAAACGCCATCCCAATACTCAGCTGCAAAATTAGCTGTATGTAAATGGATACCTAACTTATCGCTAACGGCTTGTGCATCGTTTAAGTCTTCAATGGCGGTACAGTAATCGGTACCATCATCTTCATCCCAGTTTTTCATAAACAGGCCTTCAACTTGATAACCTTGTTCTTGAAGCAGGAGGGCTGAAACAGAGGAGTCAACACCACCAGACATACCAACGATGACACGAATATTGCTATTTGGATTCATATTTTTTGATTTACAGTAGAGGAATATTAGAAAATCTAAGAGCGAATTCTACTATGTTGTAAATAGGATTGCATTAGGGAGTGTATGAAAGCCACTAATTGTAATCACGGAACGCATTTCAATACCGCGATATCAGTGCAAATTCCAATGCTGTTCTAACGGTGAAGTCCCCCCCAGATCTGTCATACCGGTGTGCACTTCGGCCGGTATCCATTATTTAAATATCTAATCTTGGCAGAAAAAATGTTTACCAATATGAAAACACATCGACATGATATTTTTACATGCTTAGTGTTTTTAGCAAGCCAAAAAGGCTTGTATAAAGCGTAGGCTTTGACTATTAAGCTAAAGGTTGCATCGGAAAGTGTTGACTCAAAAATGTTTGAACTTCTTTAAATACGTGTTGGGTGATTTCCCCTCTTATGATGCCGTGAAGGTGAAAGTCGACTTCTTTGTATTGTTTTTGGCTTGATTGAATGCGTGCAAATATATCTCGGCTACTTTGAACATCAACTTTAGGGTCATCAGTGCCGTGAATTACTAGAGTCGGAATTGATATGTTTGAAAAATTATCGGAAACCTCCGACATCAGACGTTTAATTTGAACAATACTATGAACCGGACAGCGTAAATAATTGATATGCGGGTTGTCAGCATGGTTCGTGGCAAATTCTTTACGTAATTTGCCTGTGCTCACTATGTTACCAAGAATACTATTATCCCAAGCTTGAGAGAGTTGGTTCCAAGCATTAACGGGTTCTGCAAAATATGTCGATAGCTTTTTAAATTTAAGCGGCGCGCTAATACAAATCAATGTATCAAAAGCGTTTGGTTTGTTAATCACTTGATACAGCGCTACCGAAGCGCCGGTCGAAAAGCCAGCAATTGAAATATGTTCACAGCATGACTTCAGTATTTCATGACCACGGTTAACAGAATCGATCCATTCGCTGGCTTCTCGCAGTGCAAGATCGTTAGCAGAGGTGCCATGACCCGCCATTCTGACAGCATAAACTGTGTAGCCCATTGAAAAAATAAATTCAGCCAATTCACGTACTTCTTCAGGGGCTGCCATTAAACCATGAATGAGTAGTACGCCATGTTTAGCGGTTTC
This sequence comes from Oleiphilaceae bacterium, assembly GCA_047628385.1. Classification (GTDB taxonomy): domain Bacteria; phylum Pseudomonadota; class Gammaproteobacteria; order Pseudomonadales; family Oleiphilaceae; genus PZPK01. Next base: position 20,443 of record JBLHVH010000025.1, read on the forward strand.
ATTTTGGAGTAAGTAGGGGCGACCAATTTCTTTAGGTTTAGTTTCACCTTCAACAAAATATTTTTCAAAATCAGCGTCGAATAAACTAAGCTCTTGGTTTAGTAAATCTTTGCAATGTGCAGACAGCTTGATACTTATGGCTCCTATGGTGCGATATTTATTATATTAAGCTGCGGTCGACGCAGCCGAAAATGCACTATAAATAAGTGCGTAGTGACATGCGCCACCAATTAATACCATGACATGAAACAGTTCGTGGAAGCTAAAGATTCCAGGCATCAATAAGGGTTTTTTAATAGCATAAAATAATGCGCCAGCCGAAAAGGCAGCGCCACCTGTGAATAGCAAAGTCGCTTGTTCTGACGTCATCGCATCAAGTATTTGTGACATTGGAAATACTAGCATCCAACCCATAATTAAAAATATCGCCGCATAAAGCATTCTTGGCGCTCGCGGGAAGAATATTTGAGTGCACGCGCCAAACGCGACGAGGCCCCATTGAATCGAAATCATCGGTAAACGCCACTCATCATCTAAAAAGAAATAGCAAACGGGGGTATAAGAGCCGGCGATCATACAAAAAATGGCCAAGCGATCCATTTTGCGCCAAAAAGAAAGTTCATTCTCTTGTTGTTTGAATGCGTGATAAAGTGAACTAGCAGAAAATAGAAAGATGATTGAGCAACCATAGACTAAAGCAGTGATCACCATCGATGCCGATTCGGTTGCAGTGCTGACTAAAAATATAGTTCCTATAACGGCAGCTATCATACCCACCAAGTGAGAATAAAAATTAAATGCTTCTTGTGACTTGATCACTTCGAACCTCTTTTATATTTAAAGTATTGAGTAGCGTAGAGTCTAGCGTGCTCTGTATGTCAGAATAGATTCAACTAAAGTTAGACTGTAGTCCTTTTTGAGTCATAAAAAACAAATGTAAGCGTGCTTTTACAAAACTTTTACATAAGTGCACATTTTCAGGTGAAACTGTTATTAACTGGAAGTAACGAATGCCAAAAATTAAATTAATGCCTAATGCGATTTTTATCTTCATCTTTTCACTGGTCGCATTGTTAAGTTCGTTTGTACTTTATATCTATTGGTATATTGAAATTAGTAGTGGACTTGATGATGTGGTGCTCAAATTTGATATTGACCCTCATCAGGTATTTGAGTCACAACCTGCCGTGGTCGTTGTCGTACTTTCATTGTTGGTTGGTTTGATTTTTACAGGCCTATCGATGACTTTTATATATAATTTAAAAATGCAGCAACTTTATCGTTTACAAAATAATTTTATTAATAATTTTACGCATGAATTAAAAACTCCCGTTACGTCATTAAAACTTTACCTTGAAACATTTCAAAAACATGATTTGAGCAAAGAAGAGCAAAATAGATGTATTAATTTTATGCTTCAGGATATTCATCGACTATCAGGCAATATCAGTAACATACTTGATTTAGGGCGAATAGAAAGCCGGCATTTTCAAGGAGAATTTGTTGAACGGGATCTAATTCAATTCGTTGAAAGTTTTTATAATAATAATGCGTATTTATTTCAAGGCGCTTTGATAAATGTAGAAGTTTCTGAAAACAAAAAAAATAACGATTCTATGTATGCTAATCCTGACTATGCGGCCTCTATTAATGAATCCTTGTTTGAAATGCTACTCATTAATCTTACCTCTAATGCCATAAAATATAATGAGTCGGAAACCCCTGTATTAGACGTCTCTTTTTGGCGCAATGAGAAACATATAAGTATGGAGTTCTCAGATAACGGCATTGGTATTGAGCGAAAGCAGAGTAAAAAGATATTTAAAAAATTCTATCAAAGCGCTCGATCAAATATAAAGTCGAATGACGGCAGTGGCATTGGTTTATATTTGGTTCAGAATATTATTCAAGCGCATAAAGGTAAAATAAAAGTGAACAGCTCTGGCAAAGGAAAGGGAGCAACCTTTACTGTGACGATGCCCGTGGTTAATGCTATTACCAGCGATAAAGCGATAAAGAAGCCAGGAGGAATTTAATGAGCCAATTAGCCATAGTCGAAAGTAAGCGTGTACTTGTTGTTGAAGATGAACATCATATCGCTGAAGGCTTGCGTTTAAATCTTCAACTTCAAGGATATGAGGTGATGATTGCCGACACAGGAACGGCAGGCTTAAGTGCTTGGAAGCATTGGGAGCCAGACCTCATTGTATTAGATATTATGTTGCCAGGTATTGACGGTATTACGGTCTTAAAAAGTATTCGTCTTGAGGATGAACGTTTACCTGTATTGATATTGTCGGCTAAAAACTCCGCTGAAGATCGTGTCAAAGGTTTGGTCTTAGGTGTAGATGATTACTTGTCCAAACCGTTTGTATTAGATGAGTTCTTATTGCGAGTAGAACGTCTACTTAAAAGAAACAGCTGGTCAAAAGAAGAGGCAAATGCACGTAAAGTTACTTCTTCTGATGAATATGTATTTGGTGATAATAAAATAGAGTTCAAAAAAAGTTTAGCCATTTGCCAGGGAAAAGAAATATCACTTACCGAGCAAGAGCTTCGTTTACTACGGTTGTTTATTGCCAACCGAGGTAGAGCATTAAGTCGGGGTGAAATTCTGGAACTTGCTTGGGGTTTTTCTAAAAGCCTTTCCACAAGAACCGTAGATAACTTTGTTGTAAGATTTAGAAAATACTTTGAAGAAGACCCCAAAAAACCGGCTTATTTTAAAAGCCGTCGTTCAGTAGGTTATGTGTTTGATCATTAAGTCAGCGTCAAAGAAGCTTTACTCAGCTACCCACGCTACAGAAAATCAAGCGGGCTTGATGTTTTTCCTTTTGAAAAGTTTGCAGTATGTGTATAAATTATTGTGGTTGACACATCACTATGACTTAATAATAGCTGAAGTGTGCGAATGTCCATGCCTCGTTCAAGGTTATGTGTCGCATAGCTATGACGAAAAGTGTGGCACGAAACGCGCTTAGGGATATTTGTTTTTCGCGCTGTATTTCTAACGGTTTTTTGAAGTGTTAACTCATGTAAATGATGGCGACGAATGATTTTTGATCTGGGGTCTACAGAAAGTTTAGTGCTAGGAAAAATATACTGCCAAACCCACTGTTTATCGCTTTTGCCAAATTTATTCGCGAGTTCAGATGGCATATAAACACTATCAAAACCATTTTGTAAGTCTGTGTCGTGCTGAGCTCTTACATTAGAGATTTGTTTCTTTAAACTATCTGTTATTTTTACGGGCAGCGGTACGACTCGCTCTTTGTTGCCTTTTGCATTTCTTATTATTATCTGTTGATAGCCAAAATCGATATCTTGAATCCGTAATCTCACGACTTCCATTAATCTCAACCCACCGCCATATATGATAGAAACAAGCAAAAGTTGAATGCCAGATAAGTTGCTTAGCATTATTGAAACTTCGTCTGTTGTCATCACAATCGGCAGTTTAATTCGTTTTTTTGCATTTATGAATGCACTTACGTCACCAAGTTCTGCGGTTAGTACCGATTTGAAATAAAAAGAAATGGCATTTAACGCAAGCGCTTGTGTTGCTGGTGCCACGCCTTTTTCAACGGCGAGATAAGACAGCTATGTGATCACGCTGTCAGTATTAACCTCATCAGAATCAAGGTTAGCGTTAAATTTTAAGAAGCGATTAATCCAATAAACATAGGTTTTCTCTGTTCTAATGCTAT
>JBLHVH010000026.1:0-23539 GCA_047628385.1 Oleiphilaceae bacterium
AGTATTGGTGATAAGGTTTATGATCAAGCGGCAGTTGAAGTTCAAGCATTCTTAGCGCAAGGTTTAAGCGTGGTATTTCTGTGTGAGGGTGATCCCTTGTTTTTTGGCTCATTCGCATATCTACTTGCACGCATACAGTCTATTGATAGCGGACGCTTCACCTGCGTTTCTGTTCCTGGGATATCATCGCCACATGCCGCGTCATCGGCATTGAATTTACCGTTAACAATGATGAAAGAATCATTTTCGGTGATTAGTGGGCGTCATGATGACGTTGTAATTGAAAAAACGCTTAGAGACTTTGATAGTGTTATTATTATGAAAGCGGGGCGTTCACGCCCTAGGTTACTCGCCTTATTAGAAAAAACACAGCGGATGTCTGATGCACATTATTTAGAATATATCGGGCGAGAAAACGAACGTATTACCTCAGATGTGTCCGCCTTAGATCAACACGAAACGGGGCCTTATTTTTCTTTGTTTGTGATTACCAAACAGAAGTCTCGGCGTTTATGATACGTATTATCTCACTCACCGATGCCGGAAAAAAGCTCGCACAAACGTTAAGTAAACAGTTACCACAGAGCAGTCTTTGGCATAAGCCTTCACCTTTTACCGAACAAGTGCAGTCTGCTTTTAAACAAGGTGATGCTTTAGTCTTAATTTGCGCAACTGGTATTGCTGTCCGAACACTTGCGCCAGTCTTGCAAAGTAAGTATCAAGACCCGCCGGTGCTAGTGCTTGATGAATGTGGTGACTACGTTATACCCATGCTGTCAGGTCATGAAGGTGGCGCAAACGAATGGGGTCGGCAGGTTGCAGATATATTAGATGCCCAACTGGTTAGCACCACAGCAAAACCTTACTTGAAACCTGTTTATACTATCGGTATGGGCTGTGAAAGAGATTGTCCGCTCGCTGATTTGCAGTCTTTATTATTTGACTGTCTTCAGCAGGCAAATTTAAAGTTGGATCAAGTTGAAAGCATTAACAGCATCGATATCAAAGCCGACGAAGTAGGTTTAATAGAACTGACTAAGCAATTTGATAAACCGTTCTCGACCTGGAATCAAAAGCAGTTGGCAACAGAAGAATCACTATTAAGTACGAAGTCTGACTACATCATGAGTGTGGTCGGTGTTTATGGTGTTGCAGAGTCGGCAGCGTTACATGCTGCGCGAGTTGTAACTGGACAAGCGCCTGAATTAGTTCTCAATAAACAGAAAAACAGTAAAGCGACCTGTGCGATAGCCAGAAGCTTTCCATTAAGTTGAAATCCTTATTTTAAAATCTTATCTTAAAACAACGAAAGAGATATAAATCAGATTATGAGTAAACTATTTTTAGTTGGAATGGGGCCAGGCGATGCACAGTTGATATCGCCAAAAGCCACTCAAGTTGTAAGTAAATGTAGCGATCTTGTTGCGTATGGTCTTTATCTGGATCTTCTTGGTGATCTTTGTAAAGGTAAAGTCCATCATGAATTACCGCTCGGTGAAGAGATTGCACGTGCTCGCTTAGCGCTGGATTTAGCCGCAAGTGGTAAAACAACGGCATTAATTTCGAGTGGCGACATCGGTATTTATGCCATGGCAACCTTAGTGTTTGAATTGTTGGATCAACATATTACTGGCGCCGAAGAGCACCCTGAGTGGTTAGATGTAGAAATCGAAGTCGTGCCCGGTATTTCTGCGATGCAAGCCGGTGCCGCAAAAGCTGGCGCAATGCTCGGTCACGATTTTTGTACCATTTCGTTATCCGACCTATTAACACCGTGGGAAACGATCGAAAAACGCATACACAGTGCGGGAACAGGTGATTTTGTCGTGTCATTTTATAACCCTGTATCCAAAAAACGTAACTGGCAATTAAATACGGCACGGGACATTCTGTTGAAATATCGACCTGCAGAAACGCCGGTTTTGATTGGTCGACAATTAACCCGTGAAGATGAATCTATTGAGCTGATTACGTTAGCTGAACTCGACGCAAAAGACGTTGATATGTTCACCTTGGTTATGGTCGGTAATTGTGAGTCGCGCCATATCACCTATAAAGATAAGCAATGGGTTTATACCCCCCGTGGTTACAAAAAGAAGCTAACATAAAGGTAAACGCACATGACTGTATATTTTATTGGAGCGGGTCCGGGTGATCCTGAATTAATTACCGTGAAAGGCCAGCGCTTAATCGAGCAATGCCCTGTGATTTTATATGCCGGTTCTCTAGTACCGCGTGAAATTCTACAAACAGTAGAAAATAAAGCAGAAAAAATTATCGATACCGCATCGATAGATCTGGATGCAATTCTAGTGCATATCGAGCAAGCACATGCAGCAGGCCAAGATGTTGCGCGCGTTCATTCTGGCGACCCTTCAATTTATGGTGCAATTGGTGAGCAAATTCGCCGATTAGACGCCTTAGGGATACCCTTTGAAATTATACCCGGTGTGACGGCAACCTCTGCTTCAGCTGCATGGCTGGGTAAAGAACTAACGCTTTCAGGGGTGTCGCAAACAGTCATCATGACACGTTATGAAGGCAAAACACCTTTTCCAGAACGAGAGCGTTTACCAGAGCTAGCCCGTAGTGGTGCGACCTTAGCAATACACCTTGGGATTACGCGTATTCATAAAATAGTCGAAGAACTCATTCCGCATTATGGCGAAGATTGCCCTGTCGCCGTTTGTTATCGAACCTCATGGCCTGACCAAGATAAAGTTCAAGGCACGCTAAAGGATATTGTTCAAAAAGTGCGCGATAAGAAATTCACCCGTACGTCACTCATTTTAGTGGGTCCTGTGTTGAAAACCGATGAATTTCAAGACTCGTATTTATATGACCAAGACCAAGCGCATGTATATCGGCCAAAAGTGAAACCTGAAAAAGCGCGAACCGTGAAACGCGAAACTTCGTAGCGTTAAAACCAGCCAGTGTTGTACTGGTGTGCCTAATAGGACTGTCACTCCCGTTGTTTTAGTACTACTGCCATTCCGGTTTTTTTTTAGGCCGGAATCCATGTTTTCGCTCAATGTGGGTATAAAAGCAAAAGAATGGATACCGGCCTAAAAGACCGCCGGCATGGCAAAGTTTAACTAGCGAGCACATAAAGCTTTCACATAAATAGACAGATGAACATTTAACCGTATTTATAGGTGTAAAAGATGGAATTAAATAAAATCCCCGCAACGATCGTGACTGGATTTTTAGGCAGCGGCAAAACAACGTTGTTATCGAACTTACTAAAGCAAGCGAAAGGTAAGCGTATTGCCGTCATCGTAAATGAATTTGGTGAATTAGATATTGACGCTGACTTACTTCGTAGCTGTCCGCTTTCGTGTGAAGACGGTGAAGAAACTGCAGCAACTCAGAGTAAAAATGGTATTTATGAACTCGCTAATGGTTGTATTTGTTGCACTGTAGAAGAAGAATTTCTACCAGTGATGAAAGAACTCGTCGCGCGTCGAGATGACATTGACCATATCTTGATTGAAACCAGCGGCCTTGCTTTGCCAAAACCGCTCGTACAAGCATTCAACTGGCCTGAAATTAAACAGTACTGCACTGTTGATGCCGTTATCACCTTAATTGATGGCCCTGCGGTCGCAGCTGGTCGATTTGCCAATGATGTCGATCTAGTCGAAGCACAACGACAAGCGGATGATAGTTTAGATCACGACCCCTCTTTAAATGAATTATTAGATGATCAGTTAAGTGCGGCTGATTTAGTGATCGTCGGTAAAAACGACTTATTAGACGATGCCCAGCGTTTACAAGTTGAACGTATTGTTTCGGCAAAAGTGCCTGCTTCGGTAAAAACTATTTATACCCGACAGTCTGCGAGTACGGATAAGAGTGGTGCCGGTATAACGCAGGGAACCACAACGCAAACGCCTTTGTCGCTCGAAGCTATTATGGGTATCGATGCCGCGTCTGAAAATAATATCGAAGCCGTGGCAACGCATCATGACCATCACCATCATCATGGTGAACATCACGAGCACGCCCACGATCATTTCGATTCGTTTGTGATTAAGCTAGGTGAGGTTGATAGTAACCTACTGCAAACGATTATGGCTTCACTGCTCGAAGCGCATAATATTTATCGTGCGAAAGGCTTTATTGCCATGCAGGGTAAGCCTATGCGGCAAGTAATTCAGGCGGTCGGTAAGCGAATGGACGTGTATTTTGATCGTTTATGGCAGCAAGATGAAGCGCGTGCAACGCACTTAGTTTTTATCGGAAAAGATTTGGATAAGTCGTTAATTACTAACGCGCTCGCTGCTGCTCAACTAGAACAGACAGCGTAATGCATCTATTTGCAGCAAAACCGGGTGGCTTTGTCGATGACGAAGGCATTATTGATCTTGAGCAGTCGCCTGCGGATATTGTTATTTTATCTGCGGCAGATAGCAGCTTAAGTGCTTTGGCGAATGCTGCAAATAGTTTACCCAAAAATTTTCCCAGTATCCGGCTCGCTAATTGGATGCATTTACGAAAGCCCGCCGCGTTTGATCTCTATCAGCATAAGGTTTTAGACGGTAGCTCGCTCGTAGTGTTGTCCTTACTTGGTGGTCAAAGTTACTGGGAATATGGCTTTGAGCAGCTTCAAACTTGGGTGCAAGAGAAAACAGGCCGACAACTCATTATTGTACCGGGTGATGATGCTGAAGATGATGAGCTTTTTACGGCATCTACCGTTTCAATTGCTGAGGCAACCCGGGTATGGCGCTTTCTACGTGAAAGTGGCGCGAATAATAGCGAACATCTTTTTAAGTACCTAGCGGATGCATACTTAAATCACCCGAGCGATTGGCACGACCCAAAAAGCTTACCCAAAAGCCTGATTTACCTGCCTCAAAAACAAGCGCAGGATGGTAGCGACGATGCGACTAGCCAGGCCGAATTAGGGGCGACATTTTCTGAATGGCAACGTTATGTCGCACCAAAAGAAAGTATTAATGAAAAACTATTAGAAGCACCGGTTTGCATTGTTTTGTTCTACCGCAGTCATTTACAAAATGCCAATACGGCTATGTTTGATGACTTTATTCGATGCGTGCAAGCACAAGATCTGCAACCATTGCCCATTGCTGTTAGTTCACTTAAAGACCCTGAATCGCTGGCCTTGATCAATCATTTAATTCAAGTAAGCAATGCGCGCGTCATTCTAAATACTACCGGTTTTGCCAGTAATTCTTCATCGTTAAGCGGCAGTGATTTTTCTGCTGCGACAGACAGTGGCCCTTCTTATTTCACTTCGCCTTTTATTAATCAAATTCCGGTCATTCAAGTGATGCTATCGAGCACCTTGCAGGAAGATTGGGCGGAGAATACGCAAGGTTTAAATAGTCGTGATTTAGCGATGCAGGTGGTGTTACCCGAAATGGACGGTCGTGTTATATCTCGCGCGATTAGTTTTAAGACCGAAGATACATTTGATGAGCGGTGTGAAATATCACTCGTGCGATATGCCTTACATCCTGAGCGCGCTGACTGGGTTGTTAGTTTGGCTAAGCGTTACTGTGAACTGGCGAATACACCCAACCCGCAAAAACGTATTGCACTTATACTCGCCAATTATCCGACCAAAGATGGTCGCATCGGGAATGGGGTGGGTTTAGACACACCGGCTTCGGCATTAGCAATTTTAAAGGGGCTGAAGCAGGCAGGTTATCTGGTCGACGAATTACCCGATACCGGTACGGCGCTGATTGAAGCTTTAATGGGGAGTGTCACCAACAACCCGAATACGCTGCATCAATTACCCTGCTGGCAAAGTCTTTCACTTGAAAGCTATCAACACTATTTTGAAATGTTGCCCGAAGCAAATAAAGCTGCAATATATGAACAATGGGGCGGCCCTGAGCAAGACCCAAAGTTTAGGCAAGGGCGATTAATGATTGCTGGAATTCGTTCGGGTGAAACCTTTATTGGTATTCAACCTGCGCGAGGCTTTGATCGTGATTTAGCCGCTAATTACCATGACCCAGACCTGATTCCCCCTCATAGTTATTTAGCGTTCTATTTTTGGCTTCGCCATGAATATCACGTGAGTGCCGTGATCCATGTTGGCAAGCATGGAAACTTAGAATGGTTACCCGGTAAAGGCTCGGCATTATCAAACGAATGTTGGCCTGATTTAATTTTAGGTCCAATGCCTAATTTTTATCCTTTCATAGTGAATGATCCCGGTGAAGGTGCGCAAGCAAAGCGTCGTACACAAGCCGTTATTATCGACCACCTTATGCCGCCGATGACACGGGCAGAAACCTATGGTGACTTAGCTGAATTAGAAGGCTTAGTCGATGAATATTACCAAGCCTTAGGCATGGATATTCGACGTGAAAATTGGTTAAGAGATCGTATTCTTTTATTAACACGTGAAACCAACATACTACAAGAACTTAACTGTAATATGGTTGATACAAGTAAGGAAGTGCTTGCTGATGCTAAAGATTCTGATCAACAAGTGCTTGATCAACTCGATGCTTATTTATGTGATATCAAAGAAGCACAAATACGCCATGGCCTACATATACTTGGCGCTTTACCTAATGAGGCAAAGCTGGCCGAGACCATTGTTGCGCTCTTGCGTTTACCACGTGGTAATGAGGCACATACACAAGGGATTTTGCATAGTATTGCGGGCGACTTGAATCTACAGTCATCTAACGAAGTCTTTAACCCTTTAGCGGCTAGTGCCGAAAGCTGGGCAGGGGCGCGCCCAACAATATTGTTAGAGATCGATAGTGCAAACTGGCGAACCGAAGCCGATACACGTGAAAGGCTCGAACTATTGGCCTTAAAGTGGGTGTCTGCTTATTTGACTGGCAGCGAGAATTTAGCATTACTCGAGTCATCCTTTCCCAACACCTATGTCTTGTTAATGTTTGCGCGAAAACAATTAATACCCGCGTTAGAGCAAAGTGCGCAACTTGAAATTCAATCCTTAATACAGGGTTTGCAAGGCGTATTTGTACCGCCGGGACCAAGTGGTGCGCCTACACGCGGACGCTTGGATACCTTACCTACTGGCCGAAACTTTTTTTCGGTCGATAGCCGAGCAATTCCCTCGCCAGCGGCATGGGCTTTAGGTGAAAAATCAGCGGAGGCAGTGATTACACGCTATCTCCAAGAACAGGGAGAATACCCAAAACAACTGGGTTTATCGGTTTGGGGCACCGCGACTATGCGCACCGGCGGCGATGATATTGCGCAGGCATTTTCATTAATGGGGGTAAAACCGATTTGGGCTGCTGGTTCGAATAGAGTAGTCGATTTTGAAATTATTCCTTGTATGCTTTTAGGCAGACCTCGGGTCGATGTGACCTTGCGCGTATCAGGCTTTTTCCGTGATGCGTTTGCTAATGTAATGCGGCTATATGATGCGGCGGTACAGGCACTGGCAGCGTTAGAAGAGCCTGGCAACGAGAATATGATTCGGCAGCATGTCGATAAACGTTATGCAGAATTAGTTAAGCAAGGGATGCCTGCTGAACAAGCTAAACGTGAAGCAAGTTACCGTGTTTTTGGCAGTAAACCCGGTGCTTATGGTGCTGGGCTGCAAGGTTTAATTGATGAACGCTGTTGGGAGCAACAGAGTGATTTGGCTGAAGCCTATGTCAATTGGGGAGGTTATGCCTATGGTAACCATTCTGAAAAAGAACCCCAAGCAGTAGCCGCGCCCGATGCATTTAGGCATCAGTTGTCGCAATTAGAAGCGGTTGTTCAAAATCAAGATAACCGAGAGCACGACTTGTTAGATTCCGACGATTATTACCAGTTTCAAGGCGGCATGGCGAATGCCGTGAATGTTTATCGTGGGCAGATGCCGGTGGTATTTCATGGTGATCATTCGAACCCTGAAGTACCTAAAATAAGAACTCTAAAAGAAGAACTAAATCGTGTGATTCGCTCGCGCGTGCTCAATCCAAAATGGTTGAATGCCATGCGAGAGCATGGCTATAAAGGGGCCTTTGAAATGGCAGCCACCGTTGACTATTTATTTGCCTACGATGCTACCACTGACTTTATTGATGACTACCAATATGAGCAAGTTGCACAAGCATTGATTTTTGATACAAAAAACCAAGCATTTATGCGCGAACATAATTTATCAGCATTAGAAGAAATGACAGAACGTATGCTTGAAGCGACTCAGCGTGACATGTGGCAAGCCAGCGATCAAGACAAACAAGACCTACAAAACTTACTGCTCGACATTGATGCAGAAAAAGAAGGGCAATGAATTTTTAGGAGATTAGTATGAAGTGGGTAAAAATTCCAGCGAAAGCATTTAATACCGAAGCTGAGCACCAAGCTTTGGCACATCAAGGTACATTGACCAAACCTCCAGGATCATTAGGGCAGTTAGAGCACATCGCCACACACTTGGCAGGCCTGCAGGGGGTGCTTAAACCCGAGTTAGACAAGGTGATGATTCGTGTATTTGCCGCCGATCATGGTGTCGTAGATGAAGGTGTTTCAGCATTCCCACAAGTAGTGACTGGTGAAATGGTCAAAAACTTTGCAGCAAAAGGGGCGGCTATCACTGTCATAGCGGAGTCGTTAGCCGCAAACTTTGGTGTGATTAATCTGGGCACAGTGAATGCATTACCTGAGCTGCCAAGTGTACAAGATGCTCGTATTGCAGGCGGCACGCAAAATTTTTGTCAGCAAGCCGCAATGACCAAAGCGCAGTTGAATGCGGCATTATCTGCGGGTCAAACAGTCGCAATCGATGCGATTGAGCATGAAACTCAGCTATTTATTGGCGGTGAAATGGGGATTGGTAATACGACTTCAGCTTCAGCGCTAGCGTGTGCCTTACTGACTCAACCGGCTACAGCCTTAGTCGGTCGTGGTACCGGCGTCGATGATGACGGAATTCAACGTAAACAGAGCGTGGTCACCCGTGGGTTGGCTCTGCATGGCTTCACTCCGGTTTTAAGTGATGGCGAGCCGATAGACGCTTTAAAGGCACTGCAATGTTTAGGTGGTTTTGAAATAGCCGGCTTGGTTGGCGCTTACATTGCGTGTGCTCAAGTAGGTATTACGGTATTGGTTGATGGCTTTATTAGCTCTGTTGCCGCACTGGTGGCTGTCACTATTAACCCATCTATTCGCCCTTGGCTGTTCTTTGGACATCAATCTTCCGAAGCGGGACACGCTTTAGTACTCAAGAGTATGAACGCAGAAGTATTGCTTTCGTTAAATATGCGTTTGGGTGAAGCGAGTGGTGCCGCGCTAGCGGTACCTTTGATGCGAATGGCATGCCAATTACACCGTAAAATGGCAACCTTTGAATCGGCTGGCGTTTCTGATGGCAAGCGTGAAGGTGAGAGTGATCATGAAGGAAAAATCGATAGCAACGGTCACAGTCATAGTCAGATAAAGAGCAGTTGCGAGGGTCACGACCACGGTGAAGGATAAGTTGAAATTCAAATATGATATTTTAAACACGGCGTATCAGCAGTTACAGCCCTTACTGATTGCTATACAGTTTTTAAGTAGCCTGCCGGTTGGTCATTTACCCATGCCTAAAGATAAAAATGTGGGCACTTCGCTGATGTTTTATCCCATGGTTGGTGCATTATTAGGGTTGATTTTAAGTGTTTTCGCGCTGGGTTTGATGCAAGTGTTTGGTAGTGGTTTATCTGCGGCACTGCTGTTGAGTGCATGGGTTATTTTAACGGGCGCTTTGCATATCGATGGTTTGGCAGACTGTGCCGATGCCTGGATGGGAGGACTAGGATCTAAAAAGCGAACGCTAGAATTAATGAAAGACCCTACCTCAGGCCCGATCGCAATTGCTACGGTCGTATTGGTACTGCTTGTTAAATATGCGGCATTGGAAGCCTTACTGACGCAAACAATGGCGCAGCAAAGTTACTATTTAGTATTGATATGGCCCTTAATGCTTTCAAGAATGAGCGCGACGATCCTCTTTGCAACGACCCCTTATGCACGCAAAAATGGCTTGGGTAAAGCGATTAGCGAACACCTTTCTACGAATGCGGTCTGGGGCGTTTGCTGCATCATATTAGTGTTGGCTTGTTTGGTCTTTAAATGGTATTTAATTACGATTTTAGTCGTAGGTTTTGCTGTATTTATATACTTACGGCACTTAATGTTAAGCCGTATTGACGGGTGCACGGGCGATACCGCTGGTGCCTTAATTGAGCTAAGCGAAGTTGCCATACTACTTACCTGTGTCGCTTATTTTAGTGTCGGTTAATTTTGAGCCTAAAATCAGCTAACTTACTCTGTTAATTAAAAATATAAGTGAAGAAATGAGAATGGAAAAGCAATGAAATTACACGGTCACTTAATGGTGCAGGGCTGCACATCGGACGCAGGTAAAAGCATTATGGTTGCGGCCATCGGTCGTATTTTGGCGAGACACAAAGTATCGGTAGCGCCTTTTAAACCTCAGAATATGGCTTTAAATAGCGCAGTGACTAAAGAGGGGGGCGAAATTGGCCGTGCACAAGCCGTTCAAGCAGAGGCGTGTTATTTAGAGGCTTCCGTTGAAATGAACCCTGTTCTGCTTAAGCCCAATAGTGATACCGGATCTCAAGTGATCGTAAATGGGCATGCTATCGGTAATATGGATGCACGCACTTATCATCAATATAAACCCGAGCTTTTAGGCCGCGTCGTCGACTGTTATAAAAGCCTGGGCAGTAAATATGATGTCGTAATTATTGAAGGTGCAGGAAGCCCGGCAGAAATAAATTTACGCGAGCATGATATTGCTAATATGGGCTTTGCCGAAGCCGTGGATTGTCCTGTGATTATTATTGCCGATATTGATCGCGGAGGTGTATTTGCTCACTTATATGGTACTTATGAGTTGCTGAGTGCTTCGGAGCAACAACGTGTAAAAGGCTTTGTGATCAACCGATTTAGAGGGGATGTTAGTTTATTAACGCCGGGCTTAGATTGGTTAGAGGAAAAAACTGGCATACCCGTTTTAGGCGTGATTCCTTATTTGATGGACCTGCATATTGAAGCGGAAGATGCTTTAAATACTTCTCAAATAAACGGTCAAAAAAATGAACAAAACAGCTTGGTAAATGAAGGGAAGGCCATACGAGAAAAACTTAAAGTCGTGGTTCCAATATACCCGCGTGCAAGTAATCATACCGATTTTGACGTATTGCGTTTGCACCCGCACATTGATTGTCAGTTTATGCGCGATGCGCGTGACTTTCAGGGGGCCGATTTAATCGTATTACCGGGTAGTAAAAGTGTACGATCAGATCTTCAAAGCTTAAAAGACGCCGGTTGGGAAAGTGTGATTCAACGACACTTGCGATACGGTGGTAAACTCATCGGTATCTGTGGTGGCTTCCAAATGTTAGGAAAGCATATTCATGATCCTGAAGGTATTGAATCTAGTATGGGCACGAGTAAGGGTCTGGGTTTTATCAACATGGAAACCACGCTGACGCCAAACAAAATACTCAAGCTTGTAGCAGGTCAGCTGGTACATGCGAGTACAGATAACAAGACTCCTAGTGAAGCAATAAAAGTCAGCGGCTATGAAATTCATGCCGGTATTAGTCAAGGAGAAGGTCTTGCATCACCACTACTTAGCCTCAGCGACGAACAAGGGGCTAATGCGACTGATGAAGGCGCGCGTAATGTTGATGATTCAGTATGGGGGAGTTACTTACATGGTTTATTTGATGAATCAGACTTTCTGACTCATATTCTTCAGTGGGCCGGTTCTTCATTAGATCACCCAAGCAATACAGACCACGGTTTATCTGAAGGTAAGCTATCTAACTACAACTATGCCGAATTTCGTGATCAACAATTTAATCGATTGGCAGATGCCGTAGAAACAGTAATTTCTTTTGAAACGCTCAGCAAAATAATTTTAGACGAGAGAATAAGCGAGTGATCGTACTCTTTTTAGTCGTCTTAGGTGCGCTAGTTTTAGACTTTTTATTAGGTGAAGCAAAGCGGTATCATCCTTTAGTCGGTTTTGGCACCCTGGTGTCAAAGGTAGAGCACGCGCTGAATAGCAAGCAACGTCAGAAGAATAGCGAACTAAATAGCAATAAAATCATCGCTCGATGTATGGGCAGCGTTGCTTACCTGTTCGTGGTGGCACCGATCGTCGCGCTCAGCTGGGTGCTAGAACTTAGCGTTAATGACCATGTTTTTATACAGATTTTGTTTTCTGCTTTTGTTTTGTATTTGGCAATTGGGTGGTGCAGCTTATTGCAGCATGCGAAAGCGATATCCATGCCCTTAAAATCTGGCGACTTGAACGCTGCGAGGCAAGCGGTGGGAATGATTGTGAGTCGAGATACGCCATCACTTGAAGAAGCCGATATCGCGAGCGCCGCAACGGAGTCTGTGCTAGAAAATGGAGCGGATGCTATTTTTTCGGCCATATTTTGGTTTTTAATTGCGGGTGTACCGGGCGTGGTTTTATATCGTTTGAGTAACACCTTAGATGCAATGTGGGGCTATAAAACTGAGCGCTTTTTACATTTTGGCTGGTGTGCCGCACGTATCGATGATGTCTTGAATTTTATACCTGCGCGTTTAACGGCGGCTAGTTATGCCATAGTAGGCAATACACGCTTAGCCATAAAATGCTGGAAGCTGCAGGGGCGACGCTGGAAAAGTCCAAATGCCGGTCCAGTAATGGCCGCAGGCGCAGGCGCTTTGTCGGTATCGTTAGGCGGCGCGGCCCCTTACCACGGTGAATGGCAAACTAGACCTCAATTAGGGCCACTGCCAGGGAACGAAATTGACGGTGAAAAACAGAATCAAGCTTCTGCGTATAGCATTGAGCAAGCATGTTCTTTGGTGAATAAAACCTTGGTTCTGTGGCTAGGTATAGGGTTCGCCACAATGGTGATTGTCGGTATGTTTGAACAATATATAGGTGTTATCAGTCAATGAAAGCTCAGCGTCCTCTTCATGGTGGTGATCTACAACAAGCCAGTCAGCGCTTTGATGTGCCGGTTGACCAATGGATCGATTTATCAACAGGGATTAACCCTGAATCATATCCGATTACAGCACTCGATGAGGCTGCCTTTCAACAATTACCTTACCCCAAACCAGACTTTATTCAAGCAGCAAAATCTTATTACCTGGGCGATGATAATTCAGACTTAAGCGAGCAAAATTTACTCGCAGTCTCTGGCTCACAAGCTGTTATTCAGTTATTACCTGAGTGTTTACCTTCTTTGCCGGTTTTACTGCCTCAGTTAGGTTATCAAGAGCATCGGCTTCAATGGCAACAATCAGGCGCGTGTATTATTAATTATCCCTCAATTGAGCATGAGGCGTCGGTTTCGTTTATTAATCAGTCACTTCAGCAAAATAGTCGACAGCACTTAGTCGTCATTAATCCTAATAACCCCAGTGGGCTTACGTTCTCGCCTCAACAACTTAAAGTCTGGGCCAAGTGCTTAGGGGAGGGGGCTTATTTGATTATTGATGAAGCCTTCATGGATACGCAGCCAGCATTGAGTGTGTTATCGGAACACTTTGAGCCGAATATGATTGTGCTACGATCATTTGGGAAGTTTTTTGGTTTAGCCGGTTTGCGTTTGGGATTTGTATTTGCACATGACGAACTAATTAAAACGTTTCAAACACGCTTAGGGCTTTGGGCTATTAATGGGCCGGCACAAAGTATTGCAACAAGCGCTTTTCAAGATAAAGTATGGCAACAGCAAGCACGGCACAATATCAATACCGCATCTAATGCGAGCCGAACTCTATTTCATCCATTATTTAACGGCCTAACAGCAAGTCAGAAAGGGGAGCATGGCTCCTTTCATGAAGCACTATTTTCAAGTTATTGTGTAAGTATTAACCAAGCAGAAAAACTTAGTCAATTTTTTGCAATTCGCGGAATTCTTATAAGAGTTATTGATTTTGATAGTGAGTATGCGTTGCTAAGAATTGGATGCATAAACCCTAAAAATAATAAAAATATGCAGCGGTTACAAGCAACAATTGATCTATATATTGCTCAATTAAAACAATAAAAAAAGCCTCCATGAGGGAGGCAAAAAAATGAAACTTCGTGTGCTTTAAATAATTAAACTCTTCGACGCTAAGCTAAATCTAAAATGATTGGTTCTGGAATGTCCATTAAAAAGTAGTTATTAATGTGGCCGACTTATTGATGAATTTTAGGCTTTTTATTATTTCTATTCATCACTTTCAAATATCGTGAACGTGTATAATGATAAAGCATTAGGCATGCCAATAAATTAAAATACCTTATTTAACAGTAGGTTGTTATTTTTTTATGTGATCTAGAAGTGACTTTAGAAATCAACTGTATAAAATGTCGACACTTCAATGAATGAAGGTGGATATATTCGGAACGATGTTTTATGAAGAAGCGTTGATTGATTTATCTTTTGACTCTTTTTTAGCATGCCACTGACTTAAAAAATTAGGAATTTCGCTGACGGGGATTGGTTTTGCATAATAGTAGCCTTGCGCATAATCACAACCTAGGTCGATCAATACGGTCTCTTGTTCTTGTGTTTCGACACCTTCGGCCAGTACTTCGATTGATAGACTATCAGCAAGGGTAATAATACTCTTTACCAGTGCTTGGTCAGACTTGCTGTTCATGATGTCAGTGATGAACATACGATCAATTTTGATTTTAGATAAAATATGGCTGAATTTTTTAATGTAGCCCAGTGATGAATAACCAGTCCCGAAATCATCAATACTAAACTGAAGGCCTGATTTAAGTAGCTCTTTAATGCCATTTAAAACAACGGGGTCATCATCCAGCATTAAACGCTCGGTGACTTCTAATTCGACCCAATCTAGGCTTTGTAAAAATACTTCATGCTGCTGAGCCCATGCCATCATTTCACGATGATGGAAGTTAGTTGGGCTAAAGTTGATCGCCACGATAAAATCTTGATTAAACTCTGTACGCCATTTTTTAACTTGTGTGATTGCTTGTTCAAAGACCCATATGTCGATGTCAAAAATTAAGCCTGATTTTTCAGCGATAGGGATGAAAAGATCTGGTCTGACACTGCCAAGTTCTGGATCATTCCAGCGGAGTAACGCTTCAAAACCGGTAATGGACATGTCTTTGAAATTGATTAATGGTTGAAAGTAAACTTCAAAATCACCATTCTCAATCGCATTTTTCAACTTATGTTTGATAGTGTTGTGCAATACAATATTGTGCATCATTGATTGGTCAAAAAATGCAAAGGTATTACGACCTGCATCTTTCGCTTTGTACATAGCGGTATCCGCTTTCCGGATAAGCTCTTCAGCGTTATCGCCGTCCTCAGGGTGCATAACTATGCCAATACTACAACCAAGCTGTAACTGGGTATCGCTCAAGTTAAAGTCGGCTTTGAACGCCAAAATTGTTTTACTCGCCACGACTTCTGCTTCAGCGCGGTTAGTACAACGGAAACAAGCTATAAACTCATCGCCGCCAAAACGTGCAACATAACCATCATGCGCTTTGATGAGTTCTTGAAGGCGACTCGCACTCGCTTGTAAAATTAAGTCACCCGCACTATGTCCTAGGCTATCATTTACTTCTTTGAAGCCATCAAGGTCGATGAAGAATAGCGTTAATTTATTTTGTGGTTGTTCAATACTGAGTCCAATCTCAGTTTGTAGATGCTGGTCGATGTGGCGACGGTTGGGTAAGTTGGTTAAAACATCAAAATTTGCTTGGTATTCAAGTTGATTTTCATATGATTCTCTATCATGTGCAAATTCAGCGGCTTGCCGTTGCCCTTCATTGAGTACGTATACTAAGTCAGATAACTCATCATGATAATTTGCCCGAGGCAGATTAATGGGTATGTACTCTTTACTCCTTAACCAATTAGGGTCCGCGGTGGCATCACGAATAAACGAAAGGTGTTGAGTGACTGATTTTTTAACGATGTAGCTAAATACAAAGCCAATTAAACCAATCAGCAAGGTTGAGCTGATGAGGATGACTTTAAACTGCTCCAGTACACTCGCCTTTATTAAATCATCATTTACATCTACTTCTAGCTTACCCATCTTTTGGCCATTAAATACCAAGGGTATGGTAATACTAGGCGGCATATGAATATCGCCATATTCATAGATGTTCCCTAAAGATTCTACAATACGTAAACCCTTAATAGAGGGCATACGATACATACCTTCAAGTAATATATAGGTACTATCCTGATCGACATTCCATAAACTGCGTGATAATTGTTGTTCGACGGCTAAAATTGTTTTTCGACTTTCGGCATAAATAGACTCTTTGTCTGCTTGATATTGCTTAAAGAGTAAGGACGCAGCAGTTAGTAAAGTAAAAAAAATGCAGATTGAAATAAAATAGAATGACAGGCGATAGCCAAGCTTTTGAAAGCGGAAATTTTGTCGTATCTTTGTTAAAAAAACGGATGCCAAAACATGACCTGCTATAAATGAGTGACGTTTTTTCTATGTCTGCCTAGAAATACTGATTGTTATAATTTCACGTACCTACCCAGTTTAGCTCACTATTTCTAAAGTGTTATTTTTTTGTGAATAGAATTATAAAACAGGCGCAAAGATAAATTTGTGGTTTTGGACTCATCGCTGAATAATTTGTTCTAAAGCAATGTGACACAGGCCTGCAAAAGGCGCTGAAATTAGGATTAGTTTCGACGTGGCTTAATTTTAAACAGAATTTAAGACGTGTAGGTCAATCATCAGCGAGTATGGCTTTTATTTTGACCCTAATGAAGGGATTTATCTTGCAGTCTCATCCCTGTATGATGGCGCGCAATCTTTAACTGAAGCGGAATAAGCAACGATGGCAATCAAATCTGATAAATGGATAAGACGAATGGCAAAAGAGCAAGGCATGATTTCGCCTTTTGAGCCAGGCCAAGTGCGTGATGGCAAGGACGGTCGTATTATATCTTATGGTACGTCAAGCTATGGTTACGATGTTCGTTGCAGTAGTGAATTTAAAATTTTTACCAATGTTCATTCAGTGACAGTAGATCCTAAAAATTTCGATGAAAGAAGTTTTGTAGATATAGATAGTGACGTTTGTATTATTCCACCTAACTCGTTTGCATTAGCACGCACGGTTGAATATTTTAAAATACCGCGTAGTGTCTTAACGATCTGCCTGGGTAAATCGACCTATGCGCGTTGCGGCATCATTGTTAATGTCACGCCACTAGAACCAGAGTGGGAAGGGCATGTCACGCTTGAATTCTCAAATACAACAAACCTCCCGGCAAAAATTTATGCCAACGAAGGTGTCGCACAGATGTTATTTTTCGAATCAGATGAAGTCTGTGAAACAAGCTATCGAGATCGCGGTGGAAAATATCAAGGCCAAAAAGGTGTAACACTCCCTAAAGCATAGGCGTTATTATTTTGGGCTCTAGCATACAGCAATACTCAGATAAAAATTGATAAGAAGTTGAGGCGCCTTTGAGAGACTATGGTTGAGAAAGAAGGCGTCATCAAATATTCGCTCGATTTTCAACGCAAGGCTATCTGTGTAAATAACTGCACGCTGAATAATATTAATGCGTGTCGTGCCGTCATGATAGAGCAAGGCTTATTAGGGCAAGATGATCAGCGTTATGGTGGTTATGGCTTTGGTAATATCTCAACCCGAAGCGAACAGCCAAACAACACATTTTTAATTACGGGTTCGCAAACGGGCCATAAGCATGTGTTATCAAATGCCTGCCTAGCCAATATCACACAGATTGATATTGAACGAAACAAACTATGTGCCTACGGCGAAGTAAAGCCTTCATCCGAAAGCATGACACATGGTGTTTTATATCAGCAAAGTAATCAAATACAAGCAGTTGTTCATGTGCATTCTCCCGATATTTGGCGCGATGCAGAAAATTTAAATTTAGCATTAACGCCCAAAGAAATTCCCTATGGAACACCTGAAATGGCATTCGCGGTGCAGCAGCTTTGTGCAAAATTAATGTTAGGTAAAACACCGTTGCCGATACTCTTTGTGATGAAAGGGCATCAAGATGGTGTTGTGGCAGCGGGTGCTTCATTGGTGCAATGTACTCATGCGCTATTAGATGCCTTACAGCGATCGAAACAATTAGCACAATAACGGTTGGATCCCATTTATGAATAAACAGAGTGTGAATAAACAGAGTATGAATAAACAAAAATTCCAAAAAAAGCTTCAATCTTTAAGTGCATGGCGTGAGCGCGCATTTATATTGTCGCTGGCAGAGCGCGCATTACCCAATGCTATTTTATACATAACCAGTCTTGAAGCTGATGACAGTGACTTTATGCCCTTGCCAGAAATTATAGACGGCGTTTGGCAACACCTTATTGTCGAGCCAAATGAAGAGCAGGTTATTGAATTGCTAGACCACGTCATGGCCTATGTACCTGAAACAGAAGACAGTGAGCACTATGGCGCATTACCCACCGCTGATTGTTTAAGTTTACTTGAACAAGCAATGTTAGGGGGCTTAAATGAAGAAAAACGACGAGCCTTAGACGCAAGCCAAACCTCTCTGGCGACCGTATTACAATTTATTGATTTTTCAGAAGGTGATGATTTAACTGAAAATCAACTTATCAAACTATATGACACCCATTCTCTGGTTGAGCGTGAGTTTTCTTTTCAGGAAGAACTGCATGATATTTTACGTTCGGCTTCTCATCCTGGCGTTGAATTAATTACTGAGCTGCGTGCCCTAGCTCAAGATGGTGGTGTGAGCAATATAGGTATTAGTTTAAGCTGATCAGTCACACGTCCAAAACGCTAAGCCTTAGAGGTTATAACTCTTAAGAAACGAAGTGAAAGCTCTATCTGGCTTTGAAGGGCTCACTAAAAACCCTTGAATATATTCGCAGTTGTGTTTTTTCAAAAATTTCAGCTGGGCTTGGTCTTCTACCCCTTCGGCGATCACTTTCAAGTCTAAACTTTGTGCGAGTGAAATGATCGCCAGTGTAATGGCGGTATCGTTACTATCGTGCAGCATATCATTGATGAAAGAGCGGTCAATTTTAAGGTTGTCGACGGGTAACTTACTTAAGTAAGACAAAGAGGAATAACCAGTACCAAAGTCGTCGATTGAGATGCGTGAACCGAGTTTTTTGAGGGCATTAAGGGTTTGGATGCAGTGTTCCATTTCATTCATGAGTGCATTTTCTGTTACTTCAAAACACACGGCCTTAGCGGGGACTTCATACTGGTTTAAAAACACTTCAATTTGCGTTACTAAGCTGCTCTGTCTCAGAATAGCCGGTGATAAATTCAACGCGACTGAGAAGTTATCGCTTAGCTCAGCACGAAACTTAGCAATGAATTGGCAAACAGACTCAACTACAAATAAACTGATCGGAAGAATCAAGCCGGTGCTCTCGGCGATAGGTATAAACTCTGCTGGCGATATCATGCCAAAATCTGGATGCTTCCAGCGTATTAAGGCTTCTGCGCCAACAATTTTATTAGAACTTAGTTCGACTACAGGTTGGTATTCAACATGTAGTTGCTGCTCTTTTAAGGCAAATCTTAATGCACCTGCAAGAGTATGTCGCCTAGCGAGAATGGCATTGATTCGTTCTTCATAAAAATAGAAAGCATTTTTCCCCTTTGCTTTTGCTTGATACATAGCACTATCAGCGGCTTTCATTAACTCTTCTGATGAGAAGGCGTCATCGGGATAAATAGCGATTCCGATACTCGCAGAAGTGGTAACTATGTTATCCATAATTTTGAATTCTTGAGAAACAGCCTGTACGCATTTTTCAGCGATCATCGACAAGCTCTCTTTCGATTCAAACTCGGTCAGAATCACAACAAACTCATCCCCTCCTAATCGTGCGAGCGTATCGCTTTGTCTGAGCGCATTACTTAAGTTATTACTGACCTTAACTAATAATAAATCGCCAGCGCTGTGGCCTAAAAAGTCATTAATATCTTTAAAGTTATCGAGATCTATAAACATGATAGCGAGCGTTTCTTGATCACGGCTTACCTTAGAAATAGCTTGCTCTAGTCGATCAAGACAGAGAGTACGATTAGGAAGTTTCGTCAGTGGGTCGTAATTAGCAAGTAGATGCATTTTTGTAATCGCTTGGTTACGCTCGACTAAGCGGTGCTCCATTGCTTCAAGCATGCGATTAAATGATAGGCTTAAGCTACCAATATCATCATCGCTCGTAACAGGAACACGAAAGTTATAATTCTCTTGATTGCATAGTTGTTGTGTTGCTTCTTTGAGGTCGGTAATGGGGCGAGAAATATACGTTTGTAAGCGGCCCGCTAAAAAGAAGCTAAAACCAATAGATAGCGCTGTAAATATTAACGCTAAATAAGCGAACCGGTTTATTGTCGCGTTAAAATCAGCGGTTGATACTTTTAATATGACTAAACCAATTAATTCTCCAGAAATATCATAAATAGTTTCGGTTACCCAGAGCCATTTATCTTGCCATAGTGGACCTTTTAAATAGCAATCAGACTTATCAGTTAATCTGCCGCCGCCATTATCAGCTTGAATGATTTGACTAGGTTCTCGATCGCAAATTGCACTGGTGTGGGCGCTGGAAATAGTAACGTCATTGAGTATACGTTTTAAGTCATCATGAAAATCAAGCGCAACCGGCACTTGACTGTAATTGGCCACTAATTTGGCCTCATGTTCGATACTCTTTATCAGGTTGCTGCGTGTCTCGTTATAATAAGTCAGAGTAATGCCAGTAAAGCCGAGGATTAAGGCTGTCGTGGTCACTAGCGTGATGATTAGTGTAAGTTTGTTCTTGATTGAAAGTTGTCTAAACATAATTAGCTCACTTCACAATGCGGGCATAACGATAGAGTTGGGTGCTGACTTGAAACCCTGCGCTATCTAAAGCATGTTTGTTAAGTTCAAAGGCCATATTTTGGCCGCTTTTATAAAAATTAATATGAATACCTTGCTCTCCATAGCCGTCTTGAGCGCTAATCGTTAATATGCCTAATGTGCGAGCACTTTCTAGCACCCGTGAAAGCAATTTTTTACTTGAGTCGGTAATATAAATTAGGTCACAGCCTTTGAAATCGGTGCTGTTGATACTCAGAATATTGACTTGTTTTCCTTTGATCTGCTTGTTGGTAAAAATAGTTTTAAATTGTTGTTCAAGCTTTTTAGATTGGTATGTGCAAAGATTAAATTCCGTATTGTCTTTCACAAGTCTAGTTTTTGGCCACTCTATTAAGTGAGTAAAGTTTTTTATTAACGCGGCTTGTACATTGATTGATTGACTTGATACCTCGGCACTTTGGGGGGTTGACAGAGCGCTAGTGCAATATGATAAGAGTATGAGGCACAGTATGCTGAGGCCACGCTTAATGTTAAATAAACGTCCTAATTGCAGATCAATTTTCCTAATAAGGCCATCTATTCTTTGATGTCTCAAGCTAGTTATTCCCTTGTTAGCAATAGTTTGGCGCATGCTGAATCTTCAGCGTGTTAAGTAACTTGGTCTTTGATGAAATGAAAAAGATTTTTTACGGGTGTTGACATTGCCTGGATATCCTCCAAGGCGGATTGTCGGGTAAAAGTATAAACGGCACGTTGGCCATGGTAGTTGGTAAGCTCACTGACCTGTCGAAAGCGAACGCCTAACTTGTTTAAGCTCTTTATTAAATGAGGCTCTGTCGCAACAAAGAGCTGCTGTTTTTGACTGGCTAAAAACATCGCACCTGCGGCCAGATAAAGGCTAGGTGTAATAAAGGGGAATCGTCTAGTTTGGTTAAAATCATCACTTATTTTTGCTAGGCCGTCTTTGGTATTGTTCTCACCTGCACGGCGGCGGAACTGAGGTACCACAGCGACGCGTGATAATTCAGATACTTTGCTGGTGGTAAGCGTTTCAGGGCTCAGTTGCTCTGGATAAAATGAATCGGCACAGTGGGTGATAAAAGGTAGTTCTATTGAAGGCGTCTCTTCAGGCAGTGAAATAACCCGAATGCAGCCAACGTGGATACCGCTGCTTTTGTGCGTTAGCAAGCAATGACTCGAGTAACAATCAAATTGATCTTGTTCGAGCCCTTGTTTGCTGGGCAGGTCATAGCCAAATTCTTGGCAATAAACACCATAGCGGATGCGATAAATATCATCTAACACCGCTTGGCTTTCGGCACGTTGGATCGTGAAATGTTGGTTAAATCCTCGGGTCAGACAATCGCTTAGGTCGGGTTTATTTTGTGGTGCCGCCATAAATTATCTTCCTTATCACACTTAGTGAATATCGTAATTTAATGTTGATAAGCCAACGTTAAGGCAGCATCAAAGTCCCGGTCAGGTACGCCATTAAAACTATTTGAAATCGAAGGTAATACATTGTCACGATTAAAAAAGTTTCTAACGACTAAGCCAAATTTCCAGTTCTTTTTATAGTTTTTTCGTAAAGTTATATCCGTACGAAAATAGTTTGGAGCTGATGATGTAGGCATTGGGGGAACTGCCTGGTCACCCGTATTCACTTTGTGGTGAAAGCGGTTATTAACAAATACTTCTAGTTGTTGTGTTGGCCAGCTATAGCCAAAGCCAAGGTTCACGATCAGTTTTGGGAAGACACTAATCCATTTGTCGGAGCTTTGATCGCGACTAAAAATATAGGAGGCGTTACTTTGAATTAACCATTGGTTGATTTGTGTTTTTACGGTCACTTCACTACCGCTGGAGCGACTTTCACCAGAATTGGCATATCGCGAAGTGAAGTTAGCTTCGCTAAAAGGTTCTAATACAATGCGGTCTTTCCAGCGACTATGGAACAAGCTCCACTCTAGATCCCATTGGTTATCGCTATGAGCAAGGCTTAGTTCAATGTTATGCATTATTTCAGGTTCCAGTGAACGTGAGCCTTTAGCGAAAGCGGAGCCCCTGAGTTCGATTGCCGAAGGTGCCCTGAAAGCCTCGCTATACACAAGTTTATATGCAGTGGTATCAACGGGTTGAAAAATCAGACCTAAGCGTGGACTAAAGGCAGAGCCAAAGGTGTTGAAGTGGTCATAACGCCCGCCCCAGATAGCATGCCATTGAGATGAAAGTGCCGTATTCGCATCAATCGACAATCCAAAAATTTTCTGATCGGTATCGCTGTAATCAACCAAATTAGCGCTATTACTCATACCACTACTGAGGTTTCGCTGGCTTTGTTTATTATGTTCAATACCCGCTTGCTCAAAGCTAGTCTCTAATGACCACTGCGTGTCTATCTGTTGGAGGTCCTGACGCAGAATGAAAGAGATTCCGGCACGGTCTTCATCAAATTCTGAGCTTTCAAGCAGGTTGCCTGCCGGCGTAGGAATTAAAAATTCCTGACTGTGTGTCATTTGCCAATAATAAAGTTTGGCTTCAAGGTCGAACTGATGGTCGAAAGTTTGTCGGTAGCTGGTGCGGGTCATCCATAAACTGCCATCATGACTGCCACGGTCTTCGTTGACGGAAGTAAATGTCGCATTACCGCCACCTTGAAAGTCATCAAAATCGTTGTTGGCGTAATAAAGACTTGTTCTGAAGCC
>JBLHVH010000027.1:0-23519 GCA_047628385.1 Oleiphilaceae bacterium
AATACCGTATTTTTTTGATGTGAATTCAGGATATTATATGGTCGACGGTATGCTTAAATAAATGATAAAATCTTCTACCCTGAGCATAAAGTTCCTAAAAGTCAGCTCACCGAAAAAATTATTATTTATTAATAAAATTTAAAAGTAGGGATTTGTAAGGTAGATAAGCAGAAAGATTACTTCTCAAGCCGCTAAGTTATTAGGGGCAGCAGTTAGTGCGGTTCAACTTTGGGCAGACAGCGCAGAGTTGAAAGCTTGGATAACTACTGGCGGCCTCGGCGCATTTCTAAAATATCTGTAGATGTTATATTGCAGCATCAGAGGGAGGCTTTGGGCATTGAGGTCGTTGATCAAGCGCAAAAGCTCAAGCTAGTGATTGTAGAGGATGATATGTCTGGTTTTTTGAGGGGCAGCCGACTTGTCATAGAAATAAGTTTATATAATGCAGTGTCTATATAGGTAGATGCATACATGGTTCTAAGTATTAGGGAATTGAATGTTTAATAAAAGTTTTATGATAATCATGACTGGTTTAGTATCGATGATGCTAGCATGCTCTTTTTTTTATTTTGATACATTTTTATCTCTAGGTTACGTATTATTCGCCATAGGATTTATACTTGTGGGTATTGGGATTTTACTTGGTTTTGCCAAGATGGTGTCAGAGGATAAAGAGTAAACAATTATTGATAATAAACTATCTACGGGCGCCTATTCGCGTGGCCTTAAAGAAATAGGTGCCAGAAGCATTTATTAGTCGCCCTCACTCAAAAATAAACAATACAATATTTTGGAAAAACCTCTTTGTCACCAAAAACTGAGTGGCTATTGTCAACGAATCGCCTTAACTTTATCATGGAACATTGTGGCAAGGCCGGAGTTAAAATACTCTGAGGGGTCATCGCCACTAATGTTTGGTCAGCTGTATTTGACTTAGGAGACTGCATGACAATGGTTAAAACGATAGTAGTGACCACCATATCCCTTATGGTCTTAGTCGTATTGGGCTATTTTTTAACGATGGGTGGCGGAAAACCGATTGGCACTGATCTTTCCGTCATTGGTCAGGGCAAGCCGGTTTTGGTTCTTGCCTATGAGAACTATTCGCCTACTGGAGGGCGCGCGCTTAATCGCTTGCGCCAAGTCAGGAGTGATTTCGATTCTCGGCTTGATTTTGTAGTGGCCGATCTTGGGACTCCCCATGGGCGGGCGTTTGCTAGTCGCCATCAGCTATTCGATGGCCAGGCATTGTTCCTAAAACCGAATGGTCAGCCATTGCGGGTCACGAGCATACCGGCAGATGAACAGGCGTTGCGCAGTCGACTAGAATCTAAGCTAGCCGCGGTGGAATGACCCCCCCCGATGGAAATTAAACGTCGTAATAGAAGAGTGCTTTAAAAGCACTCTTCTATTTTTAATCGCTGCAATCAGTCTCAGGGTAGATATCCGAATTCACCCAGGTGTTCTCTCGGTGAATTTACGTCAACGCCTGTTTTTATAACAGTGAAGGCGAGCACACCCTTTTAATTACTAGCCTCCTCTGCGAGCCAATAGTTTTAGCGCTTCTGTGATGTCTGGTTTGGACGTGACACCCTCAATCATGTTGACCAAACGACCTCGCTCATTGAACAATAATAAAGTAACAGAAAGGGTATTGTGCTTTCGTGCAAAGCTTTTCCCCTCTATTGTTGAGAGCTTAGCTATTTTAAATTGAATGTCCTCTGCAAAATCACCTTTTACTTCATTCAGGTTACTCTTTAAACGCTGACAAAGTGGGCAGTCTGGATCATGAATTTGAACCTCTGCAGCAATTCCATTGCCTACGATAGATAGATCCTGTTCAATTTTTTTAAAGTGACTAAATGCCGCAAGTAAAAAGCCAATAAAGGTTATTTGACAGGTGATGATAGAGCTATTTCACATTCATTTATTCAAATTAATTTTGGTGTTTTCGTCGGATTATCGATTAGTTTTGAGGGGTTTTTACCAGATTTTTTCTGTTTCTAGTCATCATTATGCCACTTTATTTTTTAAGAATTGGATTAATTGAGCGATATCTGCATGGAAATCGCTAAAGACAATGAAACCTTTTGGGTCGATTAGAATCACCCAGGGTGTTCCTCTTGTTTGGAAGTTCACCATGGTAGTTGGATAATGTAAGGGATTGTCATCGGGCAATGATGCATCGCCTTTTTCATGTCAAAATGGGATTTCTAGGTTGTAGCAAGTTGGTTTTTACGTAAGGTATCTCTCGTGTTGATGGCGTGCCCTTCAAACGTCGTTTGAATAACCGCAGAGGCTATTTTATCGGCAGCTGGAAATGTGGCTTTTAATTCCTGGAGGTTAGGGAAACCAATAGAATGACAGGCGGGGCACCAATCTTGAAAGTATTTGAGATAGATCCACTTTTCTCGATTTGCTGCGATGGAAAATGATGGTGAAGGTTGACACTGGCCATCGATCCAGTGAGGTACCGAGAGCTCTGGCGCGAGGCTGCCACCAATAGTTCTATTTCTTTGTGCGATAGCAATTTGGCCAAAGGACGTTGAACCGATTCCTACGGAAGCGGTCATAGTCGTCTTGATGATTTTTCGGCGAGTATACGTTTTGGACTTACACGGCTCAAAGATCGAAAGATGGGCCTAGTTGGTCGTAACTAATTGAATTTAAAAAAGTAAAGCTAGCGAGGTGATGAGTTGATTGCGTCTAAATAATTTAACTGGCACCGATAACCCGCTTAGATGACTGGTCATGGCAAACTATTTTTAACGAATCATGACTCACTTAGCGTAAATCTTGAGTCTTAGTTTATCAATAAAAGAGAGTAGCCCTTATTTTTTGTGCTCATCTAGGCGGCTTGCACAGGTAATGATTAATAGTGTGATAAGGGAATGATGGTGGCTTTTTAGCTGTCTAACGAAGGTTCAACAAGTTCAATTACTTTCCTTATTCGCGCAAGACCTTCATCAGGGTTGGCATGTAAGCTTTCTGAACATAAAATATCGCCCTTTACGTTAAGTACGATCCAACGACAATTTTCTAGGTCATCTTCCGCTGGTATTAGCGCTTTTGCAGTTTCATTTGATACTGGAACCATGCAACAAACAAAACTTTGATCGACTAATTTTCGGGTTGTTTGGTATTGAAGAAAATGCCCTAGAGCATAAGCCAAGTTACTCTTTGTTGGGTGGTCGGGGTCATAAATTATCATAAAGACTAATTTTTTCATTAATCTCGCTTTTTTTATAGCCTCATCTATATTGTCTTCGGGTTGTCGAAGAAATAAGTTCGTACTAAGCAAGGGGCAAAGTTGAGGTTTTCCTGCAATCTGTTTGTGTATTGCACCTTTATCATTTTCGTTCTCGTGCAGATCTTCCCCTGCAATAATTGCAGACAATCGTTCTATGTCTGCACGCAGAGCGTCCGTCTCCGCTCTATGGTAATTATAATCATTACGTTCATCCGTCAAAACTTTTTCAAGACGGGCCAGTTCATCACGTACAGTGGTTAAACGTGCACTGTTTTCCTGAACTTTCTTCTTGTAAATAAGTTTGACAAGCCAGTATCCTAAGCCAAAGAAAAATACCGAACTTAAGGCAAAAGGAAGTGGTGAAACGGTGATTGGCCGCCAGTTTTCGATTAGAAATTTCGCGATTTCGTCCAAGAGGTAATGACCTCCAATTTGATAAAGTAGATACTTAAACCTAGTGTTTCTTTATTTGGATAAGGTTTAGTTTCTAAAATATGGTTATATAAGACTCATACAAACTAATCTGAGGCTGTTTAGCATAGTAGACCTATTTTATTAAATAGGTCTAGCAAAATTTTATATTTGATAGCGTCAATGATAATGCTAAAACGTTCATGTAGAAAAAATGCCACTACAAATCCATATCTATATACAAGCAAATCATTTATGCCCATCGGCTTTCGGATACTTTTACCTCACTGAACCCTAACCGCTTTAATGGATTTTTGGACTTATCTCAGCATAAAAAGTGACTTACATTTACTCTGTTTAATATACACTTGTAAAAAGATAGTACTTAAAGCGTAATTCTATAGAGATAAGCATGGCTAAATATAATTTGGGTGGTTTAGAGTTAAAGCAAATCTGTATTTTTATAATGGCATGCTTGCTTATTTATTGTTCAAATGCTTTGTCGGAAGTGTATAGGTGGATCGATGCAAACGGGCAAGTACATTTTGGTGATAGAGCTCCAGCGGGTGAACATTCGGATAATATTTCTCGTCGCTTAGATAATATCAATATTTCTACTGACCTTAGTTCTCCAGAACTGATGTTGAAGCAGGCAGAGCAAAAAGAGGCTCGGCAAAATGAAAAACGGCAAAAGCTTATAGCGCTAAAGAAAAAATTGCCGTCTATATCTGAAGTCTGCATTAATGCTAGGCGCTACCTTTCAACAATAGAAGGGCGTGTGGTATTTACAGATGAAAATGGTAACGAGGTCAAAGTGACCGAACAAGAGCGAAAAAATGAGGCTCTTACATTGAAGAAAATGATCAGTCAAAAATGCAGTTAACTGTAATCTAAATGATGAAGTTTAACTTGGTTTTCGTTTTTACATTGTGTTTTGGTAGCGCCTCGCTTCTGGCTGACATATACAAATATAAAGACGCTAGCGGGAAGTGGTCTTATTCTGATAAAAAGCCTGAACAAATGGCGTCTGCCAATGTGCAAAAAATTGAGTATGCCAAGACTGAGAAAAAGTCTACACGCCCCAGCTTGGAGATTGAAGCGGATGGTAAATACCTTATCTATAAAGCTCGTAACCCATTTCATGCTGTCATCCAATGCTTTCTGCAGTTTGATGATATAGGCGTTAAACGAGTGACTGAAATGCTATATGCTGACTCAACGAAAATACTTTATAAGTCAAAACCGAATGAGAAAAAAAGAGCGTTTGATTTTTGGTGTGTGATTGGAGATCCAAAAAAAAAGCCTGTGACAACGTTGGTTTTACCCCCTTTTTTAGACTTTAAACCGATGAGGATTAGCCAGGGTTTTAACGGTAGATTCAGTCATCATAGCCAGCCAAGCCTTTATGCCGTTGATATTGGCATGCCTGTAAGTACAAAAATAGTCGCGGTAAAAAAAGGCGTGGTCATCAGTACTAAAGATGACTATGCGGTTGCAGGCGTTTCGAGCCCTTTCTTCTTCGATAAAGCAAACTATATCGATATTATGCATGATGACGGTACCTATGCTATTTATGCCCACTTATTATTAGGTGGTGTAAAAGTAAAAAAAGGCCAAATGGTCGAAGCGGGTCAAGTTATTGGTTTGTCAGGTAATACCGGCTATTCAACAGGGCCACATTTACATTTTGCTATTAGGCATAATTCAAATGGTCGAACCAAATCAATACCTTTTAAATTCTCGCAGCCCAACAAAAATCCTATTGAGCCAAAACGTGGAGTATGGCTTCTTCCTGATACAGATTCTTTGGTTAATTAATCTAAAGCTACTTATCATCAGCACACTTGTAAAGGAAGTGGTGTTTTCTATATTGTAATAAGTAACGACGCTGAAGGAGGTTGTGGAATGTTGAGCGCACAAGGTTATGTAGCTGGATATATCAGCCTCAATAGGGTTAAGGTTAATGGTGCTAGTATGGAGAATAAATTAAATGGCGGAACAAAAAATACAAAAATGAGTGCTAAGTGAACACTAGAGACGCTTGGGCTATCTAATCAGTGTCTGATAATAATAGGGTGTATTTCTGCTAATAGAGGTTGCTGGCTATGGATAATAAGGTAATGAAAAATCAAATAGAAATCCGTCAGAGGGCTACTCTTGAGCGGCTGCAGAAGTTCAGCCAGTTTACTGACAGCAGCATCAATATACCCTTTACTAAATTCCAAATTGGCGCCGATTCCGTCATTGGTTTGTTGCCAGTGGTCGGAGACATTGCTGGTCTGGTGTTGTCTAGTTATGTGTTGCTGGAGGCCCATCGGGTAGGCGTCTCGAAGGATATCAAGCTACGCATGTTACGTAACATAGCGATTGATTTTTTTGGTGGTCTAGTTCCAGTAGCCGGGGATGCCTTCGATGCCATCTACAAGGCGAATACCCGCAATACCCGTTTGCTGAAAAACTATCTGGAGGGTCAGCTTGCGTTAGAGCAGCCTCCACCTCCACCTGTCTTTCCATGGCGAGCCTTGATCGGGTTATCGGTTCTTTTTGCCGTTATTACTGGAGGGTTAACGCTCCTTTTCTGAAATAATTAAATGCAAACAAGCGCATGCACCGATATAAGTAAAGAGGGTGTCTTTTTATATTCTCGACTTCATTTAGCTTAATGCTTTCCATTTTGACTGGTCGCCGTTCTTTCTGTATGCCCCCAGCTTGTCTTAAGTAATGGGCTCAATGATCATCACCACGAACACAACGTTCAGATAATGTCGGTATCCACGATGCTTGATTAAAAAATAAAGCGCTTAGGGTTGGCGGATAGATTCAGATTTAAAACAACCCTATCTCCCAAAAATAAGAGGCGCCTTTGCGACAAAAGCTTATATTTTTAGTATTTAAATATTACACAAAGCCATGTGTATGGCGATATTTATGCGCAGGGTAACAGCCTAAAATTCGCACATCTTTAGCAAAAAAATCCAATTCTTCCAAGGCGTTCACCATATTTTTCTGTTCAGGGTAACCTGCAAGGTCAATATGAAAATGACTGGCCTCCATTGTGCCGCCATCCATATAACTTTCAAGTTTAATCATATTTACGCCGTTGGTTGCAAAACCACCTAAGGCTTTATATAAGGCTGCTGGTATGTTTCGTACCGAAAATAACACACTGGTGATATAGGCTCGTTTGGGGTCATAAAGGTGTTCGCTGGCATTTTTAGCCAATACAATGAAACGTGTTGTATTGCCGCTTATATCCTGAAAGTTATCTGCAACAACATTCAAGCCGTAAAGCTCTGCAGCTAGCTTTGACGCTATAGCGCCATGACTCATATGTGTGTGTGGTGCTACATTTTTAGCGGCTAAATCTTTAGCTGAAAGTGCGGTATCAACGGCTACGATGGGCGTAATGTTTAATGATTCTAAACGATGAAAACACTGAGCCAAAGCTTGTGGGTGTGATGCAGCAGTTTTAATTTGCTGCAACTCAACCCCAGGTAAAGCTAGCAGACAATGATTCACGGGCTCAAAATGCTCACCTACAATTTTTAAATGTGTTTTGGGTAATAAACGATAAATTTCCTCTACCCGACCTGCGGTAGAATTTTCTAAAGGGATCATGGCGTACTCCGCTTTTTCCTCCTCAACCAATGACATCGCTAACTGAAAATCCTCACAAGCAAAGGCTTTGTGATCAGGGAAAACAGTTTTACACGCAAGTTGTGAATAAGCGCCTTCTACTCCCTGGTAAGCTACTTTTTGTTTAGTTTTTATTTGATCATGCTCGGTCACAACGTGTTTAGTCCTTAATTGAAAATATGTATTCGCTGCTAATAGTGTACTTGATTATGGTCACTAATAAATTCAGGATAATGACCTTAATACCATGAGATCTTGGTGTGACCAGAATGGCACATACTTAAATCTTAAAAGTCCCGAAAAGTTTTACATGATATGCAATATTGTGGGGTTCATTTCGTTCGCCCACAAGCTGAAAAAGAGTATTAAAGCCTTAAGTAAGCGCCATTTTTGTCTGACCATACATGAAGATTTACCCCTACCTTATTGGTTATTAGTCCGATATTATAAAGTGCTACTATCAGTAAAACTAATAGTGTGGCATTAGAATAATTCATTGGTTTAATTGTTGGCGAGCGGATAGCATAGATTCAGTGTTGTTCAGTGCATATATCTCAATTGATTACGTACGATAGTCGCTGAGGGTAAAGGGTTACGGGCTTAAATTGAGTTGTTGAGGAGTAAGGTGATGGCCTATGTAAATATAGGAAGAAAGCAAATTTATTATGAAACACGTGGACAGGGCCAGCCATTGTTAATGTTGATGGGATGGCAAGGCAATCTTACGTGGTGGCCGGAGTCTTTGCTTTCGCGCTTGGAAAAGGATTTCTTGTTGATTTTGATGGATCACCGCGGGACAGGGTTGTCAAAAGATCCATTGGGCTTTTACAGCATGAAAGGTCTCGCAAAAGATGCCACGCTAGTATTGGATGATATTGGTTTAACCTCCGTCGCAGTGTTGGGTGTTTCTATGGGCGGTATGGTCGCACAAGCTATGGCAATTCATTATCCCAGTCGTGTGGATAAGCTGATTTTAACATCAAGCTCAGCAAAAACAGGTCTGATCCGAGGTTTAAACAAAGAGCAGCAACAAGCCTGGATATCATATCTTCGTAAGCGTGATCGTGGTTTACAAGAATTTATCCTAGATCTACTTTTTTCAAAAGATTGTAAGGGGGACGATAGTCGCGCCATTAAGGATTTTATTAATCGAAGTAAGCAGAAACGAACGCCTACGCGCACAATCATCAAGCAATTTATGGCGGTTCAGAAATTTGATGGCCGTAAAAAGCTGAAGTATTTTCGTAAACCAACATTAGTTGTCACAGGGGATAACGACATGATTATTGGCGCGCACCATTCAGAAGCCTTATGCCAGTTTATGCCTCATGCAAAACTATACATAATTCAAGGTGGTACGCATGCCATGTTGGATGCTAAAGCTGAAGAACTTGCGCGGGTGTATCTTGAGTTCTTAAACAGTGTCGCAGTGACTAAAGAATAGCTTAAGTGCTTAGCAGCGAATGATACAAAGTTTTAAATGCTGAAGATGTTAATATGCTGGTGCATAGTCAAACTCTCAAATCAGTGTTTAAAGTTTTAAACACGCTTGCGCTAAAGTGAGCTTAATTTAAGTAGGAATACAGTATTAAGGGGTACTATGTTTAATATTCGAGTTGAAAGAGTGGTTAAAAAAAATATCAATGATGTGTTTGGAATTCTAGTGGAACATGAAGATTATGGTCAACTTCCCGGTATAAAATCTGCCCGTTTATTGGAGTCTGGAAGGGATGAGCGCAATGGTGAAGGCGCATTAAGGGAAGTCGACTTAGGGGCGTTAGTTTTTAAGGAGCGAATTACGCGTTTTGAACGCCCATATCAAATGAATTATCGTATTGAATCTGCTAAACCTTTACCAGTTCGACATGACCTTGGCGAAATTAGACTGTCCGAAGAAGGTGAGTTTACACGAGTGGTTTGGGTCTCGAAAGGGCATATACAGATTCCGCTATTAGGTAACCTCTTGTTTGATAAATTATTCAATAAACAAGGCGCTGCGGGCTTTCATTCGGTGCTCAAGTCGATCGAGCATAGATAGTCATGTTATTCCAACCTCCACGACTACTTCGAAAAAAACATATTCAATCGATGCTGGCAAGCAGTAAAATACGAAAGCCAAAGATACTTAAAGCAGCGAAAGCTATGTTGCAAGTAAGTAGAGAGGAAATATTACACGCGGGAGAGAATACCCGCTTGCATTGTATTATTTCTGAACATGAGCAGTATGGCTCCAATCATAAACGCCCTTTTGTTGTTCTTATACATGGTTGGGAAGGGAGCGCTGAGTCAAGTTATATATTGTCTTCAGCAGCCTGTCTTTACAATAATGGTTATGATGTTTTACGGCTCCATTTACGTGATCACGGGCCCAGCCATCACCTTAATACTGAGTTATTTCACGGTGCACTTATTGACGAAGTTGTGATGGCGGTAAAATCGATAAATAAGTTGTTTCCTAGAGAGTCTACGTATCTCGTTGGCTTTTCTCTGGGTGGTAACTTTGCTTTGCGAGTCGCAATGCGAGCTAAAAATCATGATTTGAAACTAACAAAGGTCATCGCTATAAGCCCTGTTATCGAGCCTATCAACACGATGATAGCGTTAGAAAAAGGTGCCTTTGTGTATCGTACCTATTTTATGCGAAAATGGAGAAAATCTTTAAAATTGAAACACCAAATTTACCCTGAGAAAGTCGCGATTGAAGAGGTTAACAGTTCGAGAGACTTAATGGCATTGACAGAAATGTTAGTTGAGCAGCATACCGAATTTAATAGTGTCGATGATTATTTTCATAGCTATGCGTTAACGGGAAGTGCGTTATCTAGTATTGAGGTGCCAACTTTGATCATTACCTCTAAAGATGACCCCGTGATACCTATTAATGACTTCTATAAAATTAAGGCCTCGCCAAACGTCACCATCAGCATTCAAACGTATGGTGGTCACTGTGGCTTTATAAAAGACTATAAGCTTAATAGCTGGGTCAATGATGTTTTATTGCAACAGTTCGATGCCTATAAAGAAAATGATAGAAAAGGAAACGTTGCGTTATGAATGCTGTACAGGCTAGATTGTAAATAATACCAAGTACAGAATGATAATAATATTGAAATGCTTAATAAACACAGCGAAAACATTCACTGAATAGGTATGTTCAATAGCAATAATATGAAAGAATGTTGCTTCAAATATTGTCCACTTCTGCTTAGGACATCAACGATACTAGTTTGTGGCTTCAACAATGATAAACGTATGCATTTATTGCGGTAAGAATAAACCAGAGGCGCTTGAAGCATGCGAATCATGTCTAGCTACACCTAATTCACATCGTGATGTCATACATTCAATCATTATGTGTTTCAGTGAAGCTGAGCCTTATTTGAATTTTTTGAGTCTTGAAGACATTGAAGAAATACGAATACTAATCGTTGATGGTGCTTCCATAAATATTCCTCCTGAAGTTTTTAATAGGGCTGAAGAAGCTTATAGTGCAGTAAGATCAAATAGTGGGCCACAAGTTATGCAGTATTTTGCAAATATATCATTACCTATCACGGCTATTGTATTAGTTACTATCTTGGCAATTATCTTTATCTAAATGTATCGCCGCAGTATTATTTTTTGCTTTTATATAATCCCTCAAGTGCGGCATTTAACAATAATACCAAACCTTCGTGTCATCGTTATTTCAGAATAATTTACGCACTTTTTTCGCTCGAAAATGCTGATAAAACGCTAACATTGGTTTTAAAACCTCTTCAGGGCGGTCTTCTTGTAAAAAGTGACCGTATTCTGGAATAGCATGTAAAGCCGAAGAGGGGCGCGTCGTTTTTAGGCGCGAAAAGAAATCATTCACTTCTGGTAAAATTACATCATTTTCAGCATAGATCATACAAAGAGGTTTATCTAAGCATTCCATGTGTTCAGCAACATCTCTAAAACCATTAATATGAAGCTTTTGGGCTGTCTTTAATAACGATTGTTAGGCGTCTTTAGTTTTAAAAGGTGTTTGGTAAGCGTTAAGTACAGATTTAGTCATGCGGCGCTTATTTTTTACAACTAGTTTCATCGAAAAGTTTATACCTCAACGTCTGCTAAACCAATTTTTTATACCCAATATTAAAGTCATTAATACAAATAATTTTACAGTCCAAGAAAAATCATCATTAACAATAGTGTCCAGTAAAACGTATGAAGCGACTTTTTTACTGTGTTGCTTTGCCCACCATAAACCAATGGAGCCGCCTAAATCATGAACAACCAAATGCACGCGTTCAATATTTAACGTACATACTAAACTTTCGATGATGTCTGAGTGATACTTAAAACTATAACGAGCGTTTGGGTCTTTATTTGATTTTCCGAAACCGGGTAAATTTAATGTAATTACATTATGAAACTGCGTGAGTGACAGCATCATATGACGATATAAAAAATGATGATGTTGGCCAGCCATGTACTAATAGAATTAATTCGTTATTCTTATCATGGTCACCAGCTTGAAGATAATGGGTATTAAAATCCTGATCTTCCAAATAGAGAAGATTTGACGATATTCCCTGAGCTAATACGACTGAGTTTTTCTTGGCTTGTGACAGCGCTGGTGGTTAATTTCATGACTGAGCCTCCAATAATTATTTTTCAAGCATAATTTTATGATAGATTTTTGGGCTAAGTGGGTGTCCGCCGATGAAGAAATTACCTTCTGGGGCTTCATTAAAGATGACCCATGTGTGGTTTTTTATTTTTTCACCAATCACATCAACAACACAGGCTGTTAAAGCATCAGCTAATGTTTGTTTAGTTTCTTTATCTAAAGTATCTTCGACAGTGTCGAATTAAATAAGAGGCATATTCGAGCCCTCTATTTTATATTGTTTTTTAAAGTGTACAGTTAACAGGTGTTAACACTGTTTTCATGTAAAGATTATTGAGGCACCATCGATCACTAAAAACTTCGCAAGTTTTGTTTAGTGCACAGATAAGCACAGTTCGTTATGCAGCAGGGGTAGAAATAGCATGTACTTTGACTTGTTTTGTCATAAAAAAACTGATGAATACGCCGGCTAAAGCAATGCCAATACCAAGTATTAGAACTGTCTGTATATTACCTGAACCTGCTAATATCAAACCGCCAAGCAAGGGCATGATGACATTGGCGGCATGGAAAATGGCGGAACCTGTGGCTAGATCACAAACAAGGTATTTTTCATTTTCTTCATTTTTTAAATAGGAGTCAGTAATTACTGAAGTGCCAAACAATATAGAGTCCAACATGAACAGGGCGACAGCCATATAAAACTCTAAGTCTGATTCGAGATTCAATAAAGCATAGCTGGTAAATATTACAGTGACACAAAGATAAATACCTCTCAATACCTTTTCAGAGCCAAACCTGTCACTTAAATAGCCCAACATTCGATAACTGAAAAACACCATGATACTGCCAATAAAAATTAACAGGCTCATTTCAGCGACGTCGAGGCTTGAGACAAAAACAAACTGGCTCAGGATAAAGGTCTTGAACAATGCGCTGCGACTGCCGGATATAAAATTCAAAGCATAATAGGGCCATAGTCGTCGATCAAAGTGCAAGGACTGATGCTGTACGTTATAGCTAGAGCCGTATAAAGTTAAGCTTGTAACAACTCCGGTCGCGATAAGGGCGAACCCTGCAATTAAGAAAAATTCTGCGATCTCTAGGCCATGGTTATTTTGATAATATATTAGGGTAACTAAAGCGCCTGCCAACGGCCCTAGG
This sequence comes from Oleiphilaceae bacterium, assembly GCA_047628385.1. Lineage (GTDB taxonomy): Bacteria > Pseudomonadota > Gammaproteobacteria > Pseudomonadales > Oleiphilaceae > PZPK01. The sequence goes on from JBLHVH010000027.1 coordinate 13,059, forward strand.
CTTTTTAAGCGACCAAGTACCATGCCGACGCGATTTGAACGACTCTCTCCAATATATACATAGTTTGCTATGGGTAAATACCAAGTAAACCCTAGACTGATCAAGACAACCCCTATCATCAGGCTGTAATTTGCGTTGCCAAAGCCCAGACCTAATACAATTAACCCCATACCAAATACGCAGAGCACAACCCCAGCTAATATGTGAAAAGAGACTTTAGAGGCGACGAAGCCTAATAAAAATGAAAAAACACCCGGTATAGAGGCTGCGGAGAAAATAAAAGCGATATCAGAATACCCTAAGCCCATTTCGTCAATGGAATAATTATAAAATGAACTCCTCCACAGACTGTGGGCGAGGAACACAATAAAGTAGCTGCAGGCAATGGTTCTTAGCAACAATTTAGCTCACCTTTTATGACGAATTCTTTGGCAAAAAAGCGTGTAGATATCCGCCTTTTATAATGTTCTTGCTATGCAAAAAAAACGTTTTTAGTTAAGTGCCAATATACTGCGTTGAGCCACTTTAGTGTCTGTTTCAGACTTTTCGCTGAGCTTCAGTAAGTGATCCTTTAATTGACTAATGTTTTTTATCTTATTTTCAAATAATTTTCCACCCTCTTTAAATATGTCTGATTCGCCGTCATTTTGCTCATGTCTTCGTTCAATTTCTTCTATATGTGGCTTAAACATCAGCACATAATCATCTGGCTTTATATTAGTGAAAAGAGGTGATTTAGAGTTGTAAAAAAGTTGGTTAAATGTAAAAAGAGCTGTAGCGACACCTCTACAATCTGTGCATGTCGCTCCACGAAGATATGCTTTGAGGAAGTTCGTATGTTTTAAGTCTGCCTTAATAAATTTTACACCCTCAAGATTTGCCGTCTCAAAATTCGCTCTCTCTAGATCGACGTTATCGAAGGTTACATACTGGAGAGAAGAACCTTTGAAAGAAGCACTGAATAAATTTACATTACTAAAAGTAGAACCTTCAAAATTAATGTTTTCATAGAGTTGTTGACGCAGATTTAATTGCTGTCCTTGTCCGACAAGCAGCTGTTGCGATAAATCCAGCTGGCCGCCTGTAATAATTTTCAAAACTGTGGCTTTAGCTGCACCCATAAGACCTTCACTGACAACTGAGTACTGATCAGGTTTATGTCTAAGTTTGTCTCTAAAGTGTTCTTTCATTTGCAGGAGAAAAGGCAGTGCATCATCGCCATAAACTGCCATGGAAAGGATTCTTTGTTTTAGTTCTTCAATTTTTATTTCTTTTATTGTCTCGTTAATATCTGCGGTTAGAATGTCCTCAAATATTTCTCGCATATGGACTAGATATTCAGCACTAATTTGGGCCTCGGCAATTTTTTTTGCATTCTCTCGCTGACCTTCATCCAGTATCTTTGAGCTTTTCTGTTGTTGATCCGAAATAATGGTGGCGCTTTGAATTTGCTTTTCTGCTATATACCACGTTGCAATACTGCCGCCTGAGGCGAGAAGAATAGGAAGTATAAAATACTTTAGTGCTTTGATAATTTTAGATTCTTGCTGAGAGTCTTGCGGCTGTTGTGAAGCATGATCTTGGAGGTGGAGTGAAGCAAAATAAAGTACGGTATCTTTATCTAGCTTTAGTTGACGCCTATCGTTCCCATGACGACACTCTTTATGGGAGTCGTGGCCGTCAACATTTCTATCTCGACGATCAGACTCTGAGTTCCGTCTCTCAATTAAAGGAAAATACATGCCTCCCCCTTTAGGTCATCCCTATTGGTTAGTACTGTAATCTAGCCTTACTTTATATTCACTTAGTATAGTTCAGCATTTAGAATCATCAAGCAGTGTGCGCTAACTTGAAAATGCATCAATCGATTGGTACGCTTTTATATTGCCTTTAAGAGAGTCAAACACAGTCGCTTGTTTTAATAATGTAAATAATTAATTTGAAACGAATTATACTTTTTAGTTGATTCAAAATTAGTCGTTTATGTCTGGTTGATATCTCTATCGTATTGCTAAATTAAAGGGCTTTGGTGCTGTTAATTCTGTAATATGTTTTATTTGAGGATATTCTAGGCTGATTTAAAACTAAGCCTGATTGATGTCTAAATTCGAATGAAAATTAGCTAGCAAGTGAGTACCAATACTATATGACTCCTGCAGGAAGACATCGATGATTAGCCTTTTTAGATCGCGGCCCCTGATAGAACAGGAAAGTGCTGAGTGGATATTTGAAACCTTCGAATGGGCGTTGAGGTACTTTGACCATCATGAGTTTTTTAAGCGTAGTCGTTTAATACAACCAACGAATGAGTTTTTTGCAGGCAACGTTGATAACGTTCATCATAAAGCTGAAAATATTTATCGACATACGCTTAATTATACGGGTTTAGTGCATTGGCCGTTTGAGTTACAAAAACCTGAACTTTACCAAACTGTTCCAACTTCTCAATTTGCTTTCTTTGGGGTAAAACGTGATTCAGTAAATCGGAATTTGCCTGTCATAACAAGTGAAACGCCACTTTATATTAGCTATAACCCACAGCAAACATTAAAGCCTGAAAACCTATCCTCTACTTTTGCGCATGTGATGGCACAACATCTAGTTGTTCAATCTCAACAATACCCACCCGGAGGGACCGATTATTTCGCTGAAGGTACTGAAGTGTTGGCTATATTTATGGGGTTCGGTGTGATGTTTGCTAACTCGGCTTATACATTTAGAGGTGGGTGTGGCAGTTGTTATAATGGTCAGTCTGTTCGACAAGCAACGCTAACTGAAGATGAAGTCATTTTTTCACTTGCCTTGTATTGTCGACTAAAAAAAATACCAACTACTGAAGCAACACGTCATTTAAAGAAATATTTGAAAAGTAGCTTTAAACGCGCAGTCAAACAGATTAACAACCAAACACAGAGCTTAGAAAAATTAGAAAGATTTGAGAACACCTAAGGCTAGCCGTTCGCATAGGGTTTTGTTGATTTCTTTGATAGAAAATAATGGAAAAAATAATGTTGAAAATAGCGAATAAAATTCATGAGTGAATTTGAAATAAATATCGGCTTGAGTAATCCTAAAAACCCTACTAATGTAGGTGTCGTGATGCGCGCGGCTAGTTGCTTTCAAGCGAGTGCCGTCTTTTATACAGGTGATCGTTATGATCGAGCTGCACGTTTTTATACCGATACACAAGACACTACCAATACAACGCCATTATTAGAGGTAAACTGCCTCATAGAAAGTGTACCTAAAGATACTAAAATGGTGTGTGTAGAGTTAGTAGAGGGGGCTACTTCACTACCTGAATACCATCACCCTAATAAAGCCTTTTATATATTCGGTCCAGAAGACGGCACCTTGAGTCAAGAAATGATAGATAGGGCCGATTCTGTCGTTTATATTCCAACCGTCGGATGTCTTAATGTTGCTATGGCAGTGAACGTTGTGCTTTATGATCGCTTGGTAAAGTCAGGATGCTCTATTGCCAGTAATGACTTAATTTGCCAAAGCCGTAATATTAATAATCGGGTGAAAGTTAAGACCGAACTTATCAATACGCTCTAAACGAAACCTTACAAGAAGGGGGTGATAAGAGGCTACGCATGCTTTATATAAACACTACAATCGGCTAAATATCCTTTATTTCGGATAAGAAGTCTGCTTAGTTAGCACTTTAAGTCTTCTTGAGTGCTAATTATTTACGTAATGTTGTTTTTAACATTTTAAAATGAACTTTTATGAAACCCTCATAACATGTTAAAATACTGAACGCATGTAATTAACTTTTAACTCTATAAGGAGCATCTTTTAGTGGAAGACAAAATAACAGTAGTAGTTGACTATATAAACGAAGTAAAAACACGTTGTACATTCAATGCTGCGGCTCAAGCCTTAGGAATTACACCGCAAGCACTAAAAAAGGCACTAGGTGAGCGACGCCCAGAAATTTCTTGGTTTGTTAGCCCAACATCAGGCGAACCTATGCGTTACACAGACAGTGAAAAGCATCCTGAGCTTTATCGCACAACGCGAATCATTACAGCAGCAAGTGTTTTAAAGCGTAATCTTGACCTGTAAAAAGTTAGCAAGGTAATATTACTGAACTCCGTATGCTGTTACTTTTTATGCGGAGTACAAAAAGCACCGGATATCCTCAATATTATAAATCGCAAAGTGAAAACTGCATTTAATTCTGTCGCTAAAGCTAGTGGTGCGGTTCAATATGAATTGATTGGTGTGCTGAATACTAAATTAGCGCAGTAGTTATTTCGGGTTGGACGATGAATAATATAGCAGTTTATTATTACCAATGAACTGTGGATTTTACAATCCGGTGGCGCTATTAAATTACGTGAAGATTATTTAGAAGGGCGCCGTTATAAAAATCTGTCATAGGTGTGAACATGAAAGCGGATTAACGTCTATTGTGAGTAAACGCTTTTATATATTTATTGACTGACGATAGACCTTTTGTCATGCACATAACCTTCAGGAGACACAGACCAGTAACTAAGCATTTGGATTAGAATTAGTGCGTGCTCTGGTGTGTCGTAGTCCTCATATTGTCGTTCTAATTTTGATCTAAGGTGAAGTAAAATAAGTTTCATAAGTGCTTTGTGTTGGTTATTTAACACGCTGTCAGCCCCATCAAGCTCCATTGTAAAATTAGCCAAATCGACGTAAGCCAAAAGCTGAATGTCGTCCAATTCGCTTTGTTTTAGTTTCAGCGAAAGTTTTATTTCATTACTTGCCATCAGTCTGCTCTTGAACAGGGCTTTACCAATATCCGAGGTAGCTCTGCCGTCTATCATATGATGAGTCGATGTGTAGAGCTTAAGGTGAAAGTTAAGGTCTTCACCTGGTAGTTTGTCTGCAGTCGGTTCAGTATTTGATAAGTTCACTGGATGTTCAGAATATTCTAAAATTTTGCTTTTATTGTGGTTCGAAGAATCTGTTTTAGGTAGCGGTACTATTTGGTTATCTGTCTGTTCTGCAATGTTGTAATGATTTGCTGACTCAGTGGGGTGCAGATTTAGAGCGTGCTTGTTCGATTCAAATTGCTTGGTTATGTTCTTATCATGCCCTTTATTATTTAATCTTTTAAAATTTGTGTTTTCAACTTTGGGTAAAAATGGATTGTTCGTATAATCAATTATGTCAGTTGAGTCTTGTCGGTTCTCTGACGTGGACAATAGAAGATAAGCAAATAAGGCAGAAATTATAATTATGCTTGTTAATAACCATTTCATTTCTTTAGTTCTTCGTTTGTTTAACAGCTTGCTTCGATAGCATGTTTATTAATCTAGGACAGGTTTGAAAATCGTAACGCAAGGAGTATGTCAAACCTATGGCAAAGGGTTATGTTGGAAACAGTTTATAACTAAATAATAAATATGAAGAAAGCCCGATAACGCAGAGCTCTCTTCATTCAACAATTAAACTATGTTTTGTTTATCCTCTGCAACCACGCAGAACGCCAAAGACGTAATCGTCAGCAGCATGTCTAAATTCATCACCACAGTTTTTATCATTCGCTAGGTCATTGTTACCACCTTGATCCACGATACAAATGTCATGGTCTAAGCAGTCCTTCGCATAGGCACTGGGAGCCCAGCCGCCACATGCACCGCCACATCTGCCCATACATTTCCCACCCTTATAACTGTTGCCTACCTTGATATTAGTATTAATAACTGTTCCGTTTGAGCCTTTGTCATAAACAGCTGTCACGTTACTTCCTTTGTTAATACAGGTGATTCCTTCACCTCTTTCACCAGCACTTAGTAAGCTGGTAACGCTAATCAGTATAAAAGCAGATATAAGTATAAGTATTTTTTTAATCATCATTTGCTCCAACATATTTTTATTATTACCCTTAAGGGTGTTTTTGTTTGGGTGCATCCTGCTGAGTACGGTTTCCTTTCTTAAACTTGAGGTCGCTTTAGTGATTATGTGATTTTAGGGCACTAATGCCATTAAAGGTTATGATTTAAACGATATTATGGCGAGGTAATTTAGGTCTTGTTTGGGCAAAATAGGTCAATTGTAACTTTCTATTGATAGAAATGTTAACTGTGTTGTTATTTTTCACAGTTTTGATGAAAAGATTTAGCTTTTGGTCAAGGTAATATTTTAGTGACCTAAGGTATGTTAAAAGAAACCCTAAGAAGACCCTAGATCTAAAGCCACTTACAAATTGGTTTGTTGACTTTTAAAGAAGGAAAAACTTAACTGTATAGCGAGGGTTAATGGCATAAATAAATTTACTTATTGATTTTCGAACGCTGACTGTTTATCCGGCTATAAACCTAAAGGGGCCAAGTTTAGGTAAGTTCAATCAAGGTATCTGCTTCTACAAAAGGTCTTGAAATTTACGTGAAATAATTGTCATAACAATGGCAGCTAAACGTGCATAAATATCACTCATATATGCTTTGTTTGGTAAGCTATCTTGTAATTGTTTCTGTACTGTTTCAAAGCGTGAATAACCTTCACTTTGGTCTTCTTTAAGGCACTTCATGACACTTGCCATAATTTGTGAATAATCATTTGAACCCATATCTCTCATAATGTCTTGCGCGTGTTGTTCTAGCTCATCAATACTCATAGTCTTTAGTTTAGAGACTAATTCAGACTCTTTGATTTTAATGATTTCGTGCGAGCTTAAAGTATTTTCTGACATTAAATTTTCCTTCGAGTTAAAGCTTAGTAATTGATTGAAATTTACCAGCATCAGTAAAATTAATCACAAAGCTGCCTTCAATACCATTGTAAGTTGTATATTTACTTAATATGCTTGCAGGGAATTGAATTGATCGGCCATCACGACTTCTCGCATATACAAGGTTAGTTTCACCACGATAGATCTTCATCCATTCGTCCCTCGTAATAAGTATGTCGATGATAATTTGTTTCATGCGTTTAGTGATCTTGCTGTCTTATTGATGGTTTATAAACCAATATTTTTCCCAGAACCGTAATACCTTTTCAGGGTATTTTAATTTGCCCAAACTACCATTATAGCGGCCAAGTGCTCGAATTAAATTACCTTTTTCTTTATTGATATAATGCTTTAAAATTGTGCAGCCATAGCGCAGATTTGTTTCAATGTTGGTTAAATTATCTTCGGGTCGTCCAATTTCTTTTTTCCAAAAGGGCATTACTTGCATTAAACCTTGAGCGCCAACGCTTGATATGGCAAAACGCTTAAAGGCACTTTCAACATGAATGAGTGACATCACTAATTCTGGCTCTAGCTCCGCGCGTTTAGCTTCTGCATGAACGCGTCTCAATAGCTCTAATCGTTGTTTTGGATCCTTGATATAACGCTTCAAACGACCTGACATGTCTACTAGCCAAACTTCCGCGTCAAAACGATCATAGAAGCTAGATGATTCATTGACCGTTGTCATGAGTAGTGCGCGAAGCTCTGCATCGGGGACTTGTTTGGCTGCAGCTGTTCCCGTTAAAAGGAACAGTGCGCAGAGAATTATTGAGGCAAATTGAGACATGTTTTAGTTAAACATACCCTAGTTTTTTGCAAACAAAGGCAATGCCATCTTCGAGTGGTATGTCTTGATTCTCAGTATCGGATCTCCCTTTATATTCTAAGGTACCGTTTTTAACGCCTCGGTCACTAATTACTAGTCGATGAGGGATACCGATGAGTTCCATATCTGCAAATTTAAAACCAGGGCGCTCATTACGATCATCCATAAAAACGTCAACGCCGAGTTGTTTCAACTGTTTGTACAGCGCTTCTGTTTTCTCAGCCACAAGTTCTGATTTGTGCATGTTGAGCGGAACCAGTGCTAACTGAAAAGGCGCGATCGAATCGGGCCATATAATGCCTTTTTCATCGTTGTTTTGCTCAATCGCTGAGGCAACGATACGTGAAACACCAATACCGTAGCAGCCCATTTCCATCACCGTTGCTTTACCATTTTGATTGAGTACGGTTGCCTTCATGGCAGTGCTATATTTATTGCCTAACTTGAAAATATGGCCAACTTCAATACCACGTTTTATTTCTAGCGTGCCTTGACCGTCGGGGCTGGCGTCTCCTTCAACGACATTTCTTAAATCAACGACTTCACCGAGTGCAAGATCGCGTTCCCAATTTACACTGGTAAGATGGATGCCCTTTTTGTTCGCACCACAAACGAAGTTAGCGCTCAGTGCGGCGCTGCGATCAACATAACAGGGGATCGTTAGGCCTACTGGGCCAATAGAGCCAACGTTAGCGCCGAGTTCTTTCTCTACTTGTTCTTCGCTTGCCATAACGAGTGGCGAAGCGACACCCGCTATTTTCTCAGCTTTTATTTCATTTAAGCTGTGGTCACCACGTAATACCAATGCAATTAAGGGTGATGAAGCTTTAGCGTCATCTTTATCATCACTTTTTTCACCCAGCACAATGAGTGTTTTAAGTACTTGCCCTGCATTCAGTGATAAGTAATTTGAAACCTCTTCAATACTTTTTTGATCAGGCGTCTCAACTTCTTGCATATCGGCTGATGGCGCGGCACGTTCATCTGTTGGTGCAAGCGCTTCTGCTAATTCGATATTTGCGGCGTAATCGCTTTCAGTACTAAAAGCGATATCATCTTCGCCAGAGTCTGCTAATACGTGGAATTCATGAGATGCACTGCCACCAATGCTGCCAGAGTCAGCTTGTACCGCTCTAAAATTTAGACCAATACGGTTAAAAATGCGGCTATAACTTGCGAACATCGTTTCATAAACTTCGTCTAATGAAGCTTGATCGGCATGAAAAGAGTAGGCGTCTTTCATTAAAAACTCACGCGCACGCATGACACCAAAGCGAGGACGACGTTCATCGCGGAACTTTGTTTGTATCTGGTAAAAAATTGTAGGAAGTTGCTTGTAGCTACTTAATTCGTTTCGAGCAAGGTCAGTAATAACTTCTTCATGTGTTGGGCCTAAGCAAAAATCTCGTTGGTGACGATCCTTAATACGGAGTAATTCGCCGCCATATTGCTGCCAACGTCCTGATTCTTCCCATAATTCTGCAGGCTGTACTACCGGCATGGATAATTCCTGTGCGCCGGCTTCGTCCATTTCTTCGCGCACAATTGCTTCTACTTTTCGTAAAACTCTTAAACCCATCGGCAACCAAGTGTATAAACCCGATGCAAGTTTTCGGATTAAACCTGCACGTAGCATGAGTTGATGGCTGATTACCTCAGCATCTGCTGGAGTTTCTTTTTGAGTTGCAATTAAAAAACGGCTGGCGCGCATAAGGCGGTAGTTTCCTGTTTAAGCGTATAGGGTATTAAAAATTTGGGCTATTTTAAATCGCTAAGCGCTTGCCGTATAGTCTTTAACCAGAAAAAGAGTGTTAATCCGCTTTAATTGATCAAATAGGCCAAAAAATGGCTTTAAATGCTTCTCAAGTACAAAAATTAATTCGGGCATGGGTGCCAATGGCTGAAGATATCGACTTACAGATAGAAGAGGTCAGAGCTGGGTATGCAAGAATTAGAATACCCTTTCAGGAAAAGTCGATTCGTCCCGGTGGCACCGTGTCTGGTCCGATCTTAATGACGGCTGGCGATACCGCAATGTATGCTGCAATTTTGGGTACTTTGGGTGAAGTGTCTATGGCGGTTACGAGCAACTTAAATATTAATTTTCTCCAACGGCCTGAGCCGTGTGACTTAATCGCGGAGGCGGCGATCTTGAAGTTAGGAAAAAGACTAGCATTTTGTGAAGTGGGGGTACGTAGCGATGGTTCTGAGGATTTGGTCGCGCATGTGACGGGTAGCTACTCATTACCGCCCACATAAAATTGTTTTATCTGCGTATCACTTATGCGTTTTATTTTCAGACTCAATGAGTCGAGGGCTGCCTAAAGTACTCATCTGCTAATTGTGTCTCTTTACATAAGCTACAAAGGGTCGCGCTTCTGAAGCTCTTTGTGCTGAAAACAGTTGAGTCTGCTAGAAAAATTACTCACGTCGTTAGTTTTTACGTCCCTCTAAACTTAAATTAGCATAGGTTCTAGTTGTTTTCTTGCCTTAGGAGTGCGGCTTATTACTTGTCATCAGAATATTTATCTATGATCTTGTCAATTAAGTGCTAGCCTGAAATGACGGGTGCAAAATGTTGATCTAATAAGCGTAAGTTGAAATTTTAAAGAACGGAGCGCAGTGTGAAAAAACACTATAAAGTAATTATTATTGGTAGTGGTTTTGGTGGTCAATTAGCCGCACTTAATCTCGTGAAGGAAGGTATTGAAGACTTTTTAATACTAGAACGTCGTGAATTTATGGGCGGAACCTGGCGCCAGAATGTTTACCCTGGTGCAGCCGTCGATGTGCCTTCAACTTTATATTCTTTGGCTTGTGAACCTTATGATTGGACACAAATGTATGCCGAGCAACATGAATTAAATCAATATACTGACTATATTATTAACAAGCATAAATTAAGAGAAAAGAC
>JBLHVH010000028.1:0-23151 GCA_047628385.1 Oleiphilaceae bacterium
GCAGCAACATATAATGCCTTTGAAGATAAAAACATTTGATTCATAACTTGAGTCGACATATCTTCCAAGCTATTAACGCGCGTCACCATAATGGCGGCCGCAGTAGAAAGTAGTAAAGAAGGTATTTGAGCAACGAGACCATCACCAATAGTTAACAGCGAATACTTTTCCATCGCATCACTAAATTCAAGATCATGCTGCATCATACCAATGCTTAAACCACCAATAATATTAATGGCGAGAATCATTAAACCGGCAACCGCATCACCACGCACAAACTTACTGGCACCATCCATAGAGCCATAAAAATCGGCCTCTGTAGCAATTTCTTCACGTCGGAGTTTCGCGTCTTCTTGCTCAATAATCCCAGCATTTAAATCAGCATCAATAGCCATTTGTTTTCCTGGCATTGCATCCAAGGTAAATCGTGCACTAACTTCTGATACTCTTCCCGCACCTTTAGTCACAACCACAAAATTAATGATCATCAGTATTGCAAATACGACGAGACCAACCGCATAGTTCCCACCAATAACAACCTCTCCAAACGCCTGAATCACTTTACCTGCTGCGTCGCCACCTTTATGCCCCTCAAGTAATACAACTCGCGTGGAGGCTACATTCAATGCGAGTCGCATCAACGTAGAAATCAAAAGAATCGTAGGAAAGATTGAGAAGTCCATGGGTCGAAGTGAGTAGACACACACTAATAAAACAACAAGTGCTAAAGCAATATTAAACGTAAAAAGTAGATCGAGAAGAAATGCTGGAACAGGCAGCATCATCATCCCAAGGATGGCCATTAGAATCACTGGAATGGCAACATTCCCTTGCGTTAGTATTTTAAATTGCTGTAAGACTGCTGCTTGTTGCATAGGCTTTAAAGTTACCGCTCACCAATAGTGTATTTGCATCTGTCATTTTTATGACAAACACAAAGGATTACACCACTATCAGCAAGAAACGAACCATAATGCGACAATTACTTGATTTAAAGGCTATATTTAAATATGGGCGCGTTATTCGTCTGAGCGAAGATCATCAGGAATTGGAAAATCAGGCATTTTAGGCTTTGACGTGACACGACGGCGAAACTGCTTAAGCTGAAATATGTAGGCCAGTATTTGAGCAACTGCCATGTACAAGCCACTGGGTATTTCTTGACCTATTTCAGAATGATGGTAAACCGACCTTGCTAACGGCGGTGCAGAAACAATCTCAACGTTATGCGCCTTGGCAATTTCACGAATTTTAAGCGCTGTTTGATCGTTACCTTTTGCCAATAACACCGGTGCAGCATCTTTTTCAGGGCTATACCTTAGCGCCACAGCATAATGTGTGGGGTTAGTAATAACGACATCCGCTTCCGGTACATCAGACATCATCCGTCGCTGCGCAACCTCTCTTTGCAACTGCCTTATACGACCTTTAACTTCTGGCTTCCCTTCCGTATCCTTATATTCATCTTTTACCTCTTGTTTTGTCATTTTAAGGTTTTTATGATGATCATAAATTTGAAAAGGCACATCAGCTATTGCAATAACAATCATCGTGCAGCTCAAGTAGAAGAAACTCCAACCTAATATTTGAACAGCATGTGTCATCGCTAATACGACACTTTCTTGACTTAAGCCAAGCAACTCATCTGTTTTTGCATCTAATATTAAAACTGCAAAAAATAATACAATACTAACTTTTGCGATCGCTTTTAATAATTCCACCAAAGCCTTCAACGCAAACATACGTTTAAGACCCTTTAAAATACTCATACGACTAAATTTTGGCGCCATTGCTTTCGCAGACAACAACCAACCACCAAGCGCGATCGATCCTACGATAGAAGCGATAAATAAAGCGATTAATAATGGCAAAACAACCGAGGTAGCCTCTATCACTGCATTCATCAGATAAAGCCCCATTTGATTTGTATCAAATATCGCCTCTCTTGGCAGAGAAAAACTTGAACGCATGATTTTTTTTATCGAGTTACCTAACTCGCCACCATACATTAGCAAACCACCAGAACCTACCATTACAAGAACCGTCGTATTGAGCTCCTTAGATCGAGGAACTTGCCCTTCCTCTTTGGATTTCTCAATACGCTTGGCGGTGGGTTCCTCGGATTTGTCTTGACTACTGTCATCACCACCTTCAGCCATTCAACCCAGCCTCTTGTATGTGACGCATAAAAAGAAATGTTTGTTCGCTAATTTTTTGAAATTGAGGGACCAAACCAGTGGTGCTCACCCATATAATTAATAAACCAAACAAGATACCTATCGGAAAACCTAGCGAAAAAACATTCATTTGTGGCGCCGCCCTCGTCATAATACCAAACGACAAGTTCACAATAAGCACAGCGGTTACAATAGGTAAGGAAACAAGCAAAGCAGACACGAACAGCCAGGTTATGCGCATAATCATCTCCCAAAGCAAGTCCATACCAAAACCCCCTTCACCTAAAACTTTTATTGCAATTGGCCACGCTTTAAAACTTTCGATCACCACCTCAATCATCACTAAATGGCCATTCATTGCAAGAAATATCAAGGTGACAGCAATCAAATAAATTTGAGATAACACCGCAACGGACACGCCATTACTCGGATCAATCATTGACGCAAAACCGAGCCCCATCTGCATCGCGATCATTTGCCCAGCAATTACAAACACCTGCATAAACAACACAAACATGAAACCAAGTAACGATCCGATAAAAACCTGCTGAAGCGTTATATAGAAAGCGTCAAATGACAAGGCATCGACTTGAGGGACAGCAGGTAATAACGGAGCAATCACCAAGGTAATCAGAACCGCCAAGCCAAGTCTCACCCGCATTGGGACAAGCTGAGTCCCAACGATAGGAATTACCATTAAAAAACTAGCCACACGAAAAAGCGGCCAAACAAAAGAGCCAACCCAAGCCGCTATTTGAGCATCAGTAAATTGCATCTTTCACCCAATTAACATGGGAATGTTTCGATATAAACGCTCTGAAAATTCCATAATTTGCTGCATCATGTAAGGCCCAGCAGCAACAATCACAAAAAGCGTTATCATTAATTTTGGTAAAAAACTCATTGTTTGCTCATTAATAGAGGTGGCCGCCTGAAAAACACTAACGATTAAGCCAACAATCAAACCAGGCACAAGAATTAGGGTCACAAGCTTAAGAATCAAAAAGATAGCTTCCCGAACTAAATCTACAGCAACTTCAGGGGTCATACCAAACACCTCCTATAATAGCTTTATACGCCAAAACTAGCCGCTAACGTGCCGATAACTAACGCCCAACCATCAATTAATACAAAGAACATTATTTTAAAGGGCAAAGAGATAATAATTGGCGAGAGCATCATCATCCCCATCGCCATCAGAACACTGGCAACGACTAAATCTATAATCAAAAAAGGCAAAAACAAAATAAAGCCAATTTGAAAAGCTGTTTTAATTTCACTCGTTACAAAGGCGGGCATAATAATCCAGAAAGGCACATCCTCTAAGGTCTCATACTCACCACCTGAAATTCTGATAAAGAGGCCAATATCATCTTCGCGCGTTTGGCGAATCATAAATTCTCTAAAAGGTCCGCTCGCTTTTTTTGCCGCCTCAAGTGGCGCTAATTCTTCAGCCATATAAGGTTGTATCGCGTCAGTATTTACCTTTTCTAAAACGGGCGACATAATGAAAATTGTTAAGAATAAAGTTAAGCCTAAAATAACTTGATTTGACGGCGTTTGCTGTAATCCAAGGGCCTGCCTAAGAATAGAGAATACAATAATAATTCGCGTAAACGATGTCATCATCATAAGCATTGCAGGTAAAAAAGTCAGCGCAGTCATCAACGCCAATACTTGTAGCGTCACACTGTATGACTGCGAGCCATCTTGATTTGTCACTAGTTTTAGCGCTGGAATACCTACGTCTGCACCAAAAACCGAGCCAGCTAAAAGCATAAAAACAAGGGAAAAAAGTAATTTATACACGTTCATCACTCGCGGGTTTTGCCGTAGTTAATAATTTTTGTAATTTTTTAGCAAAGTCACCTTTTTGAAAAATGGCTGAATTGTCTATTTTTGCTTTACTATTCGAAGTCTCACCACTCTTTGTATCGACAACAGGCTCATCAAAGGTATGTAAATGGTTAATATTTTGCGTGGTCACACCCACCAAAAATTGCTGCCCTTTCACATCTATTAAAGCAACACGTTCTCTTGCGCCTAATGATACAGAGGAAAGAACACTCATATCTCGCCCCCCTGTCATACTGAAACCTCCAAAACGCTTAACAAACCATGCCAAACCCAAAATCAAGCACACAATACCAACCAGCATTAGGAGCACAACAGGCCAGTTGGAAAGTGCCGACACGGTAGGCTTGGTTGTTGTATTACTTTCAGGCAATAGTGTATTATTTTCGGGCAATAGCGATTTGATTTCAGGCAAAAGCGTACTTTTTTTGGTTATTGGAAAAATACTTTCACTTTTTTTAGCTTCAACACTGATGAGTCCATCATTTTTTGTCTCAACACTTGGCAGTACTATATTTTCATTCTTCTCATTTTCACCCGCCACATTTGCAGCTGATTCGGCGTATAGGCTGCCACAGAAAGAGAGAAGTACCATAAGGCAAAAAATACGCATTAGCCAAGCCGCCTGATTCGTTCGGTTGGACTCACAACATCGGTCAAACGTATACCAAACTTGTCATTCACCATAACGACTTCACCATGAGCGATCAAAGTGCCATTAATAAGCACATCCAAAGGCTCCCCAGCCAATCGATCCAGCTCAATAACGGAGCCTTGATTTAACTGCAATAAATTTCGGATTGGAATTGAAGTGTTTCCTACCTCCATAGATATCGTAACAGGGATATCTAAAATCACATCTAAGTCAGGTGCGCCTTCTACCTGTTGATGCTTTGGTGTTGCAGCAAATGATTCTAACGGCGCTGATTGGATATCATCAGCTGGACTCTTATCAACCGCTTCAGCTTCTGCCATGGCAGCAGCCCATTCATCTTCAACGCCATCTTCAGCATCGCCAGACTCTTCCATAGCAGCTTCCCATTCAGAAGCTAATTTCTCATCTTCACTGCCACCTTCTGGCGGTACATTATTCTCACTCATTGCCTTCTACCATTTTTGAAATAAGGTTTGGTCGTTCAATTTTTTCGACAATTTTCGCAGCATAGTTACCATCACTTTGGCCTAACTGCGCTTTAAACATAGGTACTTTACTTGCTGTGATTGTGACTAACTCAGGCAATTCTATTGGGATTATATCCCCCGCCTTTAAATTTGAAACATCACGTAGGGAAATTTTATTCTCAAGTATTATTCCATTTAACGGCACACTGGCGGCTAATAAATCCTTCTTAATGGTGTTCATCCAGCGCTCGTCAACATCATCCACATCACTTTGAACACCTGCATCCAAAACTTCTCGAATAGGCTCAATCGTTGAATACGGTATCGCCAAATGAAGATCACCACCACCACCGTCAAGCTCGATATGAAAAGTACTCACGACAATTACTTCACTTGGACTAACGATATTAGCCATCGATGGATTTACTTCCGAGTTCACATATTCAAATTTAATTTTAAAGACAGAGCGCCACGCTTCTTCCATATCAACAAAAATTTGCTCTAAAACCATATGAACAACGCGAATTTCTGTTGGCGTAAATTCTCTACCCTCTATTTTTGCATGCCGGCCATCACCACCAAAAAAGTTATCCACCAACTTGAATACAAGTTTGGCGTCAAAAATAAATAAGCCTGCACCTCTCAATGGGCGTATTTTAACAATATTTAAACTGGTGGGAACATATAAAGTATGGACATATTCGCCAAACTTCATAATTTGAACACCACCTGTAGACACATCAGCATTACGGCGCAACAAGTTAAATAAACTTATTCGTGTGTATCGTGCAAAACGCTCATTGATCATTTCAAGCGTAGGCATTCGCCCACGTACGATTCGATCCTGACTTGCTAAGTCATAATTCCGTATGCCTTCTTCATCAGCGTCATCTTCGGTATCAACATCACCGTCGTCAACCCCATGTAAAAGCGCATCTATCTCATCTTGTGATAGTAAATCTTGCACGTTACAGCTGCCAAGTTAATATGAGCATTACCGTATTACACCATTACAAAAAACGCTGTAATACGAAGTTAGTAAAAAATTTACTGTAATACAAAGTTAGTAAAATATATATTTTCTATGCCTGTAGCGCCTTCACCCTCAAGCACTTCATTAATAACCGTCACGGTTTGCAAACGAAGTGCTTCTTTTCCTTCCTCTGTCTGAATCTCAGCAAAATCAAGACCGCTATATACAGAAATCACTTTAGAACGAATAAAAGGCATATGATGCTCTAAAGCATCTAAAGAAGAAGCATCTCTACTAGATACTGTAATTGAAACCTGCATATACCGTTGTCGCCCCCCGACATTGAAGGTCACAAGAAAAGGAGGTTTAATATTTGAATAGGCTGCAGGAGCCAATGGCTCTATAACCTCTTCAGCAACTTCTTCTGCCACATCTGACGGTTTATCGTCACCAAGTAAAAATAGAGTCACACCCACTGATGCACCAATGGCAATCACTGCAACGATGGCAATAATGATTATTAGCTTCTTTTTTGATTTACCTTCGACGCCACTGGCATCTTCATTATTACTATCTGTTTTATTTTCGTCTTCAGCCACGCCATTTTCCTGTCATTAAATTCATTACAGAAGCACTTATAATATACTTAAGCAAACTATATGCCAATTATTTTGAATAACACATCTCAAACTCGCACCTACATTTAATAATGTAAGTGCTTTTGGCGATTAGAGTATAATTGTAGCTTAAAGCGGTCTATAAAGAAGGCGAAAGTAAAATAACATGACTAAAAACAAATTACTTAACGTTAACTATGCATAAAAGTCGACGATACGATTTGATACGCCCGTGGTCTGCACCAATTCATCAGACACATCTCCTGCTAAACCATTTTGGGAACCAGAGCCTGACTCGTCATTATTCTCGCCATCGCCGCCATTACCATCTCTTTCAGAGTATTGACTTCCAGAATTCTCAGAACCAACTGAAACCTCAGCTAAATCGACACCATTTGACTCCATCATATCCCTTAAACGATGAACATTAGATTCAAGCATATCCCTAACAGTACTATTTTGTGCGTGAAAAGTGACGACTGCTTGATCATTCTGAACTTTAATTTGAACTTCGATTGGGCCGAGGTCGGCTGGATTTAAATGAATCTCTGCTGACTGGATCGCTCGCCCTGCAAGCCACATGATTTTTTGCCCCATCTCATCACCCCACTCAGGATCTTGCACATTTGTTTCAAGCGACGTTGAGTATTGTTTTAAACCCGTACCATTTAACTTAGATTGTATTTCTGCAAATTGACTTTTAGATGAATCCACCCTTTCCAGAGTTCGCCCTGACTCCAAAAGATCCCCCACTTTGGAATCAAAAGTGCTAAATGAATCAAAAGAAGCTTTGAGCTGAGCATCTGTTTCAGATTGAAGACTATTTACAACGCCATTTTGCATCAGTCCAATATTGTGCCCCCCCTTGCCTAGCGTAGTAGAGTATTCAATATTAACCGCACCAGTAGTATTTAAAGCTGGACTACCAGAAGCATTAATGGTCGGAGCACTATCAAAAAACCTTCCCCATGCTTTAATATTAGGATCATTTTGATCAGTTAAAATATATGGAACCGATATATTAGCTAGTTCACCACCCAGAGCAATAGATTCGCCATTACCGGCACTTAATTTTTCTGCAGCACTGCCATCAATTTCATTAGCTTGCTGCTCACTTAAAAAACCATCAATCACCTGCTGCAATGTCATTACAGCATCAGATATTTTTAAATCTTGGGTTGTAACTGAAACATCCAAAAGCGTACTATTGCCTTCTTCTGCCATTAAAGGCGGCAATATCTCACCTTCTTTGGATAAACTTTGCCCTTCAATAAACGCTTTTATTTGTCCAGAAAGTTCAGGATTTTTCTCTAATTGGTCTAGCAAAGCAGGATTTCCATTGAGTAGTGTTTTCCACTCATCCAAGCTTGCACTTTGCATACCCTCACGTCCTTCAGGAATTTCTAAACCATTCAAAATCCCCAAAAAAGAGCTACCACCCCCTTGATTAGCTTGATTTAACGCCTCATCAACATTATTAGTCTTCAAAATATTTGTTGTAGCATTCCCCTGATTAGGAGAAACTAATGGTGAATTACCAGCTGTATTACTTGCACCTTTAGCTTGATTTGGTAATACATTCTGCGAAGAGAGTAAAATTTGTTGCATAGCTCAGCCAACCTTAAATAATCTAAATTAAAGAATTATCTATGGTATAGCTAAATTCGGGCCAGTTTTAATAGTGTGACTTTAAGATCATTAAATTCAGCACAAATACTCATTAATTCAGGATGAACAGACGCTATATTTTCATTACGAGCTTGAGTCTCAATTTGAAGACAATAGTCTGCAAGTAGTTCTGCACCAATATTTCTACAACTTCCTTTTAGACTATGAATACTAATGATAAAGCCATTATTATCATTAGTATTTAACTGTTGTTTTAACGATAAGATAAGCTCTTCTGAGTGTGAAATAAAGGTTCTGATGAACTCAGGAAACTCATCATCCAGCATCAATGCTAACTCATTAATTTGAGTTTTATTTAAATGTTCTAAATTCATAATTTATTGTTATCGTGCAATTTCACCCATCGATACACTGCTTCTACGGTATTCCCATTTCCTTCATAAATAATAGATTCACATAACCTTGTTAACAAGGGAATTCCCCGGCCAGACATTTGTGAAGCTTTTGGAATATCAAAATCTACCTGACTAAAATCAAAACCCGCGCCGGTATCAACAACCCGAATCACTAAAACTCCTCCCGTAGCATTAGGCAAGTACCTCAAGGAAATATGAAGACTCTCCCCTGACAAGTTCGTAAGACGTTCACTCCTTAAGTCATAATACTGCTGAAAACCATTTGATGAGTTCTTCAGCTTGGAATCTAAGCCCAACAAACCATGATCAATACCATTCGTAATCAACTCTGATAAAATCATACATACATCATTATTGAAAACTCTTAATTCTGGCACCTCCATCGTTATATGTAGCATGAGAGGGATAGGGTTGAAGTCACGAATTGTCTGGTTAAACATTTCAAAACTCATGGACCAGTCACGCGCACCACGCAGTTCATTATTCTGAACTAGCTCATGCTTGCTGGAGACCACATCTTCAGAAATCATTAGAATTTCGACAAAGGTCACATCATCAATATTTGATACATTTCTTTCGAAACTTAATTTTTCCTGTTCAACAATATGTGAAAAAATTAGTTCTGGTTCTTCATTTTTTAATAAGAAATTCGCAAAGCCATTTAATGCAAACTCATTATCTTCATGGTCCTTTAAGTCTACGATACCATCTGAGAACAGATATATTCTTTCGCCTACCTTCATGTCGCACTCAACACACTCAGCATTAAACGCCTCAGCCGATAGTATTCCTAAGGGTAAGTGCAAAGATTTAAAAGGTAAAACACGTCCATCGTTTTTCTTTAATAGAACATCAAGTAGACCGCCGTTCCATATTTCAATCCTTTCCCATGCATAATTTATGTCAACAATACTTGCACAACAGAAGAATCCTACTGGCAGAATGGTATGCAATTTTTGGTTGATATCATGAAGAATTCTCTCCACACCAAAACCCTTTACAACCAAGTCATAAAAAATTTCTGCCACAGGCATTGCACCAACCGCCGCAGGTAATCCATGACCCGTAAAATCGCCTAGAAAAACAATCATGCCACCGGATGGCTTTCTTGATGCTAACAGCACATCACCATTAAAAACGGACATAGGGGATAATAAGTGTTTAATATTTGAAGCGCCAAGACACCCCAAATGCGCTACATTATCAAATATCTCTTTGGCTATTTTTTGTTCTTGAAGAAGGTATTCATTTCGACTCGTAATTTCATCTCGCTGAGCTTGAACCGTGCGATGCAATGTAATCATTCGAGTGAATGCTTGAATTTTTGCCGCTATAACGATCGGGCTATAAGGCTTTGACAGAAAATCATCACCACCAGCTTCAAGACATGAAACAAGCGAAATATCATCATTTAAAGACGTTAGAAAAATAATAGGAAGAAAATCATCTTTAACTAAAGATTTAATTCTTTTCACTGCCTCAAAGCCGTCCATCTTTGGCATCAAAGCATCCATCAAAATAATATCAGGTTTCTCTTTTACAAATAAATCAATCGCCTCAATCCCATTGTGCGCAACAACAGTTTGATAGCCCTGGTCTCTCACCAACTTATTAATGATCAAACAATCAGCGATATTATCTTCAGTAATTAATATTTTCAATTGTGGAGCTTTACTCATTTCACACCCATGAATATGTAATTACGACAATATCATAATCACATAAATGTTCAGGTCACTATTAGATTAAAAAAAATGACTTTGAATACTTATTTTGCTGCACTAATCTCAAACAGTTGATCAAAGTTTGAGATTTCGAAAATTTTAAACACTTCATTATTGCAGTTAATAATTTTGATGATTGCACTGCTTCCAGCATGATCTCTTAGCAACAAAAGCATACCTAAGGCTGAACTATCTAAATAAGTGGTTTTAGCCATATCAACATAATATTCCTTCACACTTGAATCATTTTTATCATAGGACTCACGAAAGTCTTGATGTGATCCAAAATCAAAACGCCCTTGAATGGCTATCTTCATTGTTTCGCCAGAGTCCGACATGTGAGATACGATAGACATATACTTTCCTTAACAATTATAATTTATTTTTCACAAGCTTTAAGCAAGCCGTTTCTAATTCTTTTTATAGGTAAAACACCCTTAACAGCACCTAGCTTTACAGCAGCGCCCGGCATCCCCCATACAACACTTGTAGCTTCATCTTGAGCTAAAGTAATACCTCCATGATCGAATATACCTTTTAAGCCAATAGCGCCATCACATCCCATTCCCGTAAGTATTGCTGCAACCACATTTTTACCCACGCATGCTATTGCGGATTGAAATAAGACATCCACAGACGGTTTATGCCCGTTTACTTTTTCACTATCGTCCAATGCGGTTATGAGTCTTCCATTTTTTTGAATGACTTTTAAATGAAAATCACCAGGTGCAAGATAAGCATTTCCAGCCTCTAAGGGCATTCCTGCTTTTGCCTCCCTCACAGTAATCGTACATAGTCTATTTAGTCGCTCTGCTAGTGAAGCGCTGAATGCAGCAGGGATATGTTGTGCCATTAAAATAGGAGGACAATTAGTTGGCATATCAAACAGCACCTCTTTAATTGCTTCAGTGCCGCCAGTAGAACTACCAATACAAATTACTTTTGTTGGACTAAATTTGGTTTTATTTTCTTCTGCATTGCGACTAACAACAACCTTAGTTGGACTTACTAAGTTCGTTAAACTGTCGCGAGCAGACATATTTGAACGCGCGGCATGCCTTAATTTATCGTGAATAATGTCAGCATAATCCGATAAATCCCCCCAAGAGTCACCTTTAGGTTTGGCAATATAATCAACAGCGCCTATTTCAAGCGCATCTAATGTTGCTGGTGCACCATGCTCAGTGAGGGTTGATATCATTACCACTGGCATTGGCCTTAATCGCATTAAATTTCGTAAAAAAGTAATACCGTCCATTTTTGGCATTTCAATATCGAGTGTTAATACGTCTGGATTAAATTGCTTTATTTTGTCTCGAGCGTCAATAGGGTCTACTGCGCACGCAATGACCTCTAAATCAGGTGCTGATGAAATAATTTCAGTTAAGAGCTGTCGAATCAACTCTGAATCATCAATTATCAATACTTTAATTTTGTTCAAATTTCATCCCCAAAAAAAAGTATAAATCCAAAACACATTATGAAAACAACTCTACATCACCACTAATATCAGGCTTATTGTTAAGCGTTTTGCTATACTTACTCTCTCTTTGTAATAAGGTATTATTGGCTGTCTCGCGAAGTTTTCGAATTTTTACGGCACCTGTATCTGGAAAATAAAGTACTTTTCTAGGGTAAATATCACCAACGTCTTCCGCTTTAATTTCAAAGTTTTCTTGATAAACATATTTTCGAACAAAATCAATATTCCGTTCACCTATATCCGTCATGTTAGATAATACATTGCCACCACCAAATACTTTTATTTCTAGATTTCTGCGTGTGCCACCAAGCTTAAGAATTTCGTTAATTAAATACTCCATTGCCCAGTTGCCGTAACGTGAAGCAGAACTTGCTGCATCCCCCCAATTTTCAGTTGAATGAGCCCCTTGCTGAGGCAACATAAAATGATTCATGCCCCCAACGCCTAAATGCACATCCCGGATACAAGCAGAAATACAAGACCCCAAAACAGTGACGATCATTTCCCCGCTACGACTAACATAAAATTCACCCGGCATAATTTTAGCGGCTGGGACATTCATATTTTTATCCCAGTACCGATTTATATGCTCAAAACCTGGCAACGCTTCAGGTAATGGTTGTACTTCTGTCATCGTTAAATTTCCTATTTATATATATTTCTTAAGATGTTACTTATGATATTTTTTTATAGATTGTTTTACCAATTGAGCGAAAGCGGTTGTTAGTCCGATCTAAACTCTCAGAATGGCCAATAATCAAATATCCGCCATCTTTTAACATCTCTGCGTAACGATCAAACAACACGGCTTGTGTTTCCGCATTGAAATAGATCACGACATTGCGACAAAAAATGAAATCAAACGGCCCTTTCATCGGCCATTTCTCCAACAAGTTTAATCTTTTAAATTTAATCAACTCCTGTATCTCAGGCTTTACCTTCACGATATCCGGATGATTTTGATCTTTAAGAAACCATTTCTGTTTATAGCTAGATTTTATTGACTCAATTCGATCTATATCATAAATGCCTTGCTGACCTTTATTTAGTACCTTTGAGTCTAAATCTGTCGCAAGTATTTTTAAATCCCAGCCCTGTAAATCCATGCTTTCTTTAAAGGTAATCGCGATACTATAAGGTTCTTCACCTGTTGAACAACCTGCTGACCAAGCCCTAATTTTTTTAGTGCCTAGGTTTGTTTTCTTTAATTCAGGAATTAGGCTTTTCGTTATAAAGTCAAAATGATGCTGTTCTCTATAAAATGACGTTAAATTCGTCGTGATTGCATTGATAAATTTACTTACTTCTTCGTTTTGGTCACTTTTTACTGCGTTTATATAATCAGATACCCGGGTCAGCCCTAAATCACGTAAACGCCGTGCAAGACGGCCATAAACCATGTCTCGTTTTTGAGGCCCTAATACAATGCCAGTAAACTCATAGGCTAAGTCACTAATAATTTTAAAATCAGCGTCTGTCATCATAAATTCGCGCTGTAAATTTTGAGAGTTTAGCTCCACACTATTAATCCTTCTGACAACCTTTTGAATATCGCTTTGAATATCATTTTTAGTCAGCAGTTAACCAGCCGACAAATGGCGATTTGAACCAATGTCTGAATCTGCAATAAGTTGTTCAGTTAACTCTAACAAAATCACCATTTTATCTTTAGTACTACCTAGACCCTTAACATATTGAGCCTGCTTAGTTTGAGCTAACTCTGGAGAGGGCTGGATGTTAGATTTGGAAAAGTTATACACATCAGAAACGGCATCAACAACAATGCCCATAATTTTTTCGTTTTTTTCTGATTGAACAGACATAATAATAACAACCGAAGCATTTCCATAAGACGCTGTTTCGACACCGAAGCAAAGTCTTAAGTCAATGATAGGTGCAACTGTCCCACGTAAGTTTGTAAACCCTAAAACTTGGCTTGGAGAATTTGGGATAGCTGTAATAGGCTCCCACCCCCTAATTTCTTGAACTGCTAGAATATCAACACCAAACTCTTCACCCGCCATAAAAAATGTTAGGTACTGATCACCCTGCTCATCGGCTTGCGCTTCAGAAACTTCGTCATTAAGTTTGTCCAGATATTTTTCTGTTTCATTACCCATATTACCCAGCCTTTACGTATTTTTATGCAGCTTCGATATCGTTAGTGTCGCTAATGTTTTTATAAGTATCTCGGCCGACTCCAGCAAGTTTAATTAAACCGCTGATATCGAGAATGAGTGAAACCGTACCATCACCCAAAATAGTTGCACCTGATACGCCATGTACCGGACGATAATTCTCTCGAATACTTTTTATGACGACTTGTTGCTGACCAAGTAAATCATCCACCAATACTGCAATTTTAATGTTATCGCCTTCGACAATAACTAGTAGACCATTGTCAACTGTTTCATGTTTTGGTTTAACATTAAACACATCCCAGAGCTTTACAATTGGAATGTATTCTTTTCTGAGGCGTAATACATCACACCCTCCTGAAACACGATGTATCATGTGATCCTGTGTCTGAATTGACTCAACAATTGACACCAATGGAAAAATATAGACCTGCTCGCCCACACTTATAAGTTGTCCATCGAGTATCGCTAGTGTCAGTGGTAAACGAATGGTGAATACACTTCCCTTGCCTTCTGTCGATTCAACTTCCACCGACCCGTTCAGTTCTTGAATGTTCCTACGTACCACGTCCATGCCGACCCCTCGGCCAGAAATATCTGTTACTGCTTCAGCCGTTGAAAATCCAGGCAAGAAAACTAAATCATTAATTTGATCATCCGTAAGGGTGTCACTTTCTGATACCAAACCATTTTCAATAGCTTTTGATAAAATTCGCTCTTTGTTGAGCCCGCCTCCATCATCGATAATCTGAATAATAATGTTACCGCCCTGATGAAAGGCGTTTAGGGTAATTTTACCAGTTTCATCTTTACCTGCAGCTAATCGTTTTTCTGGAAGTTCTAAACCATGGTCCAACGAATTCCTAACAAGGTGTACTAAAGGGTCACCAATTCGTTCCATCACTGTTTTGTCTAACTCGGTTTGTTCGCCAAGTAATACTAACTCCACCTTCTTATTTAAGTTTTTGCTCATATCATGAACTAAACGAGGAAAACGTGAAAAAGCGAAGCTAATAGGAAGCATTCGAATACGCATGACATTCTCTTGCAATTCACGTGTATGCATACTGAGCTGCGCCAAACCTTCCATTAGCTTAGGCATATTTTCTATACTGAAGTCTTTACCTAATTCACTTAACATTGACTGCGTTATCACTAATTCGCCAACCATGTTAATTAAATCATCAATTTTATCTGTGCCAACACGAATAGAGGCATTTTCAGTTTTAGCTTCTTTTTTAGCCACCACTTTTTTAGTCACTGATGGCTTAACTTCTTTTTCTGCTACTCTGTTTTTCTCAGCCTTGGCGGAAGGAACAGATTTTTCATTTTCGCTTGCCACAGTCTGTTCGCTAGCAGCTATATCTTTAACAGGTTCGAGCACATCACTTTGTAACCCAGCGGGCGTAATAACTAAATCTGAGTCATCAACAACCCATTCAAACACCTCATTAACCTGGGCTTCTGTAGCGCTACCTAAAAGTGTTAGGTTCCAAGCCATGTAACAGGATTCAGGGTCTATATCAGCAATAGAAGGAATTTCATCAATTACCGCAATAACAGATAATTCACCTAACTCTGATAACTCACGGAACATACGCACGGCGTCATTACCCGTTCTAAGAATATCTAACTCAGGTTTAAAATAAATTTTCCAACCATCAGAACCCGAGGAACCATCATGAGATTCATCAACTTTTGAATCAGCATCAATATCACCCGAGTCTTTTGTATTATCAGCATCAAGCAATACATTAAAAGCAACTTTTAGTTCACCAGCAATCCCCATATCACAACTGGTGCCACTTTCGAACTGATTGATCATCGTTCGAATACAATCAACCGATTCTAAAAACAAATCAACATGATCCGTTTTCATTTCAAATTGATCTGAGCGTATTAAATCTAAAAGGGTTTCAACAACATGCGTAAATTCAGCAATTTCTTTAAAACCAAAAGTACCACTACCACCTTTTATTGAATGCGCCGCTCGAAAGATTTCATTAATAGTTTCATCATCTATTGCGGAAACATCAATATTGAGAAGAGCGGATTCCATGACATCCAACCCTTCATAACTTTCTTCAAAAAAAACCTGATGAAACTGACTTAAGTCGACGCTCATAACCAATGACCTATTCTTTGAGTGCACAAACACACTTTGGAGAGTAATATTTTACAATTCAATCGATTTCTAATTTTGAATATATTTGTAAAAAAACTAGCCCATAACTTTTTTGATCGTTGCGAGTAACTGCTCAGGATTAAAAGGCTTGACGAGCCACCCTGTAGCACCCGCATTTTTACCTTGAACCTTTTTATCGCCGGCAGACTCAGTTGTTAACATGAGGATTGGCGTAAATTTATACGCAGGAAGGGTTCTTAAATTTCTAACCAATTCAATGCCGTCCATGACCGGCATATTGACATCTGTAAGCACTAGATCAACTGCACTACCCTTTGCTTTATCAAGTGCTTTTTGTCCATCTTCAGCTTCGATTACCGTGTAACCTGCACCTTTTAATGTGAATGAAACCATTTGTCTCATTGAAGCAGAATCATCAACTGCCAATATTGTTGCCATTTTTTTCTCCAATTAACGCTTAATCAATATGTATATTTTTTGCAATTTTTAGGTTCACAAGTTTAAAGCTTGCTCCATGCCCAACAACTTAGCCGCTGCCAAGAACTCTTCAGAAACACCATCCCATTCAACCAATGTACCTGCACGATTCATATCTGCGATGAAACTAGCGATTAATTGTATAACTGCTGTATCCACTCGCGTGACTTCAGCCGCATATATTTTAGTAGGGTGACTCAGTCGTAAAACATCTTCCATTTCATGAAACAATACTTCTGCCTTAGCAATGTTTACAACACCTTCCAACTTAATACTTTCCTCACTCATCACCAAGCTCTCATCATAGTTATTAAACTTAAACTTAAACTTAATAAGGGCCTAAGCTCTTAATGCCTCATATAGGCATTTAACAATAAACTAACTTTAGTCTGAATTTATAAGATTTCCACCCCAGCGATACTGATAAATGTAATTTTAATTTGTATTTGTTTGTTCTAGGCCTACAATTTACGAAGATCTAACTATATTAATCAAAAAACAGTGTTATATGACGTTAATTATTGGACATGATTTATGTACTAAGCCATTAATAGCATAAATATTAAATCCTTCCTGCTTACTCTATTTTCTCTAATACTATTGCTGGATACGATGAAAGCGGAGGTGGTGAAGAGTATCATTCTGACAATGTGATACTAAGTTCAATTATAATAACGCCACTAAATAGCTAAATTAAACCAAGAATCAGCCTTCAACTCACAGCAACAGCACCCTAAACCGACTTAAGACTTCCGGTGTATCAACAAGCGCTAATTGTGGTTATCATCAGAAACAGGGATCGCAAGCATACCTTTTAATAGTTTATTGAACACTTTATTTATCGCAAAAACCTCAATATCAGCCTCGACCAACCACTTTACTTTAACAACTACTATTGAAATTAGTAATGCCACGTTAACAGCGATTATCATCGCGCCAGCGTCCATTATTCTTAAGAAATAACAGGACAGTCTAGTATTGCTTTCGAAAATAAAAAACTATTGAAATAACGTATTTTAGATTAGAAATATTTCTAATCTAGGTTTTATGGTGAATCAAGCAGTTATGCCCGCAAAGATAAATGACACATACGTATTTATTAAAGTATTACTGGAATTAAATGACTGAGCGTTGTCAACAGAAGAACATACGTAAATAGACTATGAATTAGATAAAGACTTAGAAAGCAATAAGATTAGTATTAGTAATTTTTTCGGAGATGAAGCCAATGGTTCTAGTTTTTACAAGGAACTACTTTCAGCAAACTAACTGTATTAACCGCGAACAATCCATGTTAATACAGTCAGGTTATCTATCTGTCTAAGCAACATAAAGAATTAACGCATCCATCGGACACGAAAAGAGCGACCTTTCATTTTCCCTTCACTCAGTTTCTCATACGCAACATTGGCAACACCGACCTCAACCGCAACATAAGCTCTATTATCAAATAAGTTTATTTTACCCACCTGATCACCCGTGATGCCACCAGGACTCGTTAGCGCGCCTAAAATATCGCCTGCACGAAGCTTTTGCTTCTTCCCCCCATCTATCTGGAAACAAACCATTGCAGCGGAATCGATTGGTTTATCTAGATAATTAATCGATGGCAGATCTTCAGGTTTAACCGTTAAGTTATTTTCTTGCTCTATGACTGATACTTTATAGCTTTCTTTTTCACTATAGAGCGAACATGCCATACCAGAATTTCCTGCTCGCCCAGTTCGACCAACCCGATGCACATGCACTTCTGAGTCTCTAGATAGATGATAATTAATTACTAGGTTCAAGGTATCTATATCTAAGCCTCTAGCCGCAACATCTGTTGCGACTAAGACCGAAATCGACTTACTCGCAAAACGAACTAAAACCTGATCACGATCTTTTTGATCTAAATCACCATGAATCGCCATCGCAGAAAACCCACGGCCAAAGAGTTCGTCCGCTACATCTTGTGTTTCAATTTTAGTATTGCAAAAAATAATCGCTGATTTAGGACGATGTTTCTGAAGTAAAAGACGAACAGCCACCATGCGATGCTCGTTATCATCGACTTTATAGAAATGCTGTTTAATAGTTTCTGAACTATTCGCTTCAGCGGCAGTTACCCGCTCTGGCTGCTTCATTATTTTGTTGGCAACCAATGCAATTTGGTCAGGAAATGTTGCACTGAACAGTAAGGTCTGCCGATCTTTCGGAGCGAATTCCACAATGGCATCCAACGCAGATTGAAAGCCCATTTCTAACATTCTATCCGCTTCATCTAAAACAAATGTGTTCAGGTTATCGAGATTCAAACTACCTTTTGTCAGATGCTCCTCTACCCGCCCGGGAGTACCAACAATAATATGCGCGCCATGTTCGAGCGATCCAATTTGAGGACCAAATGGCTTGCCGCCACACAAGGTAAGTACTTTAATATTGTGAATTCCACGTGCCAATCTACGTATTTCTTTAGCAACTTGATCCGCTAATTCACGCGTTGGACACAAAACAAGCGTTTGAACCCTAAACCGCTTTACGACAAGATTTTGCAACAAGCCTAAACCAAAAGCAGCCGTTTTGCCTGAGCCGGTTTTTGCTTGAGCAATGACGTCTTTACCTTCTAAAATCAAGGGAATACTTTGCGCTTGGATAGGCGTCATAGCCAAATACCCGAGTGTTTCAAGGTTTTCTAATAAGCCTTGCTTTAGTTTTAGCGTTGAGAAATTTGCGTGTGTCAAAAGTATTACCTGCGGGCTACGTCAATTTGGGGGCGCTATTGTAGAGCAAAAAGTAGACAAGCACACCCAGAATGATTAGTAATCAACAGAATCTTCTTACTGATGGCGCTATATAACAGGTCTACTGAATAACTTTATCTGCTCTCAATACATTAATTTCAGGTTCACCAAAGCCAATTCGTCTTAAAACGGTATCGGTATCAACACCCAAACCTCTTCCTGCTTGATGTTTTTTTTCTGACCTAAAAGGCAAGGCTGAATTTAATTGAGGAATGCTTTCTCCTGTTTCCATTAAAGCGTCAGAGATCATACCTCGCTCAATAAAATGAGGATGCGAAAAAGTTTCTTCAATCGTAAGTACAGGCTCAACACAGGCGTCTAACGGCTCAAAGATAGCCAACCAATGTTCAAAGGAGTGTTGTTTAAAAACCGTTTTAAATTGTTCGCGCACCTCGTGTTGAATCACACATCGCTGATCAGTTAATTTACTTGCCCATTCATTCATACCCAAAACTTCTAGTACTTTGTTCGCAAACACTGGCTCTAAGCTACCCAATGATAAATAGCGCCCGTCAGCTGTTTCATAATAATCATAAAATAAACCACCATTTAACATCTCCCCACCTAGCTCTAGCGGTTTTCCACTCGCTAAAGCACTCGCACCAAACATCGTTGTCATCGCAAGCGCTGCGTCACTCATACTAATATCTAAATACTGCCCTGCTCCAGAAACAGCTCGCTGAATAATGGCCGCTTGGACCGCCATCACCGCATGATGTGATCCACCCGCAATATCTGCGATTTGAGTACCAGACAAAACAGGCCCTGTTTCTTTTCGGCCAGAATAGCTCGCCAAACCCGACAAGGCCAAATAGTTAATATCATGCCCAGCCCTATCCTTTAAAGGGCCCGTTTGACCATAACCAGTGATAGAACAATAAATCAATTTAGGCTGTATTATTTTTAATGACTCGTAATCCAAACCAAGGCGTTTCATTACATTTGGACGAAATTGCTCGATGACAATATCGTACTCCATTATAAGTCGATAGATAATTTCTTTGGCACTATCACTTTTTAAATCAATAGCAATAAATTGTTTGTTTCGATTAAGACTCGCATGTACTGCCGACACTTTGTTTTTACCCTCACCCACCATTGGTGGCATAAACTTGACAAGGTCCGGTCGAGTTGGCGACTCAACACGAATAACCTCCGCCCCCATATCCGCCAGCAACTGAGTGGCATAAGGCCCAGGCAGTAGGGTGGTGAAGTCTAGTACTTTTATTCCCTTCAGGGGTAAGGTCATGCTTTCTCCAATAGTGATTTATTCAATATTTTTCGAGATTGAGCTATACAACTAAGACCCGTAATCTCTCAAGTTAGATTTATTTCGTCATAATTAACATCAGACCAAACTTCTACCGATGATTATCTTCATAACCTCGTTGGTTCCAGCATATATTTTTTGAACGCGCGCATCGGCATAAGCTCTCGCTACTGGATATTCGAGCATATACCCATAGCCTCCATGCAACTGAAGGCATTCATCAATGACATCACACTGCATCTCAGTAGTGAGTAATTTAAGTTTTGCTGCAGTAACCACATCAAGTTTATTTTCAAGCAATAGCTCCAAACATTTATCCACAAACACTCTCGCCATCGTTAAATTCGCGGACATTTCTGCGATTTTAAACTGCGTATTTTGGAAGGATGATATTGAACGCCCAAATGCTTTGCGCTCTTTCACATAATTAATGGTCTGTTCAAGAATTGACTCTGCACTGGCGATAGCATTCAATGCGACCGACAAACGTTCTTGCGGTAACTCCTGCATCAAATAGATAAAGCCCATACCCTCAGCCCCTAAAATATTTTCTTTAGGCACTCTGACATCCTGAAAAAATAGCTCGGAGGTATCTTGCGCTTTCATACCTATTTTTTCTAAGTTTTGACCTTTTTTAAACCCTTCACTATTCGCTTCAACCAATAAAAGGCTGGTCCCTTTTGATCCGCCATCTGGGTTCGTTTTTACAACAACAATAACTAAGTCTGCCATTTGTCCATTAGTAATAAATGTTTTAGAACCGTTTAAAATATAATGATCGCCATCCAATACCGCATTTGTTTTTATGCCCTGTAAATCAGACCCGGTGCCCGGTTCTGTCATCGCGATAGCGGTCACAAAATCACCATTAACACAGCCCGGAAGATACTTATTTTTTAGCGCTTCTGAACCATACGCCATGATATAAGGCACTGCGATATCAGAGTGCAACCCAAAACCAATACCACTTAAGCCTAGCCTTGCTATCTCTTCATCTACCACTGCGTTATAGCGAAAGTCTGCCTCTACGCCACCATATGCTTCAGGAACAGCTGGACATAAATAACCATGCGCACCTGCTTTTGACCACAATTCACGTGACACTTGCCCATCTTTCTCCCACTGCGCATGAAAAGGTACAGCTTCCACTTCTAGGAATTTACGAAAGCTGTCACGAAACATCTCATGTTCTGATTCAAATACGGTACGTTTGATCATTTTTTTATCCTTATAGCATTCTAGTGATAACTGTATGGCGATTCATCGCTGACATTAACAAAATCCTCAACCATGAATATTTAAATTTTTAAATATCTTTTAAATTCAGCCTGAGACATTAATCTTTAAACGTTAACCCATCTCTGGCCATATCTCTTAAACACTCAGGGACAGCAAAGCGCTCGCCACACTGCTCCGTTAATTCATCGGCACGTTTAATAAATTCAGACAAACCTGTCTGATTAATAAACTGTAAAATACCGCCAGTCCATATCGGATAACCAATGCCCATAATCGAACCAATATTAGCATCACGGACACTTGTTAATACTTGCTCATCAACACAACGTACGGTTTCAATTGCTTGGATATACAATAAGCGATCTTTTATTTCTTCAACTGAATAAGTACATGATTTATTTTCAAATATCTCACTCAAACCTTTCCATAGGTGCTTCTTTCCTCCTATTGCTGCGTTATTTTCAGGATACGAATAAAAACCGTCACCACTTAATTTACCTGCCCGGTCCGCTTCAAGCATGCGATCAACCACCGAATCCGAAGGATGAACTAAATACGACTTACCTTCAGCTTGAAGATCTTTTATTGTTTGATTACGTATTTTTTCAACTAGCGTTAAACTCACTTCATCCGTTACCGCTAATGGTCCAACTGGGTAGCCGGCCAAAAATGCAGCATTTTCAATTGCTGCCGCAGGAATTCCTTCACCCAACATTGCCATACCCTCACTTGCAAACGTACCAAATACGCGTGAAGTATAAAAACCACGGCTATCATTGACGACAATCGGCGTCTTTCCAATTTGAAGTACAAAATCATAAGCTTTCGCTAACGTTTCATTAGACGTCAGCTCACCGCGAATGATTTCAACTAACGGCATTTTATCAACAGGTGAAAAGAAGTGCAGTCCAACAAAGTTTTCAGGTCGCTCTGATGCTTTAGCCAAGCCTGTAATCGGTAACGTTGAGGTATTGGTTGCAAACATGGCAGACTCATTGATTTGAGCTTCCGCTTCTTGTGTGACTTTTGCTTTTAAGCCTCGATCTTCAAACACCGCCTCAATAATTAAATCGCAGCCTTTCAAATCCTCTAGATTAGCAGAG